>CAMKFB010000079.1 GCA_946411735.1 uncultured Selenomonadales bacterium
AATCGCTTTGGATTGATCGGCGGTCCAAGCCATGGCTCAACGTCCTTTCTTTCGGTGATGACGGTAATAAAGCGCGGCGATGATGAGCACGCAGATGATGAGATGAAAGCGCTCCACGTTGTCGGGATCGGTGTAATGTCGCTCGAACACGTTCTCGATAATCTCCTGTTGAAAAATGTTGAGCTCGTGCTCGTCTGCGGCGCGGAATTTCGGATCGAGCTCGATCTTGGAAAAATGTCGACGCAGCAGCATTTGACAAAAGGCGTGCACGGTCATAATCGACGCGCCCGACAACAAAATCGATTGCCGCTCGAGCCGATCGAGCGTGGTCCGGTCGCCGTCCTCGGACATCTTTTTCGAGAGCGTGGCGTTGATGCGGGAGCGCATTTCGGCGGCGGCGGCGTTGGTGAAGGTGACGACCAACATTCGGTCGATGTCGCAGGTGCCGTTGAGAATCATTTGGATGATGCGCTCGACGAGGACGGCGGTCTTGCCGGAACCGGCAGCGGCGCTGACGAGCAGGTTTTTGTCGACGGTGTGAATCGCTTTGGATTGATCGGCGGTCCAAGCCATGGCTCAACGTCCTTTCTTTCGGCGATGACGGTAATAAAGCGCGGCGACGATGATGACGCAGATGATGACGAACGCGAGGCTGAACTCGTGCCCGAGCTCGAGAAGGTACTGCCAATTTTCGCCGAGCATCATGCCCGCGCCGAGGATTAACGCCGTCCAGGGCAGCGACCCGGCGAAGGTGAAGGCGAGGAATTTCGGGAAGTCGACGCTTGCGAAGCCGGCGGGCAATGAGATAAACGTTCGGACGACGGGGAGCATGCGGCTGAAGAACACCGCGCGGATGCCGTACTTATCGAACCAGCGCTGAGCGAGGTCGACGTGAGATTTTTTGACGAGGAAGTACTTGCCGTACTTGTCGACGAAGGGGCGCCCGCCGCGCTTGCCGACAACGTAGGCGAAAATCGAGCCCGCCATGCCTCCGATCATGCCCGCGATCATGGCGCCGGTGAAAGTCATACGCTCGTCAAAAATCAGATAGCCGGCGAAGCCGAGGATCAATTCGCTGGGAATGGGGATGCAAGCATTTTCCATCGCCATCAGCAGCGCGACGGCGAAGTAGCCGTATTGATCGATGAACTGCAGGAAAGTTTGAGATATCTGCTCCATAAAAATTCTCCTTGTGATAAAATACGGGCGGGAGGTTGATAGTTTTGCAAAAAAAAATTTTCGTGGACAGCCACTGCCACCTGAACGATGAGAAATTCGACGGCGAGCTCGACGATGTGATCGGGCGTGCGGTCGAAGCCGGCGTCACGCGCATCATCAATTTCGGCTCGACGCTCGAGGACTCCGCAGTAGTGGTCGCGCTGTCGAGCGACTACGAGGCGCTTTACGCGGGCGTGGGCGTTCACCCCGAGGAGGCGTTCGAAATGACGGCGACCGATTTGCATCGCTTGGAGACGATGACGCGCGCGCCGAAGGTGGTAGCAATTGGCGAAATCGGATTGGATTACTATTGGGAGAAGGACGCCGATCGCCGTCGACTGCAACAAAAAATTTTTATTGAGCAGCTCGACTTGGCGCGGCAACTGAATTTGCCGGTGTGCATACACGAGCGGGAGGCGCATGGCGACGCGCTCAACATTTTGAAGCGGGAGGGGCGCGGGTTGCGCGGAGTGATGCATTGCTACAGCGGCAGTTTGGAGATGGCGCGGGAGCTTTGGCGGCTGGGCTGGCTGATCGGGCTGGACGGACCGCTGACGTTCAAAAACGCGGCGAAGCTGCCGGAGATTGTCCGCGCGGCGCCGCTCGAGATGCTGTTGATCGAAACGGACGCGCCGTATATGGCTCCGACGCCTTATCGGGGCAAGCGCAATGAGCCGTCGTATGTGGTGTTGATTGCGGAGAAGTTGGCGGAGCTCCGCGCGGAGCCGATCGAGTTGATAGCGTCGGCGACGACCGCCAACGCCGAGCGGCTCTACTTTAATCGCTGACAGATTCTCCCATCGATCCGTGTTTAGACACAAAGACATGTGGGGCGCCGACGACGCGGGTGGGAACCGTGTCCTTCGTTTGGGCGCCGCAATCGTGGGTGGGAGCGTCGGCGGCGCCCTCATAAACTTTTTTTAATCGCTAACGGTGAGCGCGGGATAAGCGTTGAGATCGGACGCCGCAAAATTTCCGTCCGCCGCCTGATAAAATCCTCTGCATGCGATCATTGCCGCGTTATCCGTGCAGAGGATTTTCGTCGGATAATAAAACTTCAGCCCGCGTCGCTCACATTCCGCGCGGAGCCGCGCCTCGAGCGCCGAGTTAGCGGCAACTCCTCCCGCGAGCACAATCGAGTTCAGCCCGAAATTTTTTGCCGCGTCAATCGTCTTACCGATCAGACTGTCGATCACCGTCCGCTGAAAACTTGCCGCCACATCCGCATTGTTGATCTCGTCGCCGCGCATTTGAGCGCTGTTTAGATAATTGAGCACCGCCGACTTCAACCCGCTGAAACTGAAATCGTAGCCGTCGACCTTGGGATGCGGAAAATCAATCGCATTCGGATTGCCCTGCCGCGCCAGTTTATCGATCTCGGGACCGCCGGGATAAGGCAGCCCCATCACGCGCGCAATCTTATCAAAGGCTTCGCCCGCGGCGTCGTCGCGCGTCTGACCGAGCAGATCGAAGTCGTTATAAGTTTTCATGTTGATGAGCGCCGAATGTCCGCCCGATACGATCAGCGACAGAAACGGCGGCTCAAGTTCGGGATGCGATAGGAAGTTGGCGAAGATATGCCCCTGCAGGTGGTTGACGGCAATGAGCGGTCGATCGAGCGCGAAGGCTAAAGTTTTTGCGGTCGAGACTCCCACGAGCAGCGCTCCGACCAGCCCCGGTCCGTAAGTGACGGCAATCTGATCGACGTCGGTGAGTTTGATGTGAGCGTCTTCGATCGCTTGATCAATCACCGGCATGATGTTGACGATGTGGCGGCGCGAAGCGATCTCGGGGACGACGCCTCCGAACTTTCGATGTAAGGGAATTTGCGTCGAGATCACATTGGAAAGAATTTCGCGTCCGCCGCGAAGGATCGCCGCCGCCGTCTCGTCGCAGCTGGTTTCGATCCCGAGCGTAATAATTTTAGTATCCATTTCCGATCCTTAAATTTAGTTTTATTGATTGTTGGCGCCGCCGCGCGAGTGCGGAAAGCGAGTCCTTCGCCGAGCGCCGACGATGCGGGTGGGAACTGTGTCCTTCGTTGGGCGCCGCACTCGATGGGTGGGCGCGTCGGCGGCGCCCTTTAAATCGTCGCCCCCGTCGCCCCGAACGCCGGCAGTCGCAAACTGCCTAATCAGTTCCAAAGCTGCTCATTATTTTTGAGCCACTCCTCGACCGCGCGCCCGATAATTTCCTTGCCTTCCTCGTCGGGATGCAGTCCGTCCGACGTCAAATCCGCGCGGAGTTCGCCGTTTTCGTCCTCAAAAGCCGCCGTCAAATCGATGTGATACGGCTGCTTTCTGATCCAATCGCACAAAAACTGATAATGCGTCTGCCAATCATACGGCGGCTGCTCGATAAACCGACTCTTTCTGATCAAGCCGGCATTGATCGGCGTCGGAGTCAAAAACACCGGCGTGATGCCGTAATACGCGCACTTGTCGATCAGCGCCTTGTAATTCGTCGCCGACTGCCAACCGAAAATCGTCCCGCGAAAATCGTTGACGCCCGCCATTATCAGCAGCACCTTCGGCTCGAAAGGCAGCACATCATTCTCGAACCGCTCGACGATCACATCGGTGGTATCGCCGCTCTTGCCGAGATTTTTGACGGGGATGTGGCAGTAGGTCTCCCAATTGTACATCGTCATCGAGGGCGGCACGGTGACCGCTCCGCCGCCGTGAGTGATGCTGTCGCCGAGCGCGCAAACCCTGTTGGGCGACGACACTTTGAACGAGACGTTATCGGTCTGCTCCGACCACTCCGACATCGCAAAGCCGTAATTCGACATCGCCCGCACCCGCCAATAATAATCCCCGCCCCGATTGACGGGATATTCGTCGTAGTAATCATACGCCTTGTCCTTATCGGTGTTATACGCCTCGTATTCGCGCGCCAACTCGCCGTCCTTGAAAAGCTGAATCTGATAATAATCGGCGCCGTGCGTCGGCACCCACGAGTACACCGGATAAAGCGGACCGTAATCCATCTTGTCGAACTCGGTAGTGGTTTTAGGGGCGGTGGGATTGGTCTCGACCTGCGTCACGTCGACATCGCTGTCGATGATTCTGCCGCCGAAATCGAGCGCAACGACGTGAAACACAGTGCTGACGCTGTTGACCTCGAGCTCAATGCCGTTGATGTAGGTAGTGTGCACCTCATCGTTGAAGGCGACCTTATACTTGACGGCGCCGGGGACGAGCCTCCACGAAAGGCGCATCACGACTTTGACGCCGGAGGGCTGATCGACGGCGGGCTCAACGGTTTGTTCGACGGCGGGCTCGACGGGCGGAGGATAGACCGTTGAGTCTACGTTACTGTCGGCGAGGGTTGTGACGGCGGTCAACAGTAATAAAAAAAATGTCAGGAGCAGCGAAACTTTTTTCAAATCGATTCCTCCCAACGTTTATAAAGTTCGTCGATCTCGACGAGTTTCGATTGATGTTCGACGGCAAGCGCGGACAATTTTTGCGGCTCGACCTCGTGATTGATCTGATGCTCGATCATTTTCAATTCCATTTCTGCCATGGCGATTTGCGCTTCCAATCTGTCAAGCGCCTCCTGCGAAAGCGGGCGCGCGACTTTTTTTGCCTTCGACGGGGTAATTTCGTCAAGGGTTGGCGGCGTTCCTGCCGAGGGCGATTTTTTTTGGGGCGGCACGACGGGCGGGAGCATTTCGATGACGCGGTCGGTGACCTTGTCGAGCAAATAACGGTCGTGCGTGACGATCAAGACCGTACCCTCGAAATCGATCAGCGCGCTCTCAATCGCCTCCCGCGCGGACAGGTCGAGATGATTGGTCGGCTCGTCGAGCATTAAGAAATTGGCGCCGGTGAGAATTAATTTGGCGAGTGCGACGCGCGTTTTTTCGCCGCCCGACAGCGATCCGATCGGCTTCTCGACGAGATCGGCAAAAACCTCCAGTCGCGCCAGCTCCGATCGCGCCCGTTCGATCGTCAAGCCGAAGGTATTGATGAGCTCCTCGAGCGGCGTCGAGTTTTCGTCGAGGTCTTCATGCCCTTGCGACAGGAATCCGATTTTTACTCGATTGCCGATCTTGATCGTGCCGGACTCCGCGCGGAGCTCGCCGACGATCAGTTTCAGGAGCGTGGATTTGCCGATGCCGTTTTTGCCGATCAGCCCGACCTTTTCACCATTGAGAATCTCGAGCGAAAAATTTTTGATGATGCCCTTGAAATTGAGCGCCTCGATCGTGAGCACTCGGTTGGCGGTCTCTGTCGCCTCGACGAGATTGATTTTGACAATCTCCTGCGACGGCGGCTTTTCGATCCGCTCGAGCCGATCCAATTTCTTCTGTCGACCGCGCGCCTGCTTGGAATTGACGCCCGCCTTATTGCGACGGATATATTCTTCTTCCTTCGCGATCTCTTCCTGCTGCTTCTCATAAGCCTTGAGCTGCGCGTCGAGCCGCTCGCGCTTTAGCCGAACGAACTTCTCATAATTGGCGTTGTAGACGACGGCGCGGTGATTTTCGATGTCGATGATTTTGTCGACGCACGTCTGCAGGAAGTGGCGATCGTGAGTGACGGCTATGACGGTGCCGCCGTAATTTTTGACAAAGCTCTCGAGAAAATCAATCGCATAGATATCGAGATGGTTGGTGGGCTCGTCGAGGATAAGGATGCGCGGCTCGGTGATGAGCGCCTTGCCGAGGGCGATTTTTGCGGACTCGCCGCCGCTGAAGTCATTGGGATTTTTTTTGAGATCGTCGTCATTGAAACCGAGCCCGTAGAGAATTTTTTTCGCCATGAACTCTTGAGCGCCGTCGATCGCGATCAACTCGTCAAGAAGACTCCGCGCGGAGAAGGTTGGAATCTGCTCGGCGTAGCCGATGTCCTCGGGATGCACGCCGGAGATCGAACCTGAGTCGGGCTCGAGCGAACCGATAATAATTTTTAGGAGAGTGGATTTGCCGGCGCCGTTTTTGCCGACGATGCCGACCTTTTCCTTATCGTCGATGCGAAAATTGATGCCGGAAAAAATGAGGCGCTCGCCGAAACTTTTGCTGATATCCTGTGCCAAGATCATTCGATCGTTCCTCTCGAAATCGTTTTGATGATTATAGACAATAAAAAAGCCCCCGTCAATGCGGAGGCTTTGGTGAATGTATGTCGATTGGATTGTCTACGTAGGTGATTGAGCGTGATCTCAGAAGAAGAACTCGACACGACCGAAGAGGCGCTCGGCATCGCCGTTGCCGGTGATGTACTCGCCATTGAAGTACTTAGCGAGGACAACGATGCGATCCATCGGAGCCCAGCTTGCGCCGGCGACAACGCCCTTGGTGCCTGCGAACGCGTCATCCCAGTTGATGGCGCACAACGAAGTGTTGGAGCCGAGCTTCTTGTAGCCGGCCCAGACAGCCCACGAGCCCTTCTTGGTGCTCTGATTGCCGCCGCCGTAGAGATCGCCGTAACGGAAGAGTGCCTGCCAGGAGTTATCTTCGTAATCAGCTTTGGTATTCTGCGCGAAAGCGCCCCACAGTTGAGCCTTGCGACCGAATTTGTAACCGAGGTTCGCCGACCAGATGTCAGCTTTATCCTCTTTACCGTGACGGCTGTAGATCTTCGCGCCGTCGGCATGCTTGAAGTCGTCGTCCTCAATGTGATAGTAACCTGCACCGGCGAAGAGACCATGCTCTTTGGGCATGTACTGAATGTTGATCGCCTGGAAGCTCGACGGATCATTGCTGCCGCCGCCGATACGACCGGTCGCGTTGGTCCAGTTGGCGTTGGTGGAGCCGTTGCCGTCCTGTCTGCCGTTCCAAGCGCCCGCATTGCGAACCGCGCCGTTGACGGTGCCGGATGCCAAACGACCTGCAAAGAGCTGAACCTTCAAGAGGTTGCCGAAGGTGACGTCGGCGCCGCTGTATTCGGTATCCCAAATGATACCGTCCTCATTGGTGTAGAGGGGTTGCTTACCTACGCGAATCTGGAGGTTACGATAATCGCCCTGCGCCCAACCACGCTCCAGATGGAAGTCGGAGGAATCGTTGCGGCTCAAGTCGGTGTGAGCATCGATACGAGCACGGAGTGTCCAGTGGTCATTGACGTGCGCAATCGGCTCGAAACGGAAGATCCAGTCATCCTGATTGACTTTGGTCTTGCCTTTGTTGTTGTTGTTGTCGGTGCGATGGCTCTTGTAGGTGTACTCGATTTTGCCCATCAGCTCGACTTTATCGGCGTACTTCTCGAGCTCCGCGACGCGAACGCCGAGGTTGTTGAGCTCCTCAGCAAATTCGGCAGCGAGGCGATCGAGAGCGGCGCGGTCGGTGCCCTGCGGATTGCGAGCGAGGGCTTTGGCGACCATCTGCGCCATTTCGTAACGGGTGATGTTGCGGTTACCGAGGAAGGTACCGTCGCCGTAACCTTCGATGACACCGTCGGCAGCGAGCTGCGTGACAGCGTCATACGCCCAGTGTCCGCGGGGGACATCGCTGAACGGGTTAGCGGCAGCAAAGGTGGTGGATGCTGCACCGACGACGAGAGCGGTCGTCAAAGCAGCGGCTAATGATTTTTTCATTACAAACTCCTCCTCGAAGAAGTCCACACAGAATTTATTTCGGCGGGTCCTCGGAGCAGGCAGTTCTTTCTTGAGTGTCCACGTTTCCTCAGGAGTTCGTTGCCATTCCCTAAGACCGCCGTGATGATATCACACCGTTTTTCGTTTTTCAAGCCCTTTTGGGTAATTCATCTAAACTTCATTCATAAATTTTTCATCGAATAGTTTGACATGGGGGTTGATGCTTGATAAACTGTCGATATCAGGTTACAAGTGGGGTGTTATGCAATGCTGCAGATAGCGGTATTTCCGAATCGGAGCAAGCGGCGGGCGGCGGAAATCGTCGATCGGATATTCAATTTCTATAAAGGCAAAGAGGTGCGGCTGATGATGCCGGCGGGCGACGCGCGCTTATATCGGAAGGAACGATACGGGTTGCCGTGCGTTGAGCGCGTGCACGTCGATATGGCGCTGTCGATCGGCGGCGACGGCACTCTTCTCGGAGTCTGCAGGCGATTCACCGATCAGATCGTCCCCGTCTGCGGGATAAATATCGGCACGCTCGGGTTCCTCGCCGATATCGAGACCGAAGAGCTCGAGGGGCATCTGGCAAAAATTCTCGCCGGCGAATATCGCATCGAACACCGTCTTCAACTGTCGGCGCTCGTTCAAAACGACCTCACTCAAAAATATCTCGGGCGCGCCATCAATGACGTCGTCATCGCCAAGGGCGGCGCCGCTCGTATGCTCAGCCTCGGGCTTTACATCAATCAGACTCATCTTATGGATTATAAAGCCGACGGCTTGATCGTCTCCTCGCCGACCGGCTCCACCGCTTATTCTTTATCCGCCGGCGGTCCCATCCTCAATCCGACCATCAGAGGCGTGCTCTTGACGCCGATCTGCGCGCATACCTTTCAAATTCGACCGTTGGTCGTCGGCGAAAATGATGAGATTCGGCTCAAGATCGGCAACGTCCACCAGGATGTGATCGTTACGCTCGACGGTCAAGAAAGTTTTTATGTCCGCCCCGGCGACGAGATCATCGTTCGCAAGGCGAGTGTGACCGCTCAGATCGTCAAATTCGAGGACAAAGACTATTATACCGTCCTGCGTACCAAGCTTCTCAGTTTTTGAGCCAATAAATTGTTTCAAGCTCGACGAGCGGATCGAGCGCGCGCGAAGTTTTATAGCCACGCCTCATTCGACCGACGCCGCTGCGCACCTCCAAATAATAATACGCCTTCCGTTTATAATCCTCGACGTTGCCGAGCTTCTCGCCGTATTGCAATCGATTTTCCGCGTGTGCGCTCGTAAAGCCTATCAGTATGTTCAACGCCAACGTCCGCCCCTGCCGCGGCAATATCGAGTCGTCCGCCACATTCAACGGATATAATTTGAGTCCATCCGCTGTCGGCACCATCACCATCAACAGCGGGAATTTTTTTTGACCGTATAGCATCAACGTCTCGTCGCCGGACGGCATCGCCACCGGATAATTTCCATCCGGCAGCTCGAGCGCTCGCCCGCCGTCAATGTAACATATCGCCCGACTCGG
>CAMKFB010000080.1 GCA_946411735.1 uncultured Selenomonadales bacterium
TTTACGGCGGCGAAACCATTATCGGACGCATCGTCGATGACGTTCGGGCGAATGGAGTTGAATGATTGAATGAGGCGGATGATACCGAACCTGTGCACATCGGCGAACCTGTTGTTCGGAATGTGCTCGATCCTGTCGACCTTTCACGGCGATTATTTTTTTGGAGCGATCTTCATTTTGATTGCGCTGGTCGCCGACGGGCTCGACGGTCGAATTGCCCGCGCCCTCGGCGTCGTCAGCGAACTCGGCAAGGAAATGGACTCACTGTGCGATCTCGGCTCCTTCGGCATCGCCCCCGCCTTCCTCGCCTACTCATTCTGCATGCATCACTTCGGATATTACGGTTGGGTCGCCGCGATCCTTTTCGCTCTGTGCGGGATGTGGCGCCTCGCTCGATTCAACGTCAATACCGGCGTCGTCCACGGCTACTTCATGGGCTTGGCGATTCCCGCCGGAGGTTGCATCGTCGCCTCCACCACATTACTTTTTCTCGCGCTCGACGTTCAACCTCAAAACTACGGTCTCGTTTACCCCGTGACGATGATCGCCGTCGCCTACCTGATGGTCAGCCACGTGCATTATCCCGACTTCAAAGGCGGAGGCGAAAAATTGTTTTTGCTCGCAAAAATTTTTGCGGTGGCGATGTTCGCGGCAATCGTCTACTTCGCGCGCACCGCGCCCGTCCAAGCCGTCTTGACCGCCATATTTTCAACCTACGCCGTCTTCGGCATCGTCAACTCGCTCTTCGCGCTGATGAATCGGCAAGAGGAGTGAGTCGATGATAAATTATCCGTTCGACATCGTGATGGTGCCGCTGCAGATCATCTTATTTCTGTTCACGATGTACTTCTTCGTGATCGGATTTTGCGGGATGTGGCGACGACACGAGGACAAATTTACGACGCCGATCAAAAAGTTTGCGGTGATCGTCGCCGCGCACAACGAGCACAACGTCGTCGGTCAGCTGATCAAAAATCTGCACGACCTCAACTATCCGAAGGAGCTCTACGACATTTACGTGATTGCCGACAATTGCTCCGACGATACCGCCGCGATCGCTCGAGCGGCGGGCGCAATCGTTTGCGAGCGATTTGATGAGCAACGAAAGAGTAAAGGCTATGCGCTCGAGTGGATGTTCGAGCGGCTTTTTAACATGGAGCGCGAGGGAAAAATTTATGACGCGGTTGCGATCTTCGACGCCGACAATCTCGTCCATCCGCAATTTCTGATGGAGATGAACAATCGGCTGATGAAGGGCGATCGGATCATTCAGGGCTTCCTCGACGCAAAAAATCCCTACGACACTTGGGTCGCAGGGACGTTTGCGATTGCGTTTTGGGTTATCGATCACGTCTCTCACCTTGCCAAGACCAATATCGGCTTGTCGGCGGTGCTCGGCGGGACGGGCATGTGCATCACGCTCGACGTGCTCAAGAAATACGGTTGGCGCGCGACGTGCTTGACCGAGGACATGGAGTTCACAATGAAATCTCTTGCCGAGGGGATCAAGACGACGTGGGCGCATGATGCGATCGTCTACGACGAAAAGCCGTTGACCTTCAAACAGTCGTGGACGCAGCGCAAGCGTTGGGCGCAAGGGCAGTTCGATGTGGCGCATCGATTTATCCCGAAGATGCTCGTCGAGGGCTGGCGCCGGCGCGATATCAGAATTTGGGACGGTTGCATTTATCTGCTGCAGCCGCATTTTTTGATGTTGTCGGCGTTCTTCATCGCGGTGAGCTACATTCAGTTGGCGTTCGAGCCGTTCTACACCAACATCTGGTCGATCCTGCCGTCGACGCTGATGACGGCGATAATGATCGGGCAATACGCGCTGCCGATGATCATCTTGATCAAGGTGCGCGCGAAGCTCAAGTCGTGGTTTTACCTGCTGCTGTATCCGCTGTTCATCTACTCGTGGCTGCCGATTATTTTTATCGGGTTCATAAAACGAAA
Organism: uncultured Selenomonadales bacterium; assembly: GCA_946411735.1. GTDB lineage: Bacteria > Bacillota > Negativicutes > Selenomonadales > Selenomonadaceae > Quinella. The sequence continues at coordinate 1,957 of CAMKFB010000080.1, forward strand.
CGACCACGAGTGGAGTCATACTCAGCACACGCGGTCGTTGGATTACGATGATATGAAATCGGAGCGATGAATTATTCCTTGAAGAATTTCTCGGCGCCCTCGTTCATCTTGATGAACTCGAGACCCTTGGTGGCGCCCTCCTTGGTAATCTGCTTGGCGGCGGAGTGCGCAACGCCGATCTTGTCGAGCCCGGAGAAAATGGCCTTGGTGACTTTGTAGCCGGTGTCGGCGTCAACCTTCTCGTTGGTGACGAGGATGGCCATCACGGAGACGGTCTTGACCTCCTGGTTGAAGCCCTGATAAGCGCCGCTCGGGATAACTGCTTTGGTGTAGAAGGGATATTTGGCGATAAGTGCGTCGGCTTGAGCGTCTTCGACGGGCAAGAGGCGGATTTGATTTTGAGAGGCGACGTCCTGAACGGAAGCGGTCGGATAACCGGCGGTCAGGAAAGCGGCATCGACGGTATGATCCTTGAGGGCGATGGCGCCGTCGGCGAAGGAGAGGAACTGCTCGTTAACGTCATCGTAGGTAAGTCCGTAGGCCTCGAGAATCTGACGGGCATTGGCCTCGGCGCCGGAGCCTGCCGCGCCGACCGCGACCATTTTGCCTTTGAGATCGGCGATCGATTTAATACCGGAGTCCTCGAGCACGACGAATTGGCAAGTCTCAGGGTAAAGCGAGGCGATCGCGCGGAGATTTTCGATCTTGCCGGTCTCGTCAAACATCTCGGTGCCGTTGACGGCGTAGTAAGTGATGTCGTTCTGGACGATGCCGAGCTCAACGCGCCCGTCCTTGAGCATGTTGATGTTGGCGACGGAAGCGCCGGTGGCCTGAGCGGAAGCGTTGACGCCGGTGACGTCCTTATTGATGATCTCCGCCATTGCGCCGCCGATGGGATAATAGGTGCCGGCAGTACCGCCGGTTGCGATGTTGAGGAATTTGTCTTTGTTGGCGCCGTCGCCGCCGCCGCCGCAACCTGCCGCTCCGATTGCGAATGCCGCCGCCAACACGCCGGTCAGCACTCGCTTGCAAAGGGTCGATAACTTCATGAGATAACTCCTTCCTGCTGCCGTCGGCAGCCTAAAATATTTCGGCGCCATTATATCACACCAAAAAAAAATGACAAATAAAATTTTTGATGGGGCGGATCGAATGAGCAACGATGCGATAAAAATAGTCGGCGCGCGCGCGCACAACTTGAAAAACATAAGCGTGGAGATTCCGCGCGGCAAATTGATAGTGATTACGGGCTTATCGGGCTCGGGGAAATCGAGCCTGGCATTCGACACGATCTACGCGGAGGGTCAACGGCGGTACGTGGAGTCGCTGTCGGCGTATGCGCGACAATTTTTGGGGTTGATGGACAAGCCGGACGTGGACTTGATCGAGGGGCTTTCGCCGGCGATCTCGATCGATCAGAAGACGACGTCGCACAATCCGCGCTCGACGGTCGGGACGGTGACGGAGATTTACGATTACCTGCGACTGCTGTTTGCGCGGGTGGGAGTGCCGCATTGTCCGAAGTGCGGGCGGCAGATTCAATCGCAATCGATCGATCAGATCGTCGAGCAGATTATGCGGCTACCGACGGGGACGAAGTTCAGCGTGCTGGCGCCGCTCGTGCGGGATAAGAAAGGCGAGCATCGAAAGGTCCTGGAAAAACTCCGCGCGGACGGATTTGTGCGGGTGCGTGTGGACGGCTCGATAGAAAATCTCGACGAGGAGATCAAGCTCAACAAAAAGCAGAAGCACTCGATCGAGGTGTTGATCGATCGGCTGATAATGAAAGAGGGACTGCGCGCGCGCTTGACGGATTCGATCGAAGTGGCGTTGCGGCTCGGGGACGGCGTTGTTTACATTTTGTTGGCGGAGGAAGAAAAATTACTGTTGTTCAGCGAGAAGTTTGCGTGCGTGGAGTGCGGGATCAGCCTGCCGGACATCACGCCGCGGCTTTTTTCGTTCAACAATCCGACGGGAGCGTGTCCGGATTGCACGGGGCTGGGGCGGCGGATGACGTTTGACCCGTCGCAGATTCACGGTATGTACGAATGGATGTATGCGATGTACAAATTTAAGACGGAGGAGGATGGCTCGGAGATATGCCCGACGTGCCACGGTGCGCGGCTGAAGCCTGAGGCGTTGGCGGTGACGGTGGGCGACAAGAATATTTTCGACGTGACGCAGCTGACGATACGGCAATGCGAAAAATTTTTTGACGGGCTGGATTTGACGGATAAAGAACGGAAAATCGCGGCGCAAGTGATCAAAGAAATTCGGGCGCGGCTGAGATTTTTGTTGGATGTGGGCTTGGATTATTTGACGCTGAGTCGGTCGGCGGGTACGTTGGCGGGCGGCGAGGCGCAACGGATCAGATTGGCGACGCAAATCGGCTCGGGCTTGACGGGCGTGCTTTACATATTGGACGAGCCGTCGATCGGCTTGCATCAGCGGGACAATCAAAAATTATTGGCGACGCTGAGACGGTTGCGCGATCTCGGAAATACATTGATAGTGGTCGAGCACGACGAGGAAACGATGTTGGCGGCGGATCAGATCATCGACATCGGACGCGGAGCTGGCGAACACGGCGGACGAATCGTAGCGCAAGGCACCGCGCGGGAGATCATGTCGGTGGAGGAGTCGATCACGGGGCAATATCTGAGCGGGCGGCGCTTGATCGAAATTCCGAAGGTTCGACGGTCGGGCAACGGGAATTTTGTCGAGGTTATCGGCGCGGCGGAGCATAATTTGAAATCGATCGACGTGAAAATTCCGTTGGGGACTCTGACATTGGTGACGGGCGTGAGCGGCTCGGGCAAATCGACGCTGGTCAACGAGATTTTATATAAAGCGCTGGCGAAGGAGCTCAATCAGTCGAAGGCGAAGCCCGGGCGGCACAAAAAAATAATCGGGCGGGAGCATTTGGATAAAGTGATCAACATCGACCAACAGCCGATCGGTCGGACGCCGCGCTCGAATCCTGCGACGTACACGGGCGTGTTCGATCTGATCCGGCAATTGTTTGCCTCGACGAAGACTTCAAAGACGCGCGGTTACAATGTCGGTCGGTTCAGCTTCAACGTGAAGGGCGGGCGATGCGAGTCGTGCCGAGGGGCGGGTATATTGGAGATCGAGATGAATTTCCTGCCGAATGTGTACGTTGAATGCGAGGTATGTCATGGTCGACGGTACAATCGAGAGACGTTGGAAGTGCGCTACAAAGAAAAAAATATCGCCGACGTCCTGGACCTCACGGTGGACGAGGCGATAGAATTTTTCTCGAATGTGCCGCGGTTGATGCGTCGATTGCAGATCATCAGCGATGTGGGGCTGGGCTATATCCGATTGGGTCAGCCGGCGACAACGCTGAGCGGGGGCGAGGCGCAACGGGTGAAGTTGGCGACGGAGCTGTCGCGGCAATCGACGGGGCGGACGTTGTATATTTTGGACGAGCCGACGACGGGATTGCACGCGGCGGACATCGATCGGCTGTTGAGGATACTGCAGCGGTTGGTCGACGGCGGCAACACGGTGGTAGTGATCGAGCACAACCTTGACGTGATCAAGTGTGCGGATTGGATAATCGACTTGGGACCGGAAGGCGGCGATCTCGGAGGAGAAGTGGTGGCGTGCGGCACGCCCGAACAGCTTTCGACCATCGAACACTCTTACACCGGTCGGTTCCTTAAAAAATTTTTCTCCCGCCCGCCCTTTAAATGCTGCCGCCTTTAGACCCCTTTGGCGCCGACGGCACCTTTTTTATTTTCTGTGACGGTTCCGCGCGGAGCTGACGATCCGATCGAGCGTCGATTTAAACGGATCGTCGAGCGATATGTTTTCGAGATCAACGGCGGAGGCGGGTTGAACAATCTCATTCAACGGCGACTCCTCGCTCGATTGATCGGATTGCATAAACCAGTAGTCGTCGGTCGGCAATTGCGCTTCCTCCGATGTCGAATAACTGCCGTAGGATTGCCCGCTGATATTAACGGTCGTGCCCTTGGCATTTTTGAGCGTAATGGTGTTGCCGGACGTGAGATTGAGGATCACATCGCTGTTGCTGTAGGAAATGTTGTCGAGCTTAGCTTCCGAGCTGCCGAGATAAACGCGATCGGCTTCGGTGAAATTGTAGATGATGTCATTGCCGTCGCCGTAATAATAATTGACAACGTTTTGTCCGAGTCCTTCGCCGAGATGAACTACGTCATTGCCCGTGCCGCCGTAAATTTGTCCGCCGTTGTCGGCGCCGTAGATGGTATCGTTGCCGCCGTTAGCGTAGATGGTCGAATTTGCTTTGCTGCCGTGAATGACGTTGTTTTGATCGTCGCCGTGAATCTCCAAAGAGTTGACCGCATTGCTCGCGTCGATATCCTTGAATGAATCGGCATACAGGCTCCGCGTGAACGTCCCCATGTAATTGACATCGAGCACCGCCGTACCGTTGGAGATGTCGACCAGACCGTATGTCCGTTTGCTGATCCAATTATGCCCCCAATAACTAAAATATATAGCTTTATCCTTGGCATCTTTGAGTGTGATTGTATTGGTCGCCGTGTTATAACTCGTCGAGCCCACATTCAAAATGACATCGTTGCCACTGAACAAGACGTTCTTTAAATTCACGTCTGATGAACTGAAATAAATTTCATCCTCATCAGCAAAATTATAGATGATATCGTTGCCGTCGCCGTATGCGTAGCGAACTCGATCCGAACCGAGCCCCTCTCCGAGGTAAATCACATCATTGCCTGTGCCGCCCTCTACAGTGTTGCTGACGATCATACTGCTGTTTGCCGCATGAATTTCATCGTCGCCCGCACCGCCGTAAATTTGTCCGCCGTTTTCGGCACCATAAATGGTATCGTTGCCGCCGTTAGCGTAGATGGTCGAATTTGCTTTGCTGCCGTGAATGACGTTGTTTTGATCGTCGCCGTGAATCTCCAAAGAGTTGACCGCATTGCTCGCGTCGATATCCTTGAATGAATCGGCATACAGGCTCCGCGTGAACGTCCCCATGTAATTGACATCGAGCACCGCCGTACCGTTGGAGATGTCGACCAGACCGTATGTCCGTTTGCTGATCCAATTATGCCCCCAATAACTAAAATATATAGCTTTATCCTTGGCATCTTTGAGTGTGATTGTATTGGTCGCCGTGTTATAACTCGTCGAGCCCACATTCAAAATGACATCGTTGCCGCTGAACGAGACATTCTTCAAGTTTACGTCCGATGAATTAAAACAAAGGTCGTCCTCATCAGCGTAATTGTAAATGATGTCATTGCCGTCGCCGTAAGAGTAGAGTACTCGATCATGCCCGAGTCCTTCGCCGAGATAGATCACATCATTGCCTGTGCCGCCCTCTACAGTACCGCCGTTGCTGCTCGAGTAGATGAGATTATTCTTCGCGTCGCCGTAGATCGAAAAATTGTTGACATTGCGAGCATCGATGTTCACTGCCGCAAGAGTCGCCGTCGAATTGTAATCCGTCAGGCGGAACGGACTCACCGCGTCGCTCCCCAATACGACCATCGGCGCATTGCGATCCACTTCTTCTTCAATCACGACAACGATCACATCATCGCCGTCATCGCCGCCGTCGGAATCTCCGTCATCCGGATCATCGTCGGGATCAACCTGCCTGCCGTTGAGGTAAACCATTTCATCCTCGTCGGCATCAATGATCGTGATGTATTTGTCCTTGCCGTTTTTGACAGTAATCTTGCCTTTGTTAAACTGAAATACCACATCATTTTTCTTCACCGACACTTTTTGGATCGTGCCGCTGCCAATCTGAATAACATCCTCGTCGCTGACGTAATCGTCGATCACATCATTGCCGTTACCCGCCGAGTAATAGAAAACGTCGTCGCCGTCGCCGCCCGTCAATTGATCATTGCCCGCGCCACCGACAAGAGTGTCATCACCCACGCTGCCGAACAGTTTATCATTCCCTTTACCGCCGAAGAGAATATCATCATCGCTGCCGCCGTACATTGAATCGTTGCCGTCATTGCCGAACAAAATGTCATCGCCGGCGTCGCCGTACATCTTATCTTTACCCTTGCCGCCGTACAATGTGTCATCACCCGTACTGCCGGAAAGAGTATCGTTGCCGTCATCGCCGAAGATTTGATCATTGCCTGCGCCGCCGTCAATTTTGTCTTTGCCTTTGTCGCCATGCAAGGTGTCGTCGCCCGCGTCTCCGACAATGGAATCATTTTTCTTGGTGCCTGCGATGTAATCATCATTTTCTGTGCCGATCAGAGAACTGCCTTTGCCCGTTAAAGCATCTTTCCAAACGCCAAACGTATCGGCAAGCCGTTGCGCGGCATCCGCACTCTTCTGTCCGATCGCATTGAAAAGTATCTTATAACCTTCCGCTGCCTTTTGAGCATAGCTGAGTTTGCTGTACTTATTAACCGTCGTTCCGGTTATTTTAGCCGTAGTTTCTTCCACAAAACCGAAGAACGCATCATCCAACTCATGAGTGAACGTGTGAGTGAAGTTATACATTGCAGCCAACGCCGTATCGATTCCGACATCGCGTTTATCAATAAGACTGAGGTCGCCGTCGGCGGAATATTTTTCGACGCTCTGCTTTGCTTGCACGCCGCCCATATATAATCCGATTGCGGTCGCCTCGAACAAATCAACTACGCCGAAAGGTTTGCCGATTGTCGGGCACACGGTTCTTGCAATCTCGGCAGTCAGACCGATGGAGCTCTTCACCACTTCTTCTTTTTCTTCGTCATCAACGCCGTCAGTAGTAGCGATTACAGCCGCCGCCAAACTTAAACCGGACGAAACGAGACCAAGACCGGGGACACCGCTCGAAGTTGAAACATTCGCAAGCGAATCACCCACAGTCACAAGCGTGGAAGACAGTTTCACGGCTTCGGAAACTAATTCCGTACTCAGTTTTGCGTCGGTGCCATTCTCTTCCCTAAACTTAACAACTTTATCGTGAAACTCGAGAACCTCTTGGAAGGCGGAATATGCGCTTGCAATCAAAGATATTTCGTTTTTAAGCTTCTCTTGCGCGGAAGGAGTGCTTGCCAAAATATGCAATTCAGTTTTTGCGTTGGTAACCAATGTGCGCAACACGTGTACGGCTGTTGTCGC
>CAMKFB010000081.1 GCA_946411735.1 uncultured Selenomonadales bacterium
GTAACGTGCCGCCCGTCCTCGAGCGCGGCAAGAAATTGAGCGATATGCGCCTTCGACGGGATTTTTCCGTCCGCGATGAGCCGACTCAAAAAATCTTTGTCGTCGGAGTCGATGATGCTCTTGAGCGTCGCCGCCAACTGTCGATCCTGAGTCTTGTCGGTTTTCGAACCGGGATAAGGTGTTCGACCGGTGTACATTCCGAATTGAGGTCGACGAACATCAGCACCGCACACGTCTCGAAAAATCTCCATGAACTTTTGATCGCTGTCACCGATCAATCGTCGCAGTCGACCGATCTGATCCGACACGAGCGCGTTCATCGGATACATCACCATCGCTCGGACGCCGCGTTGCGACCACATTGCCGGCGCGTCGTGCGCTTCGACGGCAAGTTTTGACAGAAGCGGCAGCATAAAACATTCGGTTTTGCCCGAGCCGGTGCCGGTTGCCACGAATAAATCTCGTCCCGCCGTCGTCGCCTCCAACGCTTGAATTTGATGTTTGAACGGCGATAAATACACGCCCAAGCCTGCCGCGCCGAGTCGCAAAAAAAATTGCCGCAACCAATCCGGCAGATTGATTGTCGAAAAGCCGTTCGGGACGGTCTTATACGCCGGTGACGACTCGATGTACGGCTCTCGATGCAGCACGCCCTCCGCGCGGAGTTTTTCCTTGAGCGCGGCGAGCAGCAACGGCGACTTGCCGAAGTATTGAGCGCGAATGTAATTCTCCAGCTCCGCGCAAAGTTTTTCGTGAATCGAATTGACGCCGTAAGACATAATCATTCCTCCTCGAATGCATAGCCGCGCCGCTCCAATATATTTTTGAGTGCAAAAAAAATATCGACGGCGAACGTCCTCTTAAAATCGCTCGACGGCTCGCGTGACCAGCTGTAAAGTTTTAACAGATTTCGCTCCGCCGGCGGTGGCAAATATCCGAGCTCCGCGCGGACGATCGCTCCGTCAACCATGAATTTGATCGGAGGCAACGTACCGCGTGCAGTAAGACATTCGCAACCGGCTCCGATCATTCGCCACGTCGGCTGTTGACTGCACAAAAATTTTTCGCCGTCAAATTTGTAAAGATAATACAATCGCGCCCCGCGCTCGCCGACTCGCGCGATCGAAACGGCGCCGTCTCGATCGGGCTGATCCTTCCAATAGCCGTGATAGAACGGCGGCGACATCCTCAAAAATTCGGCGCCGCTTGGAAGATTGTCCGCTCGAAACGTCGCGGCTCGAATAATCTCGTGCCACGTCTCGCTCAAAGTTTTTTTCGGCAGCGCGAACATCTCCTCGACGCCGTCAACAAAAGATGCAGCGGTCGATGTCATATAAAAGCCCGCACCGCTCATCTGAACGCTCCGACTCGGATCGAACCCGCGCAAAAATATAACCCCGTCAGACTTAACGGCGCGCGGTATCGATGCGGCAATTCGATGCGGCGAATGATAGATGTAGCCGACGCTCAAATACAACTCGTAAACCGTCGTCGACAGATCGCTCGGAAGCCGCGCCTCAGGATAAAGCTCGAAATAAATTTTTTGAAACTCGTCGATCCGATCTTTGAAGTGCCGGAGTGAAACGCTCTCTTCACCATCGGCGGGCGCATCAAACAGACTCGCATAGCCCGCTCGACACAACGCGCTGTAAATGAGCCGCGCTTTAAATTCCTCCGCCGCTTCACTCGCGCCCCGTCGAATGTGATATTCCTCGGCGATCTCGCTCAACAAACGATAATATTTATTCATCGTCATCTCCCAAAAACGTGCGGAGCCTGTCGCCGATATCCTTATCGCCTTTGAACTCATCCAAGAATTTTTTGCCGCGTCCTTTGACATAAGCCAACGGGAACTTTGCAAACAGCACGGCATATTCTTTCGAGACGTTTGAAGTCCGAAGTATTTTTCGAGCGCGATTATCCGCCGTCCGATCGTCGAAAATCAGATCGGTGAACACCGGCAGGAAATAATTGTAAAGCTCGGGCGGCTCAAGTCGGAGGTCGTCGACGAACGGATGAAGCGCGAAAAAAAATTTGCCTTTGATGCCGATGAGTTCGGGAAGGCAGGCAATGAAGTCGGGAGCAAACGGATTGAGCAGGGCAATAATTTGGTCGTCGGCGCTCGCGCAGTCGTTGAGATCGTCGAGGCATTTAACACCGGCGCAGTCGAAAAGTGCGGCGGTTCGACCGGTCAACGCGATGGAAAAGGCGTCGGCGACGGCTCGAGCGCGCGTGCCCGTCAACAACAGCGGAGTATCATTATCAAAGGCGGAGCGAAGATACCTTGCAAAGCCGTCAATAGTATTGAGCGTCGGGTAAGTTTCTTTACCCGTCATACCGAGCGCATCTTCAAAGGCATAAATAAAATCATTGATGTCGGCGGCGGGAGCGGCGCCTTCGATCGCTCGACCGGGACGGTAAAATTTTTGGGACGCGGGCGGCGGAATCGGGCGGGCGGAAAAATCATCACGGGCGCTCTGAAGATATTCGATTTCCTGTTCGAGCTCCGCGCGGCGCTTGGTGAGGTCGGCAATATCGCGCCCGATTCGATCGAGTTGAGCGTTCGCTTCGGAGATTGCTGCGGCGGTCTCGCGCTTGATACGATCGAGCTCGACGTTGGCTCGTCCCGTGATAATGGTTTGGTATTTGTCGAGAAGATCGGGACATTCTTGTATTACTTCAATGATAATTTCATCATCATAATTCTCTTTAGCAATTTCCGTATAAAGATACTCGACGGTATAACTGAGCAAGAATTTTTGAAAGGGCGTACGTTTTTGTGGCGAATTTACTTGTTGAGCGCGAGAAACAACTTTTTCCAATATCAACCGTATAAAATTGCTTGTGTTGTGAGTAGTATTTTGGAGAGCTTTAGTCGTAGCAGGCATCGGAAGTGGTTGCGCAGAAATTTCGTCGCGCGCACTCTGAAGATATTCGATCTCTTGCTCCAGCTCCGCGCGGCGCTTGGTGAGGTCGGCGATTTCGCGCTCGATTCGATCGAGTTGAGTATTCGCCTCGGAGATTGCTGCGGTGGTCTCGCGCTTGATACGATCGAGTTCGATGTTGGCGGCGGAGATTTTGTCGGCAATCTCGAGAGTCAGTTTCGAGTAAAAAAATCTTCCGGCGACGCGAATAACATCCTGTTCGTTGAATCGGAATAACTGCGGCTCCTCAACTTTCATTTTGCCGTCCGAATCAATATCTTCGTCTGTACGAAACACACCGCAATAATTGTCCCCACTGACAACGTACGAAATCAGTGCTTTACCGCTCGATAACCAGGATAAATTAAAGCGGACGCCGTTGCGCAACCGTTTGATTAGAGATTCCTCGTCGCGGCAATCCTCCCAAATAATTATTTCGATGGGAACTTTGTCGCGATTAAATCTGGCAACCGGCGCCGAATTTTTCTGTGGGCGCCAATTCCAAACGCCGAAAAAATTGTTCGGTACATAAAACCGATCGCTCATCATCCACTCTAGATTGCGATTAAGCGTAGAATCCACCGCATAAATCTCATCGCCGCTAATATCAGCCAGCCTTACTACAGCGCCGTCGATGACTCGACACAGCGACGTGTAAGGATACGATTCCTCATTTTCCATCAATCACATCAGCCTCCCGTCCAACATCAGCCGCCGAAAAATTTTATGCGACTCCTCCGGCGCATGCCCCGCGCGGATTTTTTGATAGAGCCACGCCTGCACCTTCGGATAATCGCTCAATTCGTCGACAAATCGCCCCCAAGCATGCTGGATCGCAATCGGACGCCCCCTGCCGCGCGCCAGCCTCCGATATAATTCTTCGTCCGACGCCGAAAATTTTTTCTTCGCCCGCTCATATTGGAGCGTCCGCATGCAATCCAGCCCTTGAAAAATTTTTATCTCCGCGCCGAACCCGATCACATCAACCGTGAGCATCTCGCCCGCCTTGATAACAATTTTGTTCGCAATCGAGCCGTTTCTTTCGATTGTAACATAACCGTCAAAATCGGCAAGCACTCGTATGAGACGATCTTTCGGCAGAACGCTTGACACACCGTCGGTGATCGGATTGTTGAGAACGTCGGTCACATTGACGGTCGGCGGTTTGCTCTCGACGGTTGAAAAGCCGCGACTCAAGTTCAGAGCCTCCAACGGTTGAGCACGCCCCGCAACGATCAATTGTTTGGATGCACATTCGACCTTGAGGAGCTTGACGGACGTCCTGCTCAGATCGATCGGCGGGCGTTTTTTCGGGTAAAATCCGATCGTCCGCGCGGAGCCGAGCACGTAAACGAAAACGTGTTGAGCATCGTGGCGAACGAAATGCGGCTCGATAGTGCCGATCGGAAAAATCATGCGCAATGCGATCGGATTTTCGGTCAAGCGATAGTGACAATGCAAAAAAAATTTGGCAGCCGCCTCCGTAAGCGCGGTTGCCTCAATCTCGTAAAGAGTCCTTAAGTCGCCTCCGACATATTTCGTGGTGATGCGTTTGCAAACGATATCGCCGGGGGCGTTGATCGCCTTCGTCGTCAACAGATAATATTTTTGGTTGATCCGAACGTCGGAGTCGAACGGCAACAGCCTGCCGCCGTTCAGTTTAAATAGCGTGCCGTCATCATTGAGTTCGCGCGCAATGATCCGATCCGACAGTCGCTCGTCGTCGCGCTCGAAATGAAAATTGTTTTGACCGACGCAAATTACAATCGGCGAAGTAATTTGTTTCGGAGGCTCATCGGATCGCGCCCAGTCGCCGTAAAAGTTTTGAGCGCGCTGCTCGCAAGTCTTGTTCTCATAAGTCGACGAATGCCTGAAGTGCGGCGCATAAATATCGCCCTTAGCGTATGTCACGTACTGACCGCATATCTCGCACCAAAAATATTCTTTCGTCGCCGAAATCGATCCAACGTTGGGATGTTGTGCGGCAAATTCCTCCGCCGTGATATTCTTCCAACCGTCGGGCGACCAGACACAAACTCGAGTCAATCTCATCGTTCACCAATCCCGCGCCGTCAAGATCAGATCGAGAGCGTTGAGTACGTCGTCGATGTCCGCCTCCGAGATCACCAGCGGCGGTTGGAACGCCAGCACATTGCGCCCCACGCCGTTCTTGCCAACAATGAATCCGCGATCTTTGAGCTCCTCGATCACCGCGTCGAGCTCCTCCGCCGCCGGCGACCCGTCCGTCCGTACAAACTCCGCGCCGACCATCAAGCCCAGCCCCCGTACGTCGCCGATGATCGCGTGCTTCGATTGCAATGCCCTCAGCCCGCGCATCAATTGAGCGCCCCGCTCTCGAGCCGCCCCGCATAAATCATGCTCCTCTATGTAATCCAGCACCGCCAAACCCGCCGTCGATGACACCGGATTGCCGCCCAAAGTCGACGCGCCCGGTCTCGTGTAAACGTCGGCGATCTCCGCCGTCGAGATGAACGCGCTGATCGGTTGTCCGTTGCCCAGCGCCTTCGCCACGCTCATTATGTCCGGCTCCACGTCAAAGTTTTCGATCGCAAACATTTTCCCCGAGCGCGCAAAGCCCGTCTGTACTTCGTCGACGATCAACAGCGCGCCGTACTTCGACAAAATCTCCTTCACTCGAGCGAACCATCCGCGCGGAGGTACCACGATGCCCGCATTGCCTTGGATCGACTCGGCAATCAGCGCCGCCGGTCGTCCGCTTGTCGACGACTTGATCACCCGCTCAATCCGATTGGCACACTCGAGATCGCACTCGGGATATTTTTTGCCCAACGGACATCGATAGCAGTACGGATTAGGCACAAAATTGATCCCGCCCACCGGCGTCGGATCCGTCCGCCACATCCCGATCCCCGTCAGGCTCATCGTCAGCTTCGTCCGACCGTGCAGCCCGCTCTCCAGCGCCAAGTACTCACTGCTTTTCGTGTAGAGCGTCGACAATAACAGCGCGCCTTCGTTCGCCTCCGTCCCCGTCGAACAGAAAAAACTTTTTTGCAGCCGCCCCGGCGTTATCGACGCCAACCGCTCCGCCAACCGCACAAAGTTCTCCGTCAAATAAATATTGCAGACGTGCTGCAGTTCGCGCATCTGCTCGACCATCCGATCCACTATCGCCGGATTGCAATGCCCGCAATTGATCACCGACACTCCCGCGTAGCAATCCAGATACTTTCGACCCTCGGCATCGAACAGATATTGCATCGCGCCCTTGACGAATTGCGGCGGCTCTTTGTAGAAATGCCCCAGGCACGGCATGATGTACTGCCGCTTCTTTTCAACAATCGATTGCGCGCCCATAAATTTTTTCATCCTCATCACCTGCATCGAATAATTTTATTTTATGTTATCATAGCGCCGCGCGGATTGCAATCGTTTCAACTGCTCCGAGATGTAATCGATGTCGTGATTGCTCATCGTCACGAACTCCCGAATCGCCGCGACCGTCGGCGGGCGCCGCATCATCTCCTCGGCATTCCAAAAAAATATTTGCAGGTTGAGATCGATCGGCAACTCGAATCGCCAAGGGTACGCGTTGATAAAAAACTCGTGCACCAGATAATTCTCGACGAGGATCGGCTCGGGCGGCTCCGCGCGGAGCGGTGAACAATCGACCTCAAAAATTTTTCCCAGCTCGCTCAAGCGCTCGCCGATCGACAGCGACCGCCGCTGAAGAATCTCGATCGCCAACCGTTGGATCGTCGCGAACTCCGCTCGATACTCCCGCGGCACGCTCGGCTCAAATATCTCCGATTGTCGATGCGTCCGCTCGTCCACCTCGATCCACTCGAAATCGATCCGCGCAGAGTGCAAAATCATGTCGGCGGCGATCGGACACACCAACGACAGCGACCGCTCAAAATATCCGCCGAAGTCGAGCGTCTGTCGCGGATATTGACGGCACGTCTCCGACAGAAATTCCTCGCCGTATTTTTTTTGAATCGAGCACAACTCATCCCCGTCGAGATAAGGACACGCCCCGTCCGCATCCAGCTCAATGCAATGTCGGTTCAGCCGCTCATTGAAGGCAAAATGCTGCGGCAAGCCGTCAAGCGCCGCGTATTTCTTATAAGTGTCGTCATCGATCTCGATAGCCCAGCCCGCTCGACAGCACCGCGCCCCACACGCCCGACCGTCGCATCGAAAATTTTTGACGTACGTCGGTTGAAAATATTTATACATAGCTCACATTATCCATTCCGCTCTCTTGTATGTATAGAAATTGTCCTCGTAGCCGTACAGGTCGAGATATTCATACGTGCCGCGCGCGGGTGCCACGCCTCTGCCGTCATCCTCATTCGCAAACCGATCGAAATGCGACTCCGACAGATTGAAATCCTTCTCGTAATCGTAAATCCACTCGTCCGCGGGCGTCAAAACGCTCCGATACTGCTCATAATACTTGTTTCGCTTCGACGCTTGATCTCATCGGCTTGATATTGCACGCTGCCGGTGTTGTCGAGCCAGACGACATTGGTGCCGTTCATGTCATACTGAGTGTAATACTTCGCCTTCGCCTTGTCGACGTAATAAACATTGCCTGCCTTATCGGTCACTTTCGTGTCGTAGGTGAGCACGGCATTTTTCTCCAAGTTCTGATCGAAATTCTTCCGAACGATCTTCTGCTCGCCGACGATATCGTCGCGTATTGTCCAACTGCCTTTCGCGGTCCAATCGCTGTTGTCCTCGAAAAGTATGTCCTCGTCGGCGTTGCCCAGCGCGTAGTTCGGATACTCTATCGCGGCAAGCCGCCCCACCTTATCTTTCTTATACACTTCGTCCCAATAGGTTTTGTCGGTGTCATCTTTGTTGGCATTGAAATACAACTCGGCACTTGCTTCATATTGTTCCCGCTTGACGAACTCAACGTACTGACTGGTTGCCGCATGTTTCGGGACGACGACCTCCGCCGCGTCAATTTTCGTCTTGCGAACGTACACGCCCTTGCCGGCACTCTTCCAATCGTTATTATTGTTGGGGCGGCGCATCGGACGAATGAAACTCGTCGTGTCGAACTCCGCCGCGTCCTTTATGTTTTGACCGTTGCCGTTCTCCACCACAACAAACTTGTCGCCGACCTCAAACGCAGATTGATCATTCGCCGCTGCCTCAGCCGCAATGTCGGCGCGAGTTTTTACAGCGTCCTCATTGATCAAAATCGTATGACCGTTGGCGTCGGTGAACTGCTTAAATCCCTCAAAGTCATCGGCGGACTTGGTGTGCATAAAACTTTTCGCGACCACAAAGCCGTAAAATTTATGACCGTTGCCGTTGATCACGACGGGGCTGTTGGGCATGAAAAGTATGCCGCGAAAATCCTCCTTGAGATTCAAAATGACCGGCAGAGAATCGCGCACCGTCGAGGTCGAGCCCGGCAATTTCTCGGGACCGTCGTAGAAGAACACGATCGGGCGATACTTGTATTTGCCGTTGAAGTCCTTCTCGGTGTTGTCGCAATTGATGTTGAGGACAATCTGTCGAACGGTGCTGTGACCGTTGGCGATTCCGTCGCCGTAGATCGGTTCGCTCTCGATGCGGGCGTAAAGCGGGTCTTGCTCGAGAATCTGTTCGCCGTTGACGTCGGTGATCGGAATCGTCTCGCCGTTCTTCTCGTAAGTGTTGGGACGGACGGGATAAGGCACGTCGAAATTCATCGGAACGATAATGCGATACAGCCCGCCATCCTTCAGCGACTGCTTGTTATATAAATTCATACCGTTGAGAGTGC
>CAMKFB010000082.1 GCA_946411735.1 uncultured Selenomonadales bacterium
GATCAAACAGTTGCCGGCACCCGCCCGCTGCCAAATCATCCCGACGTACGCCGCCGTCACCAGCCGCGCCGACCTTATCACCATCGCCGCCGACAACTGTTTGATCTTCGCGCACTCCTCGCTGTCGATCAGCTTGCCGGTCTTATCCTTGATAATCGCCGCGATCCGATCCCCGTCGATCGTATCGTCCATCAGCATGCTCGACAGGTCGATCGCCGTGAAGCCGTAATCCTTCCCCTTCTCGTTGAACAGCTCCGACAGCGCCATCCCGAACAATTCTCCAAGGTACCGACCGCTGACCATTTTCTCAAGTCGCTGCTCGCCGGGCTTATCCGATTGCTCGTCGAACTCGAGATCGAGCCGATTCGGCGTCAACTTCATGAAATTGCCCGACTCGAGATTGAGGATCATCCCGCCCACGCCCGCGTTCTCGGGATCGTTGATCGACGATTCGACGTAGCAATTGTTTTGCCCCGTCGCATAGATCGAGCCGATATACGTGTCCGACTGTTGATACGCCGCCGACAAAAGTACCGCAACCGTGTCGTTGATCACCGCGATCGGCTCAACGTTCGTCAAGCCCGCACGCTCGAGCGCCTCTTTGAGCAGATCGTTGACGATTTTGCCCTCCACGCCCGGCGTCTTAAACTCCTTCGTCCAGGTGATCAGCTCCGCGTTATAGAGATTCGTTTGATGCGACGGGAAGCTGAAGGTGTGACCAAGGTAGAATTTCGTCTCGTGATCCTTGTCGGCTGCCTCATCGATCAGCCCGGCAAGGAAGTCAAACATCTGCTCGGCGGTGGAATCGGCGGCGATGTAGCTGTACTCGCCCGGGACGACCAGAGGCTTGCCGACCTTCTTGATGACCTCGAAACGACCGGCACCCTCGAGTTTGATGCGCTGCACGCGGACGTTGGTGCCGCCGAAGTCGAGCGCAAGGAACTCGCCGGTTTCTTTACCCGTCGGCAGCCCGACGTAGGATTTGAGCATGCGCAGCGACGACTCCTTGGGATCGTTGAGCCCGAGCTTGAGGTCTTGACGGAAATTCGCGGCGACCTCACGAAGTTCTTCCGCGTTGACGGTGAACTCGTCGATGAGAGATTGCAGTTGCTGTCTGTCCAAAGCCATTTTGATACTTCCTTTCTTTTTGAAATGAAATCTGCGTTGATTATACCAATTTGTTTTGCCGATTGCACCCAAAATTTTTTGTCGCCAACGATTGTTTTTGAGCGCAAAAACGTTTATAATCTGCAAAAAAGATGGAGTGGAAGTTATGAGGCGATATACGATCCTGCTGTTGACGTCGTTTATGCTGATCTTGTCGTGCGCGGCGGGCATGACGATCCCCGTCGGCGCCGACAAAAACAATCGGAGCGTCCCGCTCAAGGAACTCACCGCCTATACCACGCTGCCGCCCGAACACGTCGCGCTCTTGTCGGAAGCATACGAGCGCGATCACCACGTCCGAGTAAATTTCGTGCCGCTCTCCTCGAGCGATCTCCTTCAACAGTTGCGCAACGATGCCGTCAGCGATCCCACCGTCGTCAACACATCCGATCTCGTGCTCGCCGACAGCAACGTCCTCGAGCGCGCCGCCGATCTCAACCTTCTCAAACTCTACGTCTCAGAGACCAACGACGCCGTCAAGCCCGTTTTCAAAGACGAGGACGGCGCCTGGACCGGCGTGTGGTACGACCCCGTCGTCTTTTGCATCAATCGCGATTACCTCAAGACCATCGTCGATATCCCCAACACTTGGACGGAGCTGGCCGATTATCGCAACGTGCGCGTCGGCATCACCGATTTTCTTGCCGCCGACGCCTCCGCCAACCTGATGTATCAGATGATCGACCAATTCGGCGAGGGCGCCGCCTTCGACATCCTCGACAAACTTCATCCGAAGGTTATTCAATACGCCAAGTATCTTTCAAATCCCGTGCGTCAAGCGGGCATGGGCGAGGTCGATGTCTCGATTGCGGTCGAGAGCGAGACGCTCCGCTACATGCAGAACGGTTATCCGCTTCGGATAATTTATCCCGCCGACGGCACGGCTTTTATGTTGACCGGCGTGGCGATCTCGAGCGTCGATGACGGCAGGCTCGGAGCGGCGGCGGAGTTTTCGGATTGGCTGTTGAGCGACGAGGCGCAACTTGTTTTGCAACGCAACGATTTTTATTTTGTGCCGACCAATCCGCAGACGCTTGCCTATAAAAAATTCGCCGGCAAAAATCTTCGGCTGTTCGATGTGAAAACCGATTTCGACGAGCGGCAACGCTATAATTTCTTGGATTATTGGGTGAAGCAGATTCGCTTGAAAATGCCCGACGGAGTGAGGTGACGCCGATGAAGGTCGGCTTTGTCAGTTTAGGTTGCGCAAAAAATCTGGTCGACACGGAAGTGATGCTCGGCATCATGCAACGGCATGGGCTTGAGCTCACGGCAAATCCGTCGGAGGCGGAGATTTTGATCGTCAATACGTGCGCGTTTATCGCCTCGGCGAAGGAGGAGTCGATCACCACGATCCTCAACCTTGCCGATTATAAAGAGAACGGTCAATGCCGATCGTTGATCGTCGCCGGCTGTCTCGGTCAGCGCTATCGAAAAGAGTTGCTCGACGAGATGCCCGAGGCGGACGCGATCATCGGCACCAACGCGTGGCATCGCATAATGGAGGCGATCGAGGAGACGCTCAAGGGGCGACGCGTGATCCTGATCGGCGATCGCGAGACGATTTACGATGCGAAAACGCCGCGCATTCGGACGACGCCCGATTACACCGCGTACGTCAAAATTGCGGAGGGTTGCGATCATCGATGTGCGTTTTGCGCGATCCCGTTGATCCGCGGTCGACAGATCAGCCGTCCGATCGAGGACATCCGCGCGGAGGTTGAGCGGTTGTCGGCGGAGGGCGTCAAGGAAATAAATCTGATCGCGCAGGACACGACCAATTACGGTCGCGATTTATATAAAGCGCCGAGTCTGGCTCGATTGTTGCGGGAGCTGGTGAAGGTCGACGGCGTCAAGTGGATTCGAGTGCTGTACAGTTATCCGCAAAATTTTACCGACGAGCTGATTGACGTGATGGCGTCGGAGGAAAAAATTTGCAACTATGTCGACCTGCCGTTGCAGCACGCGGCGGATTCGGTATTGCGGCGCATGCATCGACCGGATCGGCGGGCGGACATTGAAAATTTGTTGTCGAAAATCCGTCGGCGCATCCCGAACGTGGCGATCCGCTCGACGTTCATCGTGGGTTTCCCGGGCGAAACGGACGAGGAATTTCAACAGCTGAAGGAATTTTTGACGGCGCAACGGTTGGATCACGTGGGGGTGTTCGTGTATTCGCCGGAGGAGGACACGCCGGCGTATTCGATGCCCGATCAGCTCGACGAGGGCATCGCGCAGGAGCGCTATCACGAGCTGATGAGCCTGCAGAGTCAAATTTCGCAGGAGATCAATGAGGCGCTCGAGGGGCGCGAGCTCGAAATATTGATCGAGGGGCGCGACGAGGAGGTGCCGGACATTACGGCAGGGCGGTCTTATCGAGAGGCGCCGGAGGTGGACGGACAAGTTTACATCGAGGGCGATCGACGGAGCCGCGAAGGCGATTTCGTCAAGGTAAAAGTATTGGCGGGCTTCGTTTACGATCTCGCGGCGGAGCGTATATGAATATGAACGGCGCGATCGAGCTTGGGAAAATATTGAAGGCGCGCGGTTGGACGATCGGCTGTGCGGAGTCGTGTACGGGCGGCTTGCTGACGAGCCTGCTGACGGATATTGACGGCAGCTCGACGTACGTCAAGGGCGGAGTGATCTCGTATGCGACGGCGTTGAAGATCGATCTGTTGAAGGTCCGCGCGGATGTGATAGAACGGTTCGGCGTGGTAAGCACGAAGACGGCGTTGCAGATGGCTTCGGGCGTGCGACGACTGCTCGGCGTCGATATCGGCTTGAGCACGACGGGCTATGCGGGTCCGACTGGAGAAAAAGTCGGGCTGGTATGCATCGGACTGTCGACGGCGTATGCGGAGACCGCCGAAAGTTTTTTCTTTGAAGGCGATCGAAAAACCATAAAAAAATTGGCAGCCGAAGCCGCCATCGACTTTGCGTTGAAAAATATCTAAGGAGGAAATGTTTTTGGAATCTCTCATGAATATGGATTGGATGCGACTGTCGGAGCTGCTGTTATTGCCCGCCTGCATTCTCGCCGCCGCGCTGACGATCGGCGTCATGCTCAACCGCGTCCTCACACAGAAGATCGATCGAACGCTCAAAACCGACGAGGGCTCCGTCCGCGCGATCTTCCTGCACGCCATGCGCGGCATCCCGATCAATTTCTGTCTGATGAGCGGGCTCTATTGGATCGTCAACACCAGCCAATTGCCCGAGGGCATCGCGCGCATCTTTTCTTACATACTCTTCACGGTCATCGTCTTCACCTTGACGCGCGTGTTCGAGCGGGCGCTGTCGGGCATCATCTCATCAAAACTCTCCGGCACCGGCGACGTCACATCATCGACGCTCCTCAACACAATTTTTAAGACCGTCGTCTACGCCTCCGGCGTGCTGATTATCCTTCAATACTACGGCATCTCGGTTGCGCCGATCCTGACGGCAATGGGCGTCGGCGGTATGGCGGTCGCGCTCGGCTTGCAAGAGACGCTCGCCAACATTTTCGCCGGTCTCCAACTCATTCTCTCGAAACAGGTTCGCATCAACGATTACATCAAACTCTCGAGCGGCGAAGAGGGGCGCGTCACCGACATCACCTGGCGCCTGACGACCATTATGCCGCCCAATGAGGGCAGCGTCGTCGTCATCCCGAATAAGAATATCGCCGGCGCGATCTCGACCAATTACTCCCGTCCGCGCAACGATATTATCATCACCGTCCCGATCGGCGTCGGCTACGAAAGCGATCTCGAGCACGTCGAGCGCGTCACGATGGAGGTCGCCATCGATATCCAAAAGCGCATCGACGGTTACGAGCCGACACTCGATATCAAAGGCATCGACCGCAATCCGCTCCGCCCCGCCGTCCGCTTTCACACCTTCGGCGACTCGTCGATCGACTTCAACGTTTTTCTCCACGCTCATCAATTCGACGTGCAATATCTGATGAAACACGAGTTTATCAAGGCGATCACCAAGCGCTATCGCGAGGAAGGCATCAACATTCCGTTCCCGATCCGCACGATCGTCAAGGGCGACGAGTGAGCGGCGGGCTCAAAAAATATTTGCATTTAAGCGCCGTTCGTTATATCATATCAATGCTGAAAGATGGCTTCGTTTTTAATTCAAAAGATGAGGTGAGGAAATGGCTATTAAAAATGCGATAGCGGTAATGACTTCCGGCGGCGACAGCCCGGGCATGAACGCGGCGGCGCGTGCGGTGGTTCGGACGGCGCTTTTTGAGGGCGTCAAGGTCTTCGGCATTCACAACGGCTATAAAGGCATGCTCAACGATGAGATCGAGGAGCTGACCGCGCGGAGCGTGAGCGATCTGATTCAGCGCGGCGGCACGTTCCTGGGCACGGCTCGTTGCAAAGAATTTAAGACGGTCGAGGGGCGCCGCAAGGGTCTGGACAACCTCGAAAAGCACGGCATTGAAGGGCTCGTAATCATCGGCGGCGACGGTTCGCTGACCGGCGGCTCGATGTTGTCGAAGGAAGGCGGAATCCCGATCGTCGGGCTGCCCGGCACGATCGATAACGACGTCTGGGGCACCGATTACACGATCGGCTGCGACACCGCCGCAAACACCGCCGTCGACGCGATCAACAAACTTCGCGACACCGCCTCGGCTCATCGCCGCATCATGGTCGTCGAGGTTATGGGTCATACGTCCGGCTGGCTGGCGCTGGTGGCGGGCATCGCCTCGGGCGCGGAGTTCGTCATCGTTCCCGAAGTCAAATACGATCTCGATGACATCTGCCGTCAAATCGTCGAGTCCTACCAGGGCGGTCGCCGTTACAGCATCATCGTCGTCGCAGAGGGCGCTTGCTCGGGCGTCGGTCTCAAGAACGTCGTCCAGGAGAAAACCGGCATCGACACGCGCGTTTCTATCCTCGGTCATATCCAGCGCGGCGGCTCCCCCTCCGTCGAAGATCGCATGAAGGCTTCCATGCTCGGTGAGCGCGCGGCGCTTGCGATCATCTCCGGCGCGTCCGATGTGGTCTTCGGTTTCGACGAGGGCAAGGTCGTCAGCATCAACCTGTTTGATTCCGTTTATAATAAGAAAACGCTCGACCCCGAGCTCGTTCGCCTCTCGAGCGTTCTCGTGTAATCCACCGATAAAATCAACGGCAGGGGCTTCGCCGAAAACACCGTCGGCGGAGTCCTTTTGCTGTTCGAGCAAACTGTTGACACTCATATTAAAGTTTGTTAAACTGCCGTTGAAAGCAGTTTGCGTTTAAGCGCTCCGCGTTCGATGCCGATAATGATCATGACAATCAAAGGAGGTGTCGATGATGAAAATTTGGGAGCTCGGTTCGACGCAACTGCCATTGACGGCGCCAAAAAGTTCGTCGCAAAGTACGGCGAACTCGGCGTATGCAAAAATACTCGCGGAAAAAATTGCCGATGCGAGAACTGAGATGGAACAAATGGACGCGGTTCGAGATCAGCTCGACGAGATCGCTCGATTGCAAGCGGAACTCACGGGCAACGCCTCGGGCACGTCGAAATCAAAGGAGGTATCGATCATCAGACGGTTCAAACCGGACGGGTCGATACTCTTTTTGACCGTGCAAGACGGCAAGATTGTGCAGGCTGTCAAGAAAAAGCCGCACCTCGTCGCCGTCGCCGATCCTTCAGCGCCGCTTACACCATCGGGGCAAACTGCAATCAAATTCGAGATTCGTCCGCAGCTCGACCTCGCCGGATTGCTGATGTGATCGCTCGTCGGTAAATCGTTCCGATCAGAGGCGATTTTTCTGTGATGGGCATAGATTTTCGATCGACCGAAGCGCACTCGACAGACGGCGCGAAAAAGATCGTCAGCGCGGACGCGATCGACAGGTCAAGCAAGGGAAGGCGCATGCCCCTTGTTTTTCGGTTTAATCCTT
Organism: uncultured Selenomonadales bacterium; assembly: GCA_946411735.1. GTDB lineage: Bacteria > Bacillota > Negativicutes > Selenomonadales > Selenomonadaceae > Quinella. The sequence continues at coordinate 7,068 of CAMKFB010000082.1, forward strand.
AAAGAGGGGATGATTACATGGCTGTAGGTAACATCACTGCGGGGCTGCCGCAGGTCGGTCTCAACGTTTACGCCCGGCAGGCAAACGGCGCGAACAACGTCAACCAGACACCGGCGGCAACGACATCTCCAAATTCGACGTCCGACCTTGGCGCGGCATATTCGGTGGATATCTCTGCCGCCGGACAGCAGGCCGCTCAAGAGGCAGCGGACGCCGAGCAAACTCAAGCGACCACGAAAGGTCTGACGAGCGAGCAGGTCGATGCGCTTAAGGCTGATATCGAAACCAGCCAACAGACCATGCTCAACATCATGATCCAGGCTCTGCAGGATACCAATGACAAACTCCAAGGCTGGCTCGACGACGGCACCGGCATTTTGAATTTCGGCGGCGTGCAGATCGATGCGGCGCGCTTCGGCATGCCCGAGGTCGCAACCAACCCCGAGGACGCGGCGAAGGCTGTTGCCGACGGCGGCGAGTGGTCGGTTGATGCGGTCTCGAATCGCATTTTCGATCTGGCGTCGGCGATCGCGGGCGATGATCCCGAGAAACTTCAGATGATGCGCAATGCTGTCGAGGAAGGCTTCAAACAAGCGAGAGCCGCTTGGAAGGATGCAACCGGGCAGAGCGATATGCCGGATATCACGAGCAAGACGTACGACAGTCTGATGAGCAAGTTTGACGATCGTGCAAAGGAGCTTTCCGGCGTGGCGGTCTGACGCATTACCGATCGGCTCGATGATTCGACGATTAAGGGAAAATGAGTGATCAGACACAGGCAAAGTGCACGTTGATCTCCCGTTGCGACCACCATCGCAATCGGCGCGAACACCGGCGCTGAGATCGTTCGTGCGTGACGTTCCCGATAAAAAAGCACTGCTTAACCACACCTGAGCGAGTGCTTTTTTGTTGCCTTTTCTCCCGCCCGCCCACCCATGGCAGTTTGCAACTGCCGCCGCTCCGCGCGGAGCTTTTGACGGGATCAAAAAAAGATGAACAGGATTGCGCCGACGAACACGGCGATGCCGAAGCCCTTCAAAGCATTTTGGACGGCGTGATTGTGCTTGCCGAACATCGGACCGACAATCGGTCGAAGGAGGAAGGAGAGCAGCGACATCGACAGGAAGAAGGCGGCTTTATCGGCGACGTAAAAAGCGTAGACGAGGGAGATCGTGGAGATTACGATCCCGTAGCTCTCGACGCGGCGCGGCGGATTTTTTTGCTCGACGGGCTCCTCGGGCTGATTGACGGGGCGATCGTCGACGACGAGGCGGCGCGCCTTTTTTTTATTGCGCTCGATCCGACGGACGATGTCCTCAAATTTTTCCTTGGGCGGCGGTTCGGGCGGCTCAACCTTGGGCGGCGGCTCGATTTTCGGCAGCGCGGGCGGCGCGGGCGCCGACGGTTGAGTGTTGGCAGTCGCAGACTGCCGAGGGTGGGCGGGCGGGCTTATTTTTT
>CAMKFB010000083.1 GCA_946411735.1 uncultured Selenomonadales bacterium
GGTTTGGAACTCATGCGGCTGATTTTCGGCGAATGCGCGCGGCTCACCCCCCCGTGATGAACGTAACGCCAACAGTAGCAAGCGAGGCGAACATCATTTTGAGCCGACGACGTTTCGTCCGTGTGCTCATAAAAAATCATCCTCCGTTCATGAAATAAAAACAATAATCCCGATGTCGACGATCAATCAACGATCATCGACGCGGGCTTAATTCGCTACGGCTGTTATTTATCCTGCATGCTCGAAGAAGTTTTTTCACGACTGCAATAGTCCGGCGTCAACATCATTCATCAGCGCCGCCACGATTTTGTCCGCCGCCTTATTCATTGCCTTCGCGTAGAGATTGTTGTTGAGCTTGCGATTGCCGATCGTCATGAAAAGGAAATCGAAACTCTTCTGCTCGTGCACGCCGACCACTCGCTTGCTCCAGACGACCTTGCCGCTTGCCGCCTCGATAATCCGAACGTCGCATTGCACGCCGATGCCCGTCGTCGTCACATCGAACGTCATGATGTCGCTGATGGCTCCCATGTCCGCCGATATCCCGTGCAGCGCGCTCGCTTTATTCACGTCGTCGGAGAGCCGCTCGAAATTGGGATTCCACCAACCGCCCGTCCCAAGGTTGATGATCGTGCCTTGGATCAGATAATCGGCGCCGTGCTTTTCGCCGATCGCCGACGTGATCTCGGGCGTGATGATCTGACCGACCTGCGCCGTCGCTATCGATTGTGCTTTGTTCTCATCGAAGCCGCGCCCCTCGAACAGCGGATTGAAATCGCCCGTCTCGAACGCCGTCTCCAATCGGCTAAGCTCGCGCATCTTTTCGTCGTAGAGGATCGCTTCAATATTTTCGTCGAGCGGATAAGTCTCGCGCAAGTTGAATTTTCCGCTCGCAATCAGTTTTTCCATCACCAGATCGGATAGCGACTCCGCCGACTCGATCAGATCGTAGCGCGTGTCGTCGGTGAATTTCATCAGCACGAAGCGCGGCGCCGCCCCCGCCGTCATCGACAGCATCATCAACATCATCAGTGTTGCCAATATTTTTTTCACCGCTTCGTCACATCCTCCAAGCCCTCAGGCAGTCTCAATAAATTGACGTCCGGCTCCGCGCGGAACTCGTTGATTCGAACGATGCACTTCGATCCTTGCGCGCGCCCCCGAGCATCCCGACCGTACGACGCGAACGCGATTTTCACCAGCCGAGCGCCTTCGAAATAATATCGGATCGCGCTCAACTCCCCGTCATTGCTCGCCTTATAATCCTCGTACGTCAAGCCGCCGTCGAGCACGCCGTCCGTCACAAATTCATACCTCACGTCGCCGCCGTCGACCATCGCATTCAACAGCCGACTGAAATCCTCGTCGCCGTAGCTCGCGCCATCAATCAGCTCCGCCATGTAGTTTCGACCGTTCGCCGCAACCTTACCCTTCTTGTTGCCGAAATACGTCACCGCGCCCGCGTCGATGTACTTCGTAAAGAAAAAATTTTCGCCGCCGCGCACCAATCGACACTGATGAAAATCCTCGTAGCCAACCTCCTCATATCGATCGTCGCCGTCGCTCACCACCACATCGCTCACCGGTCGATTGACGAAAAAATCATTGGCGTCAACCGCCAGACCGCTCTTGCCGTGAAGCTCCATCTTCGTCCGATTGGTGACGCGCGAAGTCGGAGTTAAATTCTCGCAACGAATCGTGTAGCGACCGCCCAACAAAATTCTCCTGTAGGCGTCGATCTTCCGCTCGACATTTTCCTCGACCGCCGATTGCGACTCAAGCTCCTCGTCCTCGTTGGCGTCGCCCGCCTGATCAATCTCCTCCAACTTGCCGATCAGCACCGGACTCTCGAGCAGATCATTCATGTCGCCGATGCCCGCCGCGTACACCTTCGCCTTCGCGTCAACCTTGAAATCTTTTTTATCCGGCGTGCCCGTTATCTTTTTGATCTCCAAGCGGTTGATTTCGTACTCGCGCGCGCCCGCTCCGATCAGCGATTGCGCCATCACCAACTCCCCGTCCGCATACAGCATGTCGAATATAATTCGCGCGCCGCTGCGATTGTTTGTCGTCGCCTCGTATCGATCGCAATCATACTCACGACCGTCCACCGTCTTGCGTACGCTCTCAACATATCGCGGCTCATTGAGCGCGCTCGACACCCGATGAAACCGATCCGTCCAATTGAACACCGCCAACTCGTCCGGCAACGACAACGACTTGTCGATCGTCCGCCAGCCTTCGCGCGGATTCAAATTCTCCTCGTCGAGCCGATCCTCCTCGAGCATGAACGCCACGTTCTTCTCCGCAAACTTATAGTACCGCCCGTTCGAGTACATAAACTCCGGATATTTATCCGCGCCGCCGCCGAACAGCGCTCCGATCGGATTGAGCACCGTCACCGCCGCCGCTTGAGCGCTCGTCAATGCCGTCCGCGCCATCCGCCGACCCTCAGCCTCCGCGATCACCTTCCTCACGTTGCGATCCTCGTACTCGACATAAAAATTCCCGCTCGAAAAGATTTGCCGATATTGCTCCGCGCGGGGCTGCTCCGCGCCCGCCGTCGATACCATCATCGACATCATCAATGCCGCCGTCAAAAATTTTTTCATGCCCCCACCTCACAAGCCCAGCCGTTGCAATAAAATGTCCGTCGCTTGAAACGCCGATTGCTCGATCACGTTGTGCACGCTGTCCTGCGTCACCCGCGCGCGCCCGATCTCCAACGTCACCAACGGTCCGCCGCTGATCCTCACGAACGAACTCTTCGATTTGCCCGCGCCCTTCGACGCGCTGATGATGTCGCCCGTCGTCACATCCATCATCCGCATGATCAGATGCGCTTGCACCGTGCACACCGTCACGCCGCTCGAGAGCACCGTCGCGCCCACATTGCTCAGCGTCACGTCGTTGACGTTGCCGTAAATGATGTAGCGCACGCCGAGAATTTCGCCGAGCCTCCGCGCGGAATCGGGATCGACCAGCCCAACCGTTTTGAGCCCTTCGGCTTGGATCGTCTGCTCGACCAGCGTCCGATCGACCACATCGAGCTTCCCCGATTTGATCAGTTGCGCCGTTACGTATTCGCCCGCCGCTTCGCCCGCGTTCAAAATGTTGATGTCAATCGGGACCGCGCCCGGGTGTGTGCCGAAATCCATCACCGCCACCGCATCGTTGCGCTCGATCGCATAACAGACGGTCGACATAAAAATCATCAGCACCACGAGCCCAATTGCTTTCATGACGATCGCCTCCCTGGCGCAAATTATATTAATCGACACTATCAAAGTCAAATACGGACACAATCGAAAACGTTTGACGAATGGCGCCAAAAAGTTTAATATGAACGCGTCGACTTCTAATCATCACAAGAACAACGGGGGCATCCACTTGATAGCAGACAACTTGAGAGAAGTCCGAGCGAATATCGCCGGCGCCGACGTCACGCTCGTTGCGGTCACCAAAAATCATCCCGTCGAGATGATGCGGGAGGCGATCGATTGCGGCGTCACCGACATCGGCGAAAATCGCATTCAGGAGGCGCTCGATAAATTTCCTGTGCTCGAGCGCGTCGTCAAAAAACATCTCATCGGACATCTCCAGACCAATAAAGTCAAACCGGCCGTGAAGAACTTCGACCTCATTCACTCCGTTGACAGTCAGCGTCTCGCGCTTGCAATCGATCGCGCGGCTGCGTCCATCGGAAAAATTCAGGACGTCTTGATCCAAGTCAATCTCGCTCGGGAACAATCAAAGACCGGCGTCGATCCCGACGATCTCGACGGCTTGATCGCGACCGTCGAGCAGTGCCGCAATCTTAAACTGCGCGGCTTAATGATGATCGCTCCGAATTTTGACGATGTCGAGCAGTGTCGACCGCTGTTCGCTCAAATGAATAAGATATTCCGGCGTCAGAGGGAGTTGCATCCGACGATCGAGATTTTATCGATGGGCATGACGCATGATTATAAAATCGCTGTCGAGGAAGGTGCCAATATGATCCGAGTGGGCACCGCGATCTTCGGGCAACGCGATTATCGATAGGAGGAGAAGTAATGAAGTTCATCGACAAGTTCTGCGAAAAGCTCGGACTGTACAATGACGATGACACAAAGGAAGCTGTCGAGGAGGCAGATGAAGTCAAGGAGATGCCCAAACCGGAGCCGCTCAGGTCCGAAGCGCAAGTGAAGCCGGCATTTGAGGCGGTCAAACCGCCGACGCCGCATTTCAGCAGTAAGGTTGTCGATTTCAATTCGGCAGTGGAGCGGAGAGATAATGCCATGAGTATGAATTCAAAGTCGACCATCAACACCATCAAACCGAAGAATTTTGATGACGCGCAGATTGTGGCGAATTGCTTGCGCGAGCGCGTACCGGTGATAATCAACTTCGAGCAGACCGATCCGAAAGATGCCGCGCGCATCATCGATTTCATCAGCGGCACGACCTACGCGCTCAACGGCGACATCAAAAAGGTCGGCGAAATGGTTTTCATTTGCGCGCCGAACAACGTGCACGTTGCGACCGGCGACGACGAAAAGAAAGGCGCCGCCTCCATGCCGTGGCTGAGCAAATAAAAAATTTCGCGCGGAGCGGATTTTTTCAGAGGAATTTACGATGTCGCATGATATAAAAGAAAAGCTGTTGAGATTTTACAAGGGCACGGAAGGTGAGGACGCCGCCGTCCGAATGATCGATCTCGCGTCGCAAGCGCTCAAGACTCAAAAATACAAGCTCACCGGCTTTTTGACGCCGTACGAACAGGAGATCGCCGGCGCGATCGCAAATTCGCTCGGTTCGCTCAAGCTTGCCTTCAACGGCGGTTTCGAGGGCGCCGAACGTCAGCGCGTCGCAATTTGCCACGAGGATTTTCCCGGTACGCCCGATTTCGAGATCGCCGTGCTCGACGCAAAATGGAACGCGGAGTTCGTTCGACTGTCGCATCGTGATGTGCTCGGCTCTCTGATGTCGCTCGGACTCGAGCGGTATTGCATCGGAGATATCATCGCCACGAAGGAGATGGCGCGCATCCTCGTCGATAAGAAAGTCGCCGACTACTTCATTGCAAACCTGATGCACATCGGCGAGGCGCGCGTGGAAGTTTCGCTCGGCGATCTTTCGTCGATCGCGCCGAAGGAGGAGCGCATCAAAGACATTCGCGCGACCGTCGCGTCGCTCAGAATTGATTCGATCGCGGCGGCGGGCTTCGGAATGTCGAGAACCAAAGCCGCCGACGAGATCAAAGCCGAAAAAATAAAACTCAACTGGCAAACCGCCAAAAACGCTTCACAATCGATAAAGCAGGGCGACATTCTGTCGATGCGGGGACGCGGTCGACTTGAGATCGTTGAAATTCGCTGTAAGACTAAGAAAGGAAGAATTGCCGTCCTGCTTCGTCGATTTTTATAAACTGATAAAAAAAGGGGTGATGGCACGATCATGCTTACGCCGATGGACATCCACAACAAGGATTTCAAGCGTGCAATTCGGGGTTATAATTCCAACGAGGTCGATGAGTTTCTCGACCGCATAGTCACCGACTACGAAAAACTTTTTCGCGAAAACGACAAGCTCAAAGAGCAGGCAGGTTTCAACGAGAAGGAGATTTCTCAGTATCGCAAGCTCGAAAAAAATCTGCAGGACACTCTGATGATGGCGCAAAACACCGCCGACGAGATTCTTGCCGCAGCAAAGAAAAATGCGGAGGATATCAACTCCACGGCGCAACGTAACGCCGACGATCTCAAGGCAACGGCGCAACGCAACGCCGACGAGCTGATGTCGACAACAAAAAAGACCGTCGAGGAGATGAAGGCCAGCACCGAGCGCGAGTGCAATTCGATCCGCGAGCAGGCAAAGCTCGACGCGCAACGGATGATCGATGATGCCAACAGCAAGTTGCGCGCGATCAACGTCGAGTACGAAAAAATTCTTCGCGACAAAAACAATTTCCTCATGAGAATACGGTCAGCGCTCGAGCAGGAGCTGGCGGTGAACAACCAGATGCTCTCGAGCGTGCCGCACCCGGACACCATCAAGCCGCACACTCCGACAATGTCGGCGCTTTCCGACGTGCCGCTTCCGACCATCGCCGCCGCTCCCGAACCCGCTCCGCCTCCGAAAACTCAAGCTCCCAAGGTCGACAAGCCGACCACACAAGACGAGCTGCAGGAGACCCGCGTGTTCGTCAAGAGCCCGCGCGTGAAATAATCGGAGGTGAGACCGTTGGGAACAATCTTTTCGACGTTGAAAAAAATTTTGTTGGCATTCGAGTTGTTCTTCATCATTCTCTTTGAGAATTGGGATAAGCTGCTGTTCGTGGCGATCGTGTCGGCGGATCAATTCGTTAAAGCGATCATCACGGCGTCGATGGTACCGGGCGAGTCGATTCCGGTTCTCAAGCACGTCTTTCATCTGACGTACGTGCTCAACCCGGGCGCGGCGTTCGGAATCCTGCCGAATCAGCGGATATTCTTCATTGTTTTGGGCATAACGGTGCTGGCGATCACGATGATGATCTATTCGAGGATCAAGCGGTCGGACGTGGCAATGCGCATCGGAATGATCTCGATGATCTCGGGCGCGGCGGCGAATTTGATCGATCGGTTTCAGAACGGCTTGGTGGTTGACTTCATCGACTTCAGAATCTGGCCGGTGTTCAATATCGCCGACATTGCAATCGTATTCGGCACCTTCTTCATGATCTACGCGCTGACGTTCAAATTCGGACCGACGAAGTCCGCTCAAGAATGAGGCTTAGATCGGCAACGCAACCGCACCACGACAGTCCCACTCCGAAGCCGCACAGCATCACTCGTTTCAGCTCCGAGGCGGCTCTTTCGCTCAAGACTTTTTCGATGCCGAACGGCACCGTGCAGCTGACGGTGTTGCCGAGCGTTTCGATATCATTATAAAACGGTCGCCCCTCAAGGCGGCATTTTTTTTGCACGTGATTCATCACAAAACGATTCGCCTGATGGAAAATGTAGTGATCAATGTCGCCGCGCTCAAGCCCCGCCTTCGACAAAACCTCCTCGACCAGCCGCGGCACCGTCCGAAATGTAAAATACGTCACCGCACGCCCGTCCATGTGCACCTCATAATTGCTACGAACATTGCCCGCCTCGTCGCGCTCGAGAACCTCGGGATGATCGCGCGGCATCATTCGACTGCCGCCGACGGGGATGTAAATGTTTTCAAACCGCTCGCCGTCCGTCCCGAACACAAACGCGTCAAGCATCGGTCGAGCGCTCTCGACGGCGGAGATCAATGTCGCCGCCGCCGCGTCGCCGAACAACGGGCGGATTGCTCGATCGCCGACGTTGATGTATTTGTTGTAGATGCTCGATGTCAACAGCAGCACGTTCGACGCCAGCCCCGACTCGATCAGCCCTTTCGACAGCGCCAGCCCGTAGACATATCCCGAACAGCCCAAGTCGTAGTCGAGCGCGCCAATCGATTGCGGCAGTTCCAAGCGGGCTTGCAATTGACAGGCGGTCGAGGGCATTTGATAATCGGGATGTTGAGTGCAGAGCAGAATGAAGTCGATCGACTGCCGATCGATCGCGTGACGCTCGATCAACTTCCGCGCGGCTTCGTAAGCGAGATCGCCCGCGGATTGATCGGCGGCGGCGATCGGACGCGATCTGATCCCGAGCTTCTCTATAAAACGTTCGTCGCCGAGATTTTCGTTGAGCTCGACGCCCGCCGGCACATAAGTCTCGAGCGCCTTGATGCATGCAAATTTATTCATCGGGTCGCCTCCAAAGGAACTTTTTGATTTTAATTCTATGCCGATTGTGATATACTGTCAAAAAATTTTTCGGGGGAGGTCGGTCGATGGAACTGCGCGGGACTCTGATGCTGCTGGGCGCCTCGTTCTTATGGGGGACGACATTCGTCGCGCAAATGAGCGGCATGGACGGGCTCGGTCCGTTCTCTTATGCCGCGCCGCGTTTTCTGCTCGGCTTTATCTCCGTCGTCATCGTTTGGCTCTCGCAATCGAAACAACGCGCAAAACTCCGTCGCGCCGGAAAATATCACAGCGGCTTCCTCGCCGGGCTGATGTCGGGGACGATTATGTTCGTCGCCTCCTCGCTCCAACAGGTCTCGATGCTCTACACCACCGCCGGCAAAGCCGCCTTCATCACCTGCCTTTATATCGTGTTCGTGCCG
>CAMKFB010000084.1 GCA_946411735.1 uncultured Selenomonadales bacterium
CGCCGATATTGATTGCCCCGCCGGAACTATTGTAATCGCCGCCGATCGCCGCGCCGCCCGCACTTGTGTTGGTGAGCGATGCCGTCAATTCGCCGTCGCCGAGGATGTTGAGCGCGCCGCTGCCCACGTTGATCGCTGCCGCCGATTCGGCAGAACTCGTGAAGTTATTGGTGCCCTTGACGGTGAGGGTGTTGGTGCCGCTGCCGAATTTGATCACATTCGCGGCTTGGCTCGAGGTGATCGAAAGGTCTTCGATCCAGAGGTTGGCGTTCTCGGCGGTGACGTTGATCGAGACGTCAGTCAGCTGTTTAAGCGTGGCTTCATCTTTCGTGCTGTCGAGCGCGCCGATGAGCTTAACGTTGGTCGCTGCAACCGTGACGGTGCCGGTGAAGTCGTCGGCGAACTGATATGCGCCGTCCTTGCGGATGGTGAAGACGCCGTCGATCGTATCCTCGTTGGTGATCAGAGTCGGCGCCGCGCTGTTGGCGGGAGCCCCGACTTTATCGGCATCGTTGCCGAGTGCCAAGGTGTAACTGTTGTCGCCGCTGAGTATGACGCTTTCTTTGTTGAGCGATGCGGCGCTGACGGTGAAGACATTGTCTTTGAGCGTAACGCCGTCGATCGAAGCGAGACCCTCAAAACTGATCCCCGGCTTGGTCAGTTCGTTCAAGTCGAAGACGCCGTTGGTGACGCCGGTATAGACGGTATATAAGGAGCCGTCGCTGCTCCTCTTATACAAGCCGAGATCCGCGCGGTAGGTGTAAGTGACGGCATTGTCGCCTTCGCCGATGGTAAAGGATTCGCCGTCCTCGATATCGCTGACGGTGGTGCCGTCGAGCGCGATTACCACGCCGTCTTTATTGGTCGAGCCCGCCGTATACGAGAACTTTTGCCCCGCGTCCGTGATTTCAATACTGTCGCCATCTTTGACAGTGTACTTAGCGCCGACAGCGAGCGTGCCGCCGGTGAGATTGATCGAGCCGTTCTCCGAAATTGCCGTTACGTCGCCCGCCGACATGGTCAAAGCGCCGGTGGTTTTTTCCATCGACATCGTCGCCGCCGTCGACACGACTAAATCGTAATCGATATAACCGCGTTTATCATCGATGGTTGCGATCGTGCGGAAATAAGCATGCTCGTCCTTGGCAAAACTGATCGTCGTATCCGAAGCGGCGTTGATGGCGTCGAAGGTTTTGGTCAGATCCGTTGTCCCCTGTCCGTCGTACGGAGTATAGAGTTGAGTGGTTTCGCCGATCTTGACGTTGAGCTTGAGCGTGCTCGGATCGGCAACGGTTTGTTTGAAAGTGATGATTGCCGTCGTGATATCAAAGTTGTCGGGGAAGGTGAGCTTTGCGCCGCCTTCCGAGAACGGATTGCCCGTCGCCTTCGTCGCGCCGCTGACGGTGAACAAGTCTGCGAATGTCGCGCCGGTGTACTTGATCAGATCATCGTTGTCTGCGTCGCGCTCGTATTTCTCGGCGTTGGACATCTTACGGAAGGTGACGCCGTCGTTCGTGACATTCCAACTTCTCAAGGCAGCAACGCCCGGGTTGTCCGACGTGAGGTTGTCGGCGGTGACGTCGGCGGTCTTGGCGGAGTCGGCGATGGCGGTGCCGTTGACGGTGACGTTGGCGCCGGTGCCGTAGGAGGGCGTGCCGCTGATCGACGAGGCGGTGACGTTGGCGGTGCCGCCGATCGAGATCGAGCCGATTGAGCCGTCGGAGCCGGCGCCGATGCCCGCGCCGTTTTTCGACGTCGCCGTAACCTTGACACTGCCGCCGATGTTGATTGTCGCCGAAGATAACTGTGCGTTGGATGCGCCGCCGATCGCCGCGCCCAAGGAGTTCGTATGTGTCAACGATGCATTCAACGTGCCGTCGCCCATGATATTGAGCCCGTCGCTCCTGATGCCCACATCGATCACCGGCGTATATTCATTGGAATTCGAGAGATTGTTGGTGCCGACGACCGTGAGCTTATTGGTGCCCGAGCCGAATCGGAGTACGCATTTGTCCGAGGTGATGTTAAGGTTATCGATCCAGAGGTTGAGATTGCTCGTGGCGCTCGCATCGATGTAAACATTCGACAGCGTTTTGTATTTGTCGTCGTTGTCGGTCGCGCCGACCAGTCTGACTTTGGCTGTGGTCGAATCGATCTCGACGGTGCCGGTGAAGTCGTCGGCGAACTGATAGACGCCGTCCGCGCTGATGGTGAAGACGCCGTCCGAGTCCTTCGCAGCGTTGGTGATCATCGTCGGATCGACCGCGGCTTCGCCTTTGGGAAGCTGAGCGCCGCACTCCAACGAATAATGTTCGGTGTCGCCCTCGAGTATGATGTTCTGTTGGTTGACGGAGGTGCTGCCGACTGTGACGACCTTTTTGTCTTTATCGATCGAAATGCCGTCGATCGATTTGATCCCTTTGTGCGTGATCACATCATCCGTCGCCGTCAGAGCGCTCAGATTGAAAACGCCTTCGTTGACGCCGGTATAGACGGTGTAGGTTTCGCCGTTGTCGTCGCTGTTGACCTTATAGACGCCGAGCCCCGCGCGGTAGGTGTAAGTTTCGGATTTGTTGCCTTTGCCGATGGTAAAGGATTCGCCGTCCTCGAGATCGCTGACGGTGGAGCCGTCGAGCGCGAACACCACGCCGTCTTTGTTGGTCGAACCTGCCGTATACGAGAACACAGCTGCAAAGTCGTTGATCATTTTATTGAGATCGAGCGTGCCGCCGTTGAGGGTAATCTCTTTATACGCCGTCGAGTTGAAAATCAATCTGCCCGCGGTCAACGTCAAAGCGCCGTCGGATTTCGTTGCGGTCAAAGTCGGCAAGATCGTCTCGTTGTCGACCGTGAGCGGCGTGACGGTGATGCTGCCGGAATCGATGAAATTGCCGGCGGCGGTGACCACGCGGAAGGAGGTATCGTCGGACGCCAACGTGATCGTCACGTCCTCAGAGGACGCATCGAAGGTTTTGATAATCCCCGAGGCGATGTTGGCGTTGAGTGATACCGGCGTGTAGAGGTTGTCGCCGACATGGAACTTGACGACATCCGCCGAGGTCGCGTTGGCAGGGTCGACAAGAACCGAAACTTTTGTGAGGTCGTCGGCGGCGATAACGGCTCCGACATTCGAGAGGGGATCGCCGCTCATGGTTTTGATCTTGTTGACCGTTACCAGGTTGTTGTAATTGGCGGCGGTGTGACCGATCGACTTCTTGTCTTCGGCAACCGCATAGCCCTCGGTCGCGAGGAGTTTGCGCCAAATGGCGGTGCCGGTTTCCTCGTCGAAAGACCAGCCTTCCAACTGTCCTTTGAGATCGGGATAAGCGGGCGCAGTTCCTGTGGGATCACCGAGAGTGGCGTCTGATGTTTGATTGCAGTTTGTGAAGGATGCGTTGACGGTGGCGTTGGGACCGGTTGTGACATTTATTGCACCGGTATCCTTTGCGGCTCCGATGGTCGATGCATTGACGGTTGCGTTGCCACCGATTTGGATAGCACCGATATCGCCGCTGTAGGGACCTCCGATAGCCCTGCCGTGATTTTCAGCGGGGTCGGCGATGGTGACGTTGAGCGTGACGTTGCCGCCGATGTTGAGCGGTGGTTTCGCTTGATTGCCTTTTTCGATGCCGATACCCGAAGATTGACTGTTGACCCCCGCGCTTGCCGTCAAGGAGCCGTCGCCGATGATGTTGAGCCCGCTGCCGATATTAACTATCGCGTTGTTTTCGTTGTCGCCCTTGGTGAAGTTGTTTTCGCCCTCGACGATAAGATAATTGCCGGTGCTGCTGCCGAATTGGATTATAGCGGTATTAGCGGTATCTTCGGTCGCATTGATCTTGATATCTTCGATCCACAGATTGAGATTTTCGGTGGCGCCTGCGTTGATGAACGCATTCGAGAGCGTCTCGTTGGCGCCGATGATCTTGACGTTCTTGACGTCCTTGGCAATGGTGACGGTGCCGGTGAAGTTGTCGGCGAACTGATAGATGCCGTCCTTGCTGATGGTCGTATTATCCGTCGAGAGCCAGATCGGTTCATAGGCGTCTTTCTCGACCGTTGCCGTGCGAGCGGCTTGAATGCCGGCGCCGAGCGCCAAGGTGTAATTGTTGTCGCCGCCGAGCGTAATGTCCTGTTGACCGAGCGAAGCACTTCCGACTGTGACGACCGTGCCGGCAATCGAAATGCCTTCGATCGAGCTGATGCCCGTCAACGTGATGATGCCTTCGCCCTCGTCCGACAGCCCGCTTACGTAGATCGAGCCGTTGGTGATGCCGGTGTAGACGGTGTAAACGGTTTCGCCGTTGACGAGCGCGCTCTTCACCGCCCCGACGCCGTCTTTATAGGTGTAGGTAACGGCGCTTTCGCCTTCGCCGATGATGACCGATTCGCCGTCACCTAAATTAATCGTGCTGAAGTCGCCTTCGACCGCCATCACCTCGATCGAGCTGCCCTTGACGACGGTCATGCTTTCGTTCGTGGCGTTGAGAGTGATCGCCTCCGAGGCGGCATCGACCGTAACCTTGCCGGCAAAGAGCGTCGCGTCGAGCGTGGGCTCGGTTTGCCCTTCGACCGTCGTCGCGGTTGCATTGACCGTGATCGCGCCGCTGCCGTTGAAAGTCGCGCCGTTGACGGTGAGCTCGCCGCCGGGCAGTTTGACTTTCGTGGCATAATCGACGGTGTAAGTCTTTGCTTTGGTCGTTTCGTCGACGGTGAGATTCGCCGTGCCGAGTATTTTCGTCGGATCTGTCAGAGCATCGACGGCAATGTAATTGCCCGCCTCCGCCGTCGACAGATCGACAATGCCGTTGGAATTGGGCGCAACAATTTGCCCCCAATCCAGCGCGCTGAAGTTGGCGATTTCCTGATCGGGCGCGGTCGACGTGGCAAGGTAGGTTTTGCCGTTCTCGACTTTCATCAAGCCGATCGCCGTCATGGTGTAAGTGACGGTGTCTGCGCCGGTGACGATCGTAAAGCCTTCGTCCTTCGACAGCCCGCTGATTGTCTTGCCGTCGAGGGAAATGGTCATGCCGTCGTCGGTGTCGCCGTTCGTCTGATAAGTGTACGACGTACTGACGGTTTGCTCATCAACGGTCGTGTTGACGACGAGCGTGCCGCCGTTGAGAACTATGGAGCCGTCGGTCGGTTCGGTGAAAGAAACCTTGCCGCTCGTCAAAACCAACGTGCCGCTGCCCTCGAGCGCGGCGACGAGTGCATTCTCCTCGACCGTTGCCGTGTAATCGGTGGAGCCGTTGTTGTCGAGCACGCGGAAAGTGACGTCGGCGGCCCCCCCCCCCGAAAGTGAGGGTCGATTCCTCCGAACGCGCGTCAAAGGTCAAGATCAGCCCCTTCGCCTCTCCGGTGTCGCTGATTTCTTTGACGGTGTACAAATCATCGCCGATGGAGAATTTGATGTCGTTCACCGTATATAACGAATTGCTGATGAGCACGTTGACGGCGCTTGCATCGTCGGTTGTCAACGTGGCGCCCGCGTCCGAGAACGGATTGCCGGTCGGCACGGCGTTGACGCCGGTGATGGTGCACAGCGGGGCGTTGTGCGCTTCGGTATAAGTGATGGCATTCGAGTCCGTGTTCAACTCGTATTTTTCGGCAGTCGCCACGAGACCGGTGGCGGTGGTTCCCTCGAGCGACCAAGTGACGTCCGGAGGATTGGTCGGCTCGGTCGGCATGGTGAGCTCCTCGACGGTCGCCGTGCCTTTTTCTCCGTTGACGGTGGCGCCGCTGCCGATCGTCAAACTGCCCGTGGTGGAGCCGCCGCTGGCGTCGACCGGCTGAGTGCCTTTCGAAGTGGCGGTGACTGTTGCCGTGCCGCCGATCGTGATCGCGCCGATTGAAGTACTCGTGCCGGCGCCGACGCCGATCGCCGACGCGGTGCCGCCGTTCGTCGCATCGATCGTGACTTTGCCGCCGATATTGATCGTCGACGAGGACAACGACTGATTTTTGTTGGTGCCGATGACTGCGCCGCCGGCGCTGCCGGTGATCGACGCGGTCAAGGTCCCTTCGCCGACGATGTTGAGATTGCCGCTGCCGATGTGGACGAGGGCATTGGTGCCGGCGGCCGAGCGCGTCAAGGTATTTTCGCCGTTGACGACCAAGGTGTTGTCGCCGGAGCCGAACTTGATCAGATTCGTGGTCGCGCTCGTCGACACATTAAGGTTCTCGATCCACAGATTGATGTCGTCGACGTTGCTTGCGTCGATGCTGAGGTTGGAATAAGTTTTGCCGTCGGCGCCGATGATTTTGACGTTCTTGACGGTCGAATCGATCGTGACGGTGCCGCTGAAGTCTTCGGCGAGTTTGTAGACGCCGTTGGTCGTGATCTGATCGCCGGTTTTGAGGTCGATCGGAACGACTTCAACCTCATTGACGTCGTCGGCCAGCGCCAGAGTATAACCGTCGCCGGTGAGCGACACATTTTTGCCGTCGAGGTTGGCTTTGCTAAGCGTGATGACGCCGGTCTTGACATCGACTTCGATCCCTTCCGTCGAGCCGATCCCATTGAGAGTGAACTGATCGGTGTTAACCTGCGCCGTGTAGGTGATCGATTTCTTGGTGCTGTCGTCGAACTTATAACCCTCGGTCGTGTTGACTTGGCGGTACGTCGCGCTGCCGTCGGTTACATCCGACCAACCGTAAACGGGATTAACCGGCTCGGTCTGCTCCGTGAGATTGTTGGCAACGACTTCGGCGTCGGCATTTTCGGTGCCGTTGACGGTTGTGATTTTGTATTTCGTGCTGCCGACGGTGGCGCCCGCGCCGTAGGTGATATTGCCCGCCACGCCATTCATCCCATTGCCGATGCCCGCGCCTCTGTTCGACGAGGCGTTGACGGTAGCCTTGCCGCCGATCGAGATTGCGCCGATCGAGCCTTCGACGCCGCTGCCGATGCCCGCGCCGAAGCTTGTCGTCGAAGCATTGACGGTGATACTGCCGCCGATGTTGATGTTCGACGAAGACAGATTTTCTTCATCATTGCCGCCGATCACCGCGCCGTACGAATTACCGGTCACCGCTGCCGTCAAGGAGCTGCCTTCGTCGCCGAGGATGTTGAGCCCGCCGCCCACGTTGATCGCTGCCTTATGGTTGGCAGAACTCGTGAAGGAGTTGTTGCCCTTAACCGTCAGATAATTGGCGGTGCCGGTGCCGAACAGGATCACACTCTTGTTATCGTTCGAGGTGATCGAAAGGTCTTCGATCCAGAGGTTGGCATTCGTGACGGCGCTTGCATCGATGTAAACATTCGTCAGTGTTGAGCTCGCGCCGATCAACTTGACGTTTTGCGCTCTGATGTTGAGCGTGCCGGTGTAATCGTCGGCAAATTGATACACGCCGTCCTCGGTGATCTCCGTCGTGCCGTTGGCGATCGTGATCGCATCACCCTTGGGAGCTTCCGCCTTCGTAACGTCGTCGGCAAGCGCCAAGGTATAGCCTTCGCCTGTGAGTGAGACTTTCGTTTCGCCCGCCGTCGGACTATCGACGAGATTGGCTTTGCTGAGCGTGACGACGCCGTCGTCGCCGACCGTGATCCCGTCGGTCGACTTGACACCGGTGAGGGTGAACTGATCGGCGTAATCCGCCTCATTATAGCTGATCTCCGTGGCGGAGTTGTAAAGCATATAGCCGCCGGTATTGACGAGTTTACTGTAAGTGGCAACCGGCGGATTTTTTTCGTTGTCAAGCTCCCAACTCGTAGTTGCCGCATCGCCCGGATTGGACTGCGCGGTGAGCCCGTCGGCGGTGACGACGTCGGTCTTGTCGGTAATGGTGGTGCCGTTGTTGGCGACGGTGGTGCCGGTGCCGTAGGTGATATTGCCCGCATTGCCTCCATACCCCGCGCCGATGCCCTCGCCGTTGGTCGACAAAGCGGTGACTTGTGCCGAGCCGCCGATAGAGATTGCGCCGATCGAGGCTCCGGAGCCGTTGCCGCTGCCGATGCCTGCGCCGTCCCCCGCCGACGTCGCAGTGACCTTGACCTTGCCGCCGATATTGATTGCCCCGCCGGAACTATTGTAATCGGAGCCGATCACCGCGCCGTAAGAATAAGCACCGGTCATCGATGCCGTCAACGTGCCGCCGCCGAGGATGTTGAGACCGCTACCCACGTTGATCAACGCTTG
>CAMKFB010000085.1 GCA_946411735.1 uncultured Selenomonadales bacterium
TGGTTGCCGCAGATGAAGGCGAAATCGGTATCGAACTCGAAATCGGAGGCGTCGCGGACGACGGAGGCGATGCGCTCGAGCGCCGCCCCGTCAGTCTCAAGCAATATCAATCTGTGACTCATGACCGCCCTCCGAATATGCCCTTGATCCACGAAAAAATTCCGCCCGTCGGGCGTTCGGGCTCGACCGCCGCGCTTGAATTTCGATTGATGTAGCGCGCGACAAGCTCCCGCAGACTTTCTGACAGCGCCGTCGAATTTTCCTCGAGCACCAACGGACAGCCCCGTTCGATCGAGCGCCGCGCCGCCGCAAAATCGTTCGGCAGATTATAATAGAACTGCCTGCCGAGCACCGTCTCGACGTCCGTCGTCAAGATCAGTTTTTGCGAGTCGCTCCGATTCTGCACCAAGCGGATTTTGTTGTCCTCATAATTGAAGCGGTGCAGCGTGTCAAAGCCGGTCTTGAGATTTTTGATCGCCGGCACGAAATCCGCCACGCACAGGAATGTGATGATCGTTGACACGTCGAGCACCGTCAGGCTCAGCTCCGAAAAAATCTTCGGCGTGTCGAACACGATGAAGTCAAAATGATTAAGCGCCGTCACGAGCCGCTCGATTGTGGTCGCTTGAATGTTGTAGGATTCGAGCAGCGCCGAAGGCGGCGCCATCACTTGAAACGACGTCCGCCCGCGCGCGTACGTCAATAAAAAATCCTCCGCGCGGAATTTTTCCAAAGGGCGCTCGAGCGCGGCTTGAGCGTCGAAAATTGTCCGCGTCGGAGTGAGTCGGAGATAATTGCAAACGTCGCCGAACTGCAGGTCGAGATCGAGCAGGCAGACGGAGTGATTGAGCCGCGCAAGCTCCGCCGCAATGTTGATCGCCAAAAAAGTTTTGCCGATGCCCGACGCCGTGCTGAACACCGTCAGGACGATGCTGCTTCGCATATCCGCCATCGATTGAGCCTCCGTCAGTTGTCGTCGGGCGCGTTGAGATCGACGTCGTTTCGGTTTTTCGAGAAGTATTGCCCCTCGTTATACCAACTTTCCATCGAGTCGGTCATGGGCGCGGGAGTTTCGTCGGTGACGATGGTGGGCGTGATGAGGATCATCAGCTCGCGCTTGTCTTTGGATTTTTGAGTGTGCTTGAAAAACTCGCCGATGATGGGGATGCTGCCGAGAATCGGCACCTTGACGATGTTTTTGGACTCGGTCGAGTCGATGAGCCCGCCAATCGCCATCGTCATGCCGGTCTCGACGTTGATGACGGCATTCGCCTCGCGCGAACGGAAGCCCGGGACGCTGGTGCCGTTGATCGAAATCGAATTGGCGTAATCGAGACTGCTGATAATCGCCGTCACGTCGGAGGTGATTTTGCCGTTGGCGTCGACGGTCGGGACGATTTTGAGGATGACGCCGTAGGGTTTGTATTCGTAGGTGATGTCGCCGTCGTCACTGATGGGGACGGGAATTTCGCCGCCGATGTGGATGCCGGCCGCCTCGCCGCTCATCGTGGTGATATTGGGGCGCGACAAAATTTTCGCCCGACCTTTCGAGACGAGCGCGCTGATGGTGAAATTGAGCGGGGCGCGATTGGCGAAAAACCAACGGACGGGATTATTTTTGAACTCGCGGAAGCCCTTTCGACGATCGGAATTCCAAGTTTCGCCGCCGTAAAAAGTTCCCGCCGAGCCGATAGCATCTTCGGCGTCGGTGGCGTTGGAATCGGGCGACGCGTAGTACTGAACGCCCAAATTTTTTGCGTCGTCGACGGAGATTTCGATGATTTGAGCCTCGAGACGAACCTGTGTCGGAAACTCGATCTCGAGCAGGTCGATGATGCCCGCCTCGCTGTCACCGTTGTTTTCGAAAACGCTGACGGATGTGTTAATCTGATCGCCGAAATCGGTATTGCGGCGGGCGCCGACGCTGTGCGAATTATTGATGCTGTTGACGCCGACGTTGCCGACGTAAAGTTGCGCGGTTTTGATGACGTACTCGCGCTCGTATTGATTTTTGACCTTGCCGCTGAGCATAAGGCGGTTGCCGATCTTTTTGACGTGCACATTCGGCAGCCCGATTGCGTTCTCGATCATCTCGGCCTGCCCTTTATCCTCGGGCGAAACGTTGACAAGGTACTCGGTCATTTGCCCGTCGGCGGTCCAAACGAGCATCGAAGTGGAGCCGACGGATTTGGCGACGATGAGGATTTCGTTGCGCGAGGGCTTGAGCTCGACGATGCCGATGATATCGGGGGAGCCGGTGGCGATGCGGGTGATGGGCTTTTCAAGTCGGAAGTAATGGGAGGCGTTGAGATTGACGGTCAAAGTCTCCGCCGCCAGCGCCGAGGGCATCATCATCACTGATGCGGCGACGATCAAAGTTTTGAGCTGACAGAATTTCATTAGAGACACCTCCGCTGAGAACAGGGCTGATTACCTTCTCGAAACTTGATCGCCTTGAATGATTTCGATGCCTTGATCGGCGGGCGGATTATTGGCGGACGGGGCGGGCGGTCGGAAGGCGGGGGCGGGCTTATCGACGACGGGTGAGGGCGGCGGTTGAAAGGCGGGCGTGGGCGGGGCGGCTTGAGCGGTTTGAAATGCTTCGCTCAAGGGAGTGTCGACGGGTGCGGCGGTCGTCGAGTAATTTGCGGCGCCGATAAATTCTTCGTCGGGACGGAACGGTCGCATCAAAAGATAGAGAGTGCCCTTGCGATCGGCGGCGGCGATCTGAAGAATTTCGTCGGCGTGGAGCGCGAGTGTAGCGGTCGATGTAGACTTATCGGTGTTTGACGCGGTCGCCATGCCCGCGACGCCTTCCTTCACGCCGGTCGCCACGCCCGAGGTCACGCTTGAGATCGCTTCGGACAGAATGCCCTTTTCGGTTTGAATGGCGCGCCTGCCCATCGCCAACAGCAGCACATTTTGAAGAATGAGCTCGGAGTGAACGGCGCCGTCGCACTCATAAACCATCATAATATCGACGTGATCGCCGGGGTTGATAAAGCCGGAGACGCCGGTTATGTCGGAGATGCCGATCGAGATCGCGCGGCAATCGGGCGGGATCATTCCGATCAGCCCCGCCTGTTCGATGTTATGAAAAACTTTCTTCTCGGTGATGATGTCATCGGTGAGAACATCGACGCGCGTGACCTTGCCGACGAGTTTGGATATTTCGCGGACGGTGGTGGTCGAGACCATGTCCTGCGGGATGGGCGTGCGCTTGAGCATCGACTCTTGGATGACGGTTTGAGCGGGGATGTCGACGGCGGCGGTAACGACCTCGACAGAGGGCTTGGATTGCTCGACGACGGGCATGGACGGCGCGGATTTATCGGCGGCGACATTCGAGAGCGTTGTGTAGATTAATCCGAACATCGCGGCGCCGGTCGCGCCCGCCAACGCCAAAATTTTTCGCTGCGACATGCTGCTCAACTTGTTTAGGATTGCGAGAAACACCGAAGAACACTTCCTCTCTGAGGAGCAAACGGTTCATTGGATTTTCATTATAAGACGTCGTTCTTAATTTGTCTAGCGTTTGATCGAAAAAAGCTGTGAGAGTATAATTTTGCCGATTTACATTGGGGAGGAATCGAGATTGAACGATAAGATAACGCCGGCGCATGGCGCGGGCGGCAAACTCAGTCAGAAATTGATGCGGGACGTGATCATGCCGGCGTTCGATAATGAAATTCTGCGCGAGTTGCACGACGGCGCGCGGCTTGACGGCGGGCTGGTGTTCACGACCGACAGTTACGTGGCGAAGCCTATTTTTTTTGCGGGCGGCGATATCGGCAAACTGGCGATCAACGGCACGGTCAACGATCTGGCGGTGAGCGGGGCGGTCGCGAAATACATTTCCGTCGGGCTGATCCTCGAAGAAGGATTTGAAATCGACACGCTCAAAGAGATATTGGATTCGATGTCGAAGGCGGCGCGCGAGGCGGGCGTCAAAATCGTCACGGGCGATACGAAAGTGGTCGGTCATGGGCAGTGCGACGGAATTTTTATCAACACGGCGGGCATCGGCAAGATGATCGAGGGCGCCGACATTTCCGTCAGGAACGTCAAGCCGTCGATGAAAATTTTGATCAACGGCACGATCGGAGATCACGCGACGGCGATCATAGCGGGGCGGCATGGATTGGTGCTGCCGGACTCGGTGAAGTCGGATTGCGCGCCGCTCAACGATCTGGTGAAGTCGATGCTGGAGGCGGAGCCGAAGATAGCGATGATGCGCGATCCGACGCGCGGAGGTTTGGCGGCGACGCTCAACGAGATCGCGCAAGGCGCGGATGTCGGGATTATGCTCGACGAGAGCAAACTTCCGATCCGCAACGAGGTGAAGGGCGTGTGTCAACTGCTGGGCTTTGATGTGCTCGAGTTGGCGAATGAAGGCAAGGTGCTGACATTCGTGCCGCCGGGATCGGTGCCGCGAGTGCTGTCGGCAATGCGCAAACACAAATTGGGAAGGCAGGCGGCAGTGATCGGCGAAGTTGTTCGGGCTCCGCGCGGAAAGGTGGCGTTGCGGACGGTGATCGGGACGACGCGCGCAGTCGACATGCCGGTCGGAGTGATCGTGCCGCGCATCTGCTGATTTTTGAGAGGAGTAATTGCAATGGATGAAAAAACCATTCACGCCGAGGGCGTCGTCCTTCGCACCATCGACTTCGGCGAAGCTCATCGCGTCGTCACCGTCTATACTAAAGAATTCGGCAAGATCGACGCCAACGCTTACGGCTGTCGCCGCCCACGCTCGAAACTTGCCGCGCCCACTCTTATGTTCAATCACATCAGCGTCGATCTCCTCCACGGTCCCAAGGTCGATATGATCCGCGACGCCGAGATCATCACCTACTTCCCCATCACCGAGGACCTTATGCGCATCGCCTACGCCTCGCTATTTTTCGAGATCGTCAATCAGATGACTCCTCTCAATCAAAAGGATGAGGATATTTTTTTTCTCCTCCTAAATGCCTTGAAAACTTTCGTCGAGCGCAACCCGCGCGTCGTCACCGCCGCCGCCGCCTGTCAGTTTATCGCAATCTCCGGCGTCCTGCTTCGCCTCGACCGCTGCGTTCAATGCGGCGCCCCCGTCGATTACGATTGCGCCGTTGATGTGCTCGACGGCGGCGTTCTCTGTCGAGATTGTTTCGAGCACGCCGTCAATTCTCTGCCCTTCACTCTCAACGCCCGCGCACTCGTCGATGATCTGATCGCCTTCGATTGGAACGAGCAATCTCACATCAACGTCCGCGCCGAGCCACTTCGCGACGTCGAGAAAATTTTGGTCGCTCACATCCAATCGATCACCGAGCGCCCCCTTCAATCGCTCAAATTTTTGCGCCGCATCCGATCAATGCCCGCGTCGGCTTAACTTTGTGCGCAAAAACGCCGATAACCCCTTTGAAGAAAGCGAGGCGAAACCATGGCAGATACAAACGTAAATATCCTGCTGAATCCCCAAAACGCGAAGCCGAGCGGCAGCTCATCGTTGCGCTCGAATTATTTTTCGCGCCGCACTTATAACATCAATTACAAAAACACCGGCTCGTTCGACAACGTTTTCGATCGGATCACCACTCAGCCCGCGCGTCAAGCCGCGCCCGAGCCCTCCGCGCCCAATCGGGTTTCGGATTATTCCCGCCCGACGGAGCGCTCAAGCTCAAATCCGTCGACTGCATCAAAGCCCGACAACTCCCCCGACGACTTCGATGATATCGATGAGCTCGAGGACGAAGTCGAAGAGGACGCTCCGTCTGCATCGAACGTGCCCGTCGAGGCGCCGATTATGTTCACGATGAGCACCGAATCATTACTCGCCGTGCGCGACGTGCCTTCGACCGAAGAGCCCGTGATGATGACCGTGCTGCCGCAAGAATCCAACGCCGGCAATCAATCGATGTTGAACATGTTGGCGGGCAACACGTGGCGCGCAATGCAGCCGACAACCGCAGCAGCGCCCGAAGCGCTCCCGACCGACGAGCCGCTCACGTCGACCGCGCCGATCCTCGAAACCGAACAACTTCAGCCGCTCAACCTCGAGCCGCAATCGATCATCGCTCCGCGCGGAGCTCAACCGCTCAACGTCGAGAACGCACCCGTCGAAACGACTCAAATGCCGTCGATCGCGACGACCGTCGAGCCGATCGCGCAACCGATCGAGCAGCCGTCCGTCGAATCCGCCGTCGAGCTTCCCGTCGATAACGCTCCGACCATTAAACCGCAATCGAATGTCGCTCAACCGTTGAGCAACATCCCGAGCCAAGCGTCGAACGTCGAGGCGCAACCGATCGTCGCTCAGCCCGACGCCACGTCGCAGGCGCAAGTCGTCTCCAACGACGCAACCTTGTCCAATGTCGTCGACGCGGCTAAAAATTCGCAGCCGAAAACCATAGCCGACGCCCTTGCGCCGACCGAGCCCGCGCTTGACAATGTCGAAATGCCCGCAATCGAGCAGCTGACATCGAACGCCGCGCCGACCGTCGATCGGCAGGCTCCGACTTTGAACGCGCCAACCAATCAGCCGCGCCCGATCGATCCGCAACAGCCCGTTCAAACACAACAATCGATCGAGACCGCGCCGATGACCAACCTCGAGCCGCAATCAATCACGCGCCCGTCGACCGTCGAAACACAACCCACCGCTCAACCGACAACGAATATCGAGGCGCAACCGCTCAATCAGCCGACGGCGAATGTCGAAGTGCAACCGCTCAATCAACCGACGACGGATGTCAAGGCGCAACCGACCAATCAGCCGACGACCAATGTCACGCCGCAGCCGACCGTGCAATCGACCGCGCCGCCCTCGCCGACACAACAGATTTTCGACGAAGGCAATGCGGCTCCGCGCGGAGCGGACGAGATCGCTCAACCCGCGCAACCGACCGTCGACGAGCAGCCGAACGTCAATCGAGCGGCGGATGTCGAGCCCGTGCATCGTCGCTATCACGGTCGAGCCGCACAACAAGCGGCGAATGCCGAATCGCCGTGGGCAAATCGCCCCGCACCCCTCTATCAGTTGGTGCAACAGCAGGCATCGAATGTGACGAACGCTCAAGCGTCAGGGCAAGCGGCGCCTCCGATCTCGAACACAATCAATCAGTCAACGGCGGCGCCTTCGATCTCGACGGCAGTCGATCAACCGACCGCGGCGCCTTCGATCCCGACGGCAGTCGATCAACCGACCGCGGCGCCTTCGATCTCGAACACAATCAATCAGTCAACGGCGGCGCCTTTGATTCCGTCGACAGTCGCTCAACCGACCGCGGCACCTTCGATCCCGACCGAAATCAATCAGCCGACCACGGCGCCTTCGAGCCCGAACACAGTCGATCAGCCGTCAACGGCGCCTTCGATCCCGACATCAACCGTTCAGCCGACGAGCGCGCCTTCGATCCCGTCGACAATCAATCAGCCGACGAGCGCGCCTTCAATCCCGAACACAATCAATCAGCCGTCGACCGGTCGCGCGGCGACAGCGAATGAGACGGCAGTCAATCAACCGTCGACCGGTCGCGCGGCGACAGCGAATGAGACGGCAGTCGCTCAACCGTCGAGCGCTCCTTCGATCGCAACGTCAGTCAATCAGCCGTCGATGAGCGCGCCTTCGAGCCCGAACACAATCAATCAACCGACGGTGACGGCTCCGATCGCAAACGAGATCAATCAGCCGACCGCCGGTCGAGCGTCGACAGCGAATGAGCCGGCAATCAATCAGCCGACGGCTCCCACGCTCAATAACGCGCCCGCTCAATCGACCGCGGCGGCTCAAAACATTTCCGCACAGCCCTTGCAAACCGCGGCGGCGGCTCAAAACATCTTGGCGGCAGCGCCCAAATCGGCGGCAACCCCCATATCCAATGACAATCCCACAACCGCGCAATCTCAACCGTCCGCCGGTCAAAACACCGCGGCGGCTCCCGTCTTGACCGCATCCGCCGTTCAAAGCATCGCCGCAACCGCCCCCGAGACGGCGGTTCATTCCTCCGTCGATCGGCAAGCCGCTCAACCGTCCGCTCCGTCGATAACCAACAACGCGGCGCCTCAATCGTCCGTCAACAATCAACCGCCCGCCGCCCCGTCGATGAATAACGCGGCTCAACCGGCGGCTCCGATCAATCAGCCGACCGCCG
>CAMKFB010000086.1 GCA_946411735.1 uncultured Selenomonadales bacterium
GATTTCGACAGCGAACGGCGACTTCGACGACGGGAAGCGGGCTTCGACAACGGGGCATCAGGCTTCGACGGCGGGGCGGCAGGCTTCGACGGCAGGGCAGCAGGCTTCGACAGCGGGGCGGTGGTTTCGACGACGGGCGACAGGCTCGACGGCGGGGCGCGTGCTTCGACAGTGGGGCGACGAAAAAGAAGGGCGCCGCCGACGCAGGGTGGGATCTCGTTCTTTGTTGGGCGCCGAACTCCGTGGGTGGGCGCGTCGACGGCGCCCACATAAACCACTGCCGGCAAGCCACAATGGGCGAGACAATAAAATAAAAGGAGCTACCATGGAAAATAATTTGAAGAGCCTCGGGCATCAGACGGATTACGCGTTCGATTACGATCCGACGCTGCTCGATGCGATCGATAATAAAAATTCCGCGCGGAATTACTTCGTCAAACTCAATTGCGAGGAGTTCACATGCGTCTGTCCGATTACGCGGCAGCCCGATTACGCGCGGCTTGAGATCAATTACATTCCCGATCGAAAGCTCGTCGAGAGCAAATCGCTCAAGTTGTATCTGACGAGCTTCCGCAATCACGGCACCTTCCACGAGGACGTCGTCAACACCATCGCCGATGATCTGATCAAACTGCTCGAGCCGCGCTACCTTGAAATCATCGGGCATTTCGCCGTGCGCGGCGGCATTTCGATTGAGCCGTTCGTCAATTACGCCAACGCCGATTTTCAATCGATGGCTCAAAAACGTTTGGAGGGCAGGGATTGACACGTTGAGACAAACACGCATCGCGCTCATCAATGACTTCACCGGCTTCGGGCGTTGCTCGGTCACGATCGAGCTGCCGATCCTCTCGGCGCTCAAAATTCAAGTGTGTCCTCTGCCGACGGCGATCCTATCGGTGCACACCGGCTTCGACGATTATTTTCTTGACGACTTCACCGATCGCATGTCCGCTTACATCGACAGTTGGGCGCGCAACGGGCTGATGTTCGACGCGATTGCGACGGGCTTCCTTGGCTCGGTCGATCAGATTGAGATCGTCAAGCGTTTTATCGAGCGCTCCGACGGTCAGATTATGATCGATCCCGTTATGGGCGATCACGGAAGAATTTATGCCTCTTACACAAAAAAAATGTGCGTCGAAATGCGCGGGCTGCTGTCGAGCGCCGATCTGGTGACGCCGAATTTGACAGAGGCGTGTGAACTGCTCGGCGTGTCTTATCCCGAGGGCGGCGTGATCTCCGACTCGAAACTGGCGACGCTCGCCGCCAACATCGCCGCGCGGACTCGAGGCAAGCGCGTGGTGATAACGGGCGTGACGCTCGACTTCGACGACGGCACATCGATCGCGAACTTCGTCCACGACAGAGGCAAGATAAATTTGGTGACGGTCAAGCGGCTCGGGCTCGATCGGTCGGGGACAGGCGACGCGTTCTTCGCCGTGCTCGCCGGATATTTGCTCAACGGTTGCGATCTGATAGATGCGGTGCGGAAGGCGGCGGATTTCGTGTCGGAGTGCATCGAGTACGCGGAGCGGCTGGATCTGCCGTGGAATCACGGGCTGCCGTTCGAAGAATTTCTGACGACGCTCAAGTGAGGTGACGTGATGCTTGAATTGATCATCGGACGGGCGGGGCGCACGCCTGCCTGCGTCAAACGCAAGCGACGGTGCCGCTCGAGCGCGAACTTCGTCCACGACAGAGGCAAGATAAATTTGGTGACGGTCAAGCGGCTCGGGCTCGATCGGTCGGGGACAGGCGACGCGTTCTTCGCCGTGCTCGCCGGATATTTGCTCAACGGTTGCGATCTGATAGATGCGGTGCGGAAGGCGGCGGATTTCGTGTCGGAGTGCATCGAGTACGCGGAGCGGCTGGATCTGCCGTGGAATCACGGGCTGCCGTTCGAAGAATTTCTGACGACGCTCAAGTGAGGTGACGTGATGCTTGAATTGATTATCGGACGCGCGGGGACGGGCAAAACGCACGCCTGCCTGCGTCAAATGCAAGCGACGGCGCCGCTCGAACGGCAATACCTTCTCGTGCCGGCGTATATGACGTATCGCATCGAGCGGGAGTTCGCGGAGCTGACGGGCGGCTCTCTCAACACCTACATTTTGAGTTTTCAACGGTTCGCGCAACAAATTTTGTCGGAGGAGGGCGGCTCGACCATGCCGCGCCTGACGGAGATCGGGCGCCGCTTGCTGCTCAAAAAAATTCTACTCGATCGAAATAAAAAAGATCAGCTGAAGTACTTCGCGAAGGCGGCGAATCGACGCGGTTTCAGTGAGACGCTCGCCGAACAGTTGAAGGAGCTTCGGTCATACTCGATCGACGCGGAGGCGTTGCGCGATCTGACGTTCAGCGCGGATGACGATCTCGGCGATAAGGTGATCGATCTGGCGCTGCTTGCCGACGACTTCAGAGCGACGATCGAGGGGCGCAAGACCGATGACGAGGACATGCTCGAGTTTGCCGCCGAGATGATCACGCGCTCGAGCGCGCTCAAAAACGCCGACGTGTTCGTCGACGGCTTTATATTTTTCGATCCGCAACAGCGCAACATCATTCGAGCGCTGCTCGGCTCCGCGCGGAACGTGCACATCACTTTGACGATGGAGCCGACGATCGAAGCCGCCGAAAATCAGCGCGATTTGGGACTGTTTCATCGCGCGTTCAAGACGTTTTCGATGCTCCGACAAGCGGCGAAGGAACAGTCGATCGACGTAAAAATTTCACGGTTGACGAGCGCGCGCCGATTCAAAAGCAAACCGTTGGCGTTGCTCGAGGAAAAATTATTCGAGTTCCCGCCGTCGACAACGACGCTCGAGCAATCGGACGGGCTGAAAATTTTGGAGGCGGCAAGTCGGCGGGTCGAGGTCGAGATGCTTGCGCGCGAAATCCGACGGCTGGTCGATCAAGAGCATTATCGGTATCGAGAGATCGGAGTGCTGCTGCGCGACGACACCTACGCGGATATGATCAAGCCGGTGTTCGACAAGCATCGCATAAATTTTTTCAACGACGCGAAGCGGGCGGGGGCGCATCATCCGCTGTCGGAGTTGATCCGCTCGGCGCTCGAGGTGCAGAGTTGGAAGTCGGAGGCAATCTTCCGCTGCCTTCGGACGGGCTTTTTCGATGTGGAGCGCGACGACGTTGATCTGCTGGAGAATTACGCGCTGGAGTTCGGAGTACGCGGCAAGACGAAGTGGACGACGCCCGAGGATTGGACGTGGCACCGGCGGGAGGTCGATGACGATCTCGACAAGCAAGCGGATTGGCAGGTGGCGCGATCGGCGGCGGCGGATCAATTACGGCGACGGATCGTCGAGCCGCTGTCGGAGTTCGTTGAGCAAATGCGCGCGGCGAAAACGATGACGCGCAAAGCCGAAGTGCTCTACGGTCTGCTCGAGCGGCTGAACGTGAGCGAAACGTTGAGCCGGTGGGCAGCGGAGGCGCAAGCGGCGGGCGATTTGGCGCTGTCGAGGGAGCATCTCAAAATATGGGACGACGTGACGACGATGCTCGAACAATTTTCGGAGGCGCTCGGCAACGAGCCGATCACATCAAAGGAGTTCGAGGCGTTGACGAACGAGGGGCTCGACGCGCTGAAGGTGTCGCTGATCCCTCCCGGGCTCGACGAGGTGACGATCTCGCAATTCGATCAGAATTCGCTGCAGAACACGCGGGCGATCTTCATATTGGGGTTCAGCGACGGGATGATGCCGCGCCGCTCGACGGAAAAGGGGCTGTTCACCGACGCCGATCGATTGCATCTGCGCGATTTGGGGCTGGAGATATCGTTGGGCGGCTACGAGAGCAGTCTGGCGGAAAAATTTCTGCTGTATCGCGGGCTGACGGAGGCGCGCGAATATTTGTGGCTGTCATATCCGCTGGCGGACGCGGAGGGCAAAGCGATGAAGGCGTCGTCGCTGCTCGAGCGCATACAAAAATTGCTGCCGACGCTCGAAAAAGAGTTCGTCGACGTGAGCGTGCTGAGTCCCGAGGAGCGGCGTGAATTTGTCGCCGGCGAAATGCGGCTCGACGGCTCGACGGCGAAAAAATTATTCGCGCGGCAGTCGCGGTTGAGCGGGACGGTGAGTCGGTTTGAAAAATTTATGGCGTGCCCGTTCAAGCATTTCGCGCAATACGGATTGCGGATCGAGGAGCGGCGGGAGTGGAAATTTCAACCGCCCGATGTCGGCAACATTCTGCACGCGCTCCTGAAGAAGTTCGGCGATCGAATGCGGAATCAAAATCGTCGCTGGGGTTCGGTCGAGGAGCCGGAGATGCTTGCGACCGTCGACGAGCTGATCGATGAGATTGCGCCGCGCCTTCGCAACCGGCTGTTGAAGAGTACGCGGCAGTACGAGTATCAGCTTGAGCGGATAAGGCGGCTGGCGCAAGAGAGTTTGCGGCGGCTGATCGAGCTCGACCGCGTGAGCAAATTTCATCCGTCGAAGTTGGAGGCGACATTCGGTCGGCTGGGCGATGTGCCGATGCGCTACGAACTCGACGGGGCGACGTTGGAGCTCAACGGGCGGATCGATCGGATCGACGTCGATGAGAACGGCAATTATTTTTTGATCATCGATTACAAAACGAGCGCGGGCGTGACGTTGAAGGCGGTGGATTTTTATTTCGGGCTCAACCTGCAGTTGCTGACGTATTTGTTGGCGTCGAGCGAATTGCTCCGCGCGGAGGGCTTGCGACCGGCGGGTATGTTTTATTTCATGTTGCGATATCCGCCGCTGTCGATCGACGGGGCGCCGACGGAGGACGAGGCGCGCGACGAATTCGAGAAGGAACTGCGGATGCAGGGAATGATGCTCAAGGACACGGCGGTCGTCGATGCGATCGACAGCACGCGGCGCTTCATTCGAGCGCAACTCAAAAATGACGGCACCTTCTACGCGAATACGAACGTCAAAACATCGACAGAGTTCAATCAGCTGCTCGAGTACGTGCGGGAGATTTTTCGGGATATCGGCGCAAGGATGCTCGACGGAGAGATCAGCGCGCGACCGTTCAAAAAAGATAACGCTCAAAATGCGTGCGCGTACTGCGAATTTCGAGCGATGTGCGGTTTCGAGCCGAACTCCAAAGATTGGCTGTCGGTGCCGGATTGGAAGGACGACGAGGCGCTCAAGGCTATTGCTCGGCGGCTCGAGAAGGGAGGCGAAGTCGATGAACGAAAATGATCTGCCGACGCTGCAATGGTTCCCCGGGCATATGAAGAAGGCGCAACGGCTCATCGAGGGCAATCTGAAATTGGTCGACATCGTGATCGAGGTGCTTGACGCGCGAATCCCGTCGAGCAGTCAAAATCCGCTGCTCAAAAAAATTCTCGGCGGCAAGCCTCGGCTGATAGCGCTGTGTAAATCCGATCTGGCCGATCCCAAGCTCACCGACGCGTGGATCAATCGCTTCCGCGCGGAGAATTTGACAGCCGTCGCGATCGATGCGGTCAAAGGCACGGGGCTCAAGAATCTGATCGCCTCGACAAAACGTCTCGCGGAGCCCTCCACTCACAAACTCGTCAAGCACGGCGGCAAGCCCCGCGCGGCTCGAGTGATGATAATCGGCATCCCCAATGTGGGCAAGTCGTCTCTGATCAATCGGTTGGCGGGCGGCGCGCACACCAAGATCGAAAATCGTCCCGGCGTCACGCGCGCCAAGCAATGGATCAAGCTCGACGGCGGGCTTGATCTGCTCGACACGCCCGGTATTTTGTGGTCGAAGTTCGACGATCAAGAGGCGGCGCTCAAACTTTCGTGGACGTTCGCGCTCAAAGATGAGATCGTCGATCTCGAGCGGACGGTCTGTTTGCTTCTCGAGACGCTCTCGAAAAAATATCCCGCAGGTTTGATCGAGCGCTTCAAACTCGAGCCGCCGCTGCCGACCGTCGGCGAAGAACTGATCGACGCGATCGGGCGCAAGCGCGGCTGTTTGAAGAAGGGCGGCGCGATCGATGTCGAGAAGGTCGTGCGGCTGGTGATGACGGAATTTCGTGGCGGCAAACTCGGGCGCGTGACGCTCGATCCGATTGAAGAAAACGATTTAAAATGACGATAACAGATACGATTGAAACCAAATTCGAGCGCGAAAGGGCGCGCGTGCGCAACTTGTATCAATACGAGGATCATTATCGCGCCGAGGGATATAATTTGATCGCGGGCGTCGACGAGGTCGGGCGCGGCTCATTGGTGGGGTCGTTGATCGTGGCGGCGGTGATCTTGCCGCCGAACATTTTCATCGACCACCTCAACGACTCGAAAAAAATTACGGCGCGGCGGCGCGAGATTTTGTATTATGAGATCATCGACAAGGCGATCGCGGTCTCGACGGTCGAGGCGTCGATCGAGGAGATCGATCGGATAAACGTCTATCGCGCCACGCTCAAGGCAATGCTCCGCGCGGTGCGGGCGCTGCCGCTCAAACCGGACTTCGTGTTGACGGACGCGATGAGCTTATATTTCGGCGAGGGCATCGGGTCGCTGTCGATCGTCAAGGGCGACGCGAAATCGGCATCGATCGCGGCGGCGTCGATTATCGCCAAGGTTACGCGCGATCGAATGGCGGATGAGTGGGACGAAATTTATCCACAGTACGACTTCAAACACAATCGCGGTTACGGGACGAAAAAACATCTTGACGCGATCAAACAATTCGGCGCGACGCCGATTCACCGGCGGAGCTACGAGCCGGTCAAGTCGATGTACTCGGCGCAATTGAAGATAAAATTTTGAGCACACCAAGGAAAAGGAGCGATAAAGATGCCGTTGGACGCAGGTGCCATAGGAATAAGACCGTTAAACCAGCCGCAGCGGCCGGGAGGCACTGATGGTGTCCAAAGGCGGGACGACGGGAGCGCCGGCGGAGGATTTCGACCGCAGACGAATGTTTTGCTCAAGACGGCGGTCGAGGACATGGCGGGGCTGTTGTCGCGCATCTCGACGAGCGAAAAACTTGGGATTGAAAAGCTGCCGGACGAGGTAAGTCAAATCGTGCGCAACGTCCTGCAGCAAGCGTTTTCGATGGACTCGACGTTGAAGCAGGGCGTGGGCAGCACGCTCGAGAGCCAACGGTTTTCGATGGAGCAGCTGTCGGTATTCGCGCGAATGCTGTCGCAAATCGGAGCGTTGGCGGAGAAGGGCTTTTCGATGGAGCTCAGCCGCGAGACGGAGGTTTTGTTGCAAGCGTTCAAGGGGTTGCTCGTGAGCGAGGAGGGCGGGCAATCGCTGGAGCCGGTGTTGATGTCGAAGGCGGCGTTCGAGCTGATCGACTTCAAAAACGCGGAGGATTTGCCGGAGAAATTATATGAGGCGCTGGCGCAATTGGCGCAAGGCACTCCGACGGCGTTGCCGCTTCCGACGGCGCAACAATCGGAGGGCATGCAATTTCTGAATCAGTTGATCAAATTTTTCATGCCGCGCCCGACGATTGTCAACGGGGCGGTGTTCGAGAACGAAACTCCTCAACAGGGGCAGCAGGCTCAACAGGGACAACAGGGGCGGCAATCGACGAATCAGCCGCAGAATTTCAATCAGCCGGCGCAGACTTCGACGCGGCAGTTTTTGAGCTCGATGACGAGCAATCAACAGGCAGCGGCGCAATCCAATCAGCAATCGCCGCCGATGCCGAATCAGCCGCAAGGTCAGCCGCAGCCGCAGGCGAATTATCAGCAATGGACGCCTCAAAACTTTCAAGGGCAGCAACAATCGGCATCGAACTATCAGCCGCCGATGAATCAGCCGTTGCAGGGTCAACCGTCGCAAGGTCAACCGTCGGCTCCAAATTATCAGCCGCCGATGAATCAACCGTCGCAAGGTC
>CAMKFB010000087.1 GCA_946411735.1 uncultured Selenomonadales bacterium
TTGCTGATTTCGGCGGCTCCGACCGTCGTCCTCCGTTTGAAGGCGACAGTGACACCACCATTGCTCCGCCCGAGTTCGACAGCGATACCGGCGTGACCCCGCCCGATTTTGGCGGCTTCGGACCGCACCGTCCTCCGTTTGAAGGCGACAGTGACACCACTATCGCTCCGCCCGAGTTCGACAGCGATACCGGCGTGACCCCGCCCGACTTTGGC
Source organism: uncultured Selenomonadales bacterium (assembly GCA_946411735.1). Taxonomy (GTDB): domain Bacteria; phylum Bacillota; class Negativicutes; order Selenomonadales; family Selenomonadaceae; genus Quinella. Next base: position 216 of record CAMKFB010000087.1, read on the forward strand.
GGCTTCGGACCGCACCGTCCTCCGTTTGAAGGCGACAGCGACACCACCATTGCTCCGCCCGAGTTCGACAGCGATACCGGCGTGAACCCGCCCGACTTTGCTGATTTCGGCGGCTCCGACCGTCGTCCTCCGTTTGAAGGCGACAGTGACACTTCGATCGTGCCGCCGACCTCCGGCGAGCCTGATATGTCCCTCTTTGGCGAGCTCGATCAGGCGCCGTGGTTTGCACAGGACGACGCCCTCAATCCTCCGACGTTCGACTTCAACAACGACGATCTTTCGTCGATAATCAACGATAAACCTATGTCGCTTGCCGGCGAAGCCTCCGAGCGCTCCTTCGGACTTAACTCCTTCGGTCTCGACGGCGCCTTCGGATTCGGCGGTCGCTCCGACGGTCAATTCGGCGGTCGTCAAAGCGCACAACGGCATCAGCGCAGATAATCTCCACTGAACACACGCGGCTCCGATCACCCCGACGGTGGTCGGAGCTTTTTAGTGTTGCAATTTGGGCGGCGTCGATGTAAACTAAATTTGGCTGCTTGAAGAGCCCAGAGCCGTCCACAAATGGGTGCACTATTTTCCCATTTACAACAAGTGGTTCAATGCTTATCGCAATAAAGAAATTGTGTTCGTTGAGATCGGAGTGTGGAACGGCGGCTCCGTTCAGATGTGGAAGAATTATTTCGGTTCGAAGGCAAAGATTATCGGCATCGACATAAACGAGAATTGCCGCCAATTCGCCGACGATCAAATCACCATCGAGATCGGCTCGCAGTCTGATCCGGAGTTTTGGAACCAATTCAAGAAAAAATATCCTCGCGTCGACATTCTGTTGGATGACGGCGGACATACCATGGATCAGCAGATTATCACATTTAAAGAGATGTTCCCTCACATTCAAGACGGAGGTCTTTATTTTTGTGAGGACTGCCACACGTCATATTGGGGGGAATGGGAAGGCGGGTTGCACAAACCCGACACATACATTGAATTTACCAAGAATCTCATTGATGAGCTTAACGCGTTTCACACTCAAGGGCAGCTCGAACCGACTTATAACACCCTGAATATGGGCGGCATTCATTTTTATGACAGCATCGTAATCATCGAGAAAAATTTGATTCCGTTCAAGCCGTTCCATCTCATTGTCGGTGAGACTACGATTTAACACTTCGACTACATTAATAATTGATGGAGGGCAGTAATGTTTACGCACATAACTCAATCGCCGTACGGGACGGTACGATTGGCGGAGAAAATTGCGCAACGAATACGCGAAGGCACGGTGGTCTGTCTCGAGGGAGGACTGGGCGCGGGCAAAACGCTCATCGTGCAGAGTATGGCACGGACGTTGGGGGTGCAGGGCGAGGTGACCAGCCCGACGTTCAATCTGATGAACATCTACGAAGGGTTTTGCCCGATAGTGCATTTTGATCTGTACCGACTGACGAGCGAGGACGAGTTGGAGGACATCGGCTTCTACGATTACACGGATTTTCCCGACGGGATAGTGTTTATCGAGTGGGCGGAGAAATTTCCGAACGCGCTGCCGGAGAATTACGTGCTGATAACGATCGAGCGGCTCAAGGACGTGCGGAATATGAGGCGGATCAACGTGACGTGTGTGGGCGAGGAGCACGAGGATTTCATAAAGGAGCTCGAGGAATTTGTTCATAGCGATTGAGACGGCGACGCGGACATCGAGCGTGGCGGTGCTCGACGGCGATCGGTTCACCGAGATCGATCTGGATTCGCGTCTGACGCATTCGCAAACACTTCAGCCGCAATTGGAGGAGGCGCTCCGACTTTCGGGAGCTCCGCGCGGAGCGGCGGTCGATGGGATTGCGATATCGATCGGACCGGGCTCATTTACGGGCTTGAGGATCGGTTTGGCGGCGGTGAAGGCGCTGTCATACGCGTGGGGCGTACCGATCATCGGAGTGCCGACGCTTGAGGCGCTGTCGATGAATTTTCCGTTCGAGCGAGTGCTGACGATGCTCGACGCGCAAAGGGATTGCGCCTACTTTCAATTTTTTGAGCGGACGAAAGCGCTCGACGAAGTCAAGGTCGGCTCGATCGAGAGGATTATGTCGGAAGCCGAAAGTTTTGACGGGCTGACAATCGTATGCGGCGACGCGCTCAAAAAAATAAAGACGTTACCGTCGAATGTGGCGCTCGCGCCGATCAATTTGAGGATGCCGCGCGCGGTAAACGTTGGTCTGATTGGACGTCAGCGGTTGGCGGCGGGCTTGGTCGACAACGTGATGAATTTGGAGCCGATGTACGTGCGGCGGTCGGAGGCGGAGGTATTATGGGAGAAAAGGCATGCCGCTTCCGAAAGATGACGGTCGCCGACGTTGACCGCGTGACGGAGATCGAGGCGCAAAGTTTTGCGATGCCGTGGAGTCGCAACTTATTTTACGGCGAGGCGATCAACGAGAACGCGACGTACATAGTTTGCGAGATCGACGGTGAGATCGTAGCGTATGCGGGAGCATGGATATCATTCGGCGACGCGGAGGTAATGAGCGTGGCGGTCGATCCGATAATGCGCGGGCATGGGATCGGGACGGCGCTGTTCGGTCGGCTGATCGAGGAAGTGAAAGCGCGGGGCGCGACGGCGATCACGCTCGAGGTGCGACCGTCGAACGCGGCGGCGATCCGATTATATGAGAAGTTCGGATTGCGGAGCGTGGGTCGACGCCCGCATTATTACATCGACAACGGCGAGGATGCGCTGATAATGTGGAACACGAAAATATAAAAGGCGACGGCTCCGCGCGGAGCAATCGCCTTTTTTGATGTCGAGAATGTCTCAGCCGAGGGAGCCGTGCTGTTTGACGTAATTGATAAGCCCGCCGGCTTGAGCAATGTCCTGAACGAAGCCGGGCAGGGGATGAGCGTGGAAAGTTTGACCGATGGTAACGTCTTCGATGGTGCCGGTCGACGTGTCGATCTTGAGGATGTCGTTGGCGGAAATTTTTTCAACGTCGTCACCGATCTCGAGCAGCGGCAGCCCGATATTGATGCCGTTGCGATAGAAAATGCGAGCGAAGCTGGCGGCGATCACGACGGGGACGCCCGAGGCTTTGATGGCGATGGGAGCGTGTTCGCGCGACGAGCCGCAACCGAAATTTTTGCCGCCGACCATTATATCGCCCGCCTTGACGTTCTTGGCGAAGGACTCGTCGATGTCGACCATGCAGTGCTTTGCGAGCTCGACGGGGTCGAAAGTGTTGAGATAGCGGGCGGGGATGATGACGTCGGTGTCGATGTTATCGCCGTAGCGCCAAACTTTACCTTCGAGTTGCATTCAAATCACCTCCGATGAGATATGACCGACGACGGCGGAGCAGGCAGCGACGAGCGGACCGGCAAGATAAACTTCGCTGTCGACATGCCCCATGCGACCGCGGAAATTGCGATTGGTGGTCGAAACGCAACGCTCGCCTGCACTCAAAATGCCCATATAGCCGCCCAGGCAGGGACCGCAGGTGGGCGTGCTGACGACGCAACCGGCGTCGATGAAAATGTCGAGCCAGCCGCGATGCATCGCCTCTTTATATACGGCGGGGCTGCCTGGAATGATGATGCAACGGACGTCGGGGTGAACCTTGCGACCGTTGAGAACGTTGGCGGCGGTCTCCATATCCTCGAGGCGACCGTTGGTGCACGAGCCGATCACGACCTGATCGATTTTGATGTTGGAGAGATCGGCGGCGGGCTTGACATTTTCGGGCAAATGCGGGAGCGCGACGACCGGCACGAGCTCCGACAGATTGATCTCGACGGTCGAGGAGTAATGAGCATCGGGATCGGGGTTGACGGCGGTATAGGGCTGTTGTACTCGACCGTCGACGTAAGCTTGAGTAATGTGGTCGAAGGGGAAAAGCCCCGCCTTGCCGCCCGCCTCGATCGCCATATTGGAGATGGTCAAGCGGTCGGTCATAGAAAGTTGCGCAACGCCTTCGCCGGTAAACTCGATCGCCTTATAGAGAGCGCCGTCGACGCCGATCCTGCCGATCAACGTCAAGATGATGTCCTTGCCGCAAATATTTTTGGGCTTTTCGCCGACGAGCTTGACGTTAATCGCCTCGGGAACCTTGAACCACGCCTTGCCGGTGGCGAGTCCGACGGCGAGATCGGTGGTGCCGACGCCTGTGGAGAAGGCGTTGACGGCGCCGTAGGTGCAGGTATGCGAATCGGCGCCGATGATGAGCATTCCGGGACCGACGATGCCGAACTCGGGCAGAATGACGTGCTCGATGCCGACGCGCCCCGCCTCGTAATAATGTTTGATGTGATGTTTCTTGGCGAAGTCGCGCATAATCTTGGCGAGATCGGCGCTCTTAATATCCTTCGACGGTTGAAAGTGGTCGGGGATGAGCGCGATGCGATTGGGATCGAAGACGGGCAGCCCGATTTTCTCAAATTCCTTGATGGCGGGCGGACCGGTGACATCGTTTGCCATAACGAGGTCGAGTTTTGCAGTGACGAGCTGACCGGCTTCAACGTGGTCGAGACCGGCGTGGCTCGCGATGATTTTTTCGCTTATGTTCATTCTATCAGCTCTCCCTTGTATTCAAATATCGAACCAGTTCGCGGAGGAAATCGGCTTCCGTCCCGAAATTTTTCAACGCAACGAGCGCCTCTTCGACCGTCTGCTTCGCCAAGCTCCGCGCGGAATCGAGCGAAGTGAGCGTCACATAAGTCGACTTTTGATTGCGCGCATCACTTCCGATCGGCTTGCCGAGAGTTTTTTCATCGCCTGTCACGTCAAGAATGTCGTCGGTGATCTGAAACGCCAGCCCGAACGATTCCGCATACGCCGTCAACGCACTCAACTGTTGAGGCGACGCCCCCGCAAGGATCGCGCCCGATCGGATCGCCGCTCGAAACAGCGCGCCAGTTTTGCCCAAATGCATTCGACGGAGAGTTCCGAGGTCGATTGCTTTTCCTTCCGATTGCAGATCGATTGCCTGTCCTCCGACCATGCCCGACATGCCCGCCGCGCGCGACATTTCATTGACGACGGCGATCCGCGCGGAGTCCGCCACATCCTTTTGACGGAGCATCACTTCAAAGGCGAGCGTCAACAAAGAATCACCCGCCAAGATTGCAATCGCTTCACCGAAAACCTTATGATTGGTGAGCTTGCCGCGCCGATAATCGTCGTCATCCATAGCCGGCAGGTCGTCATGGATGAGTGAGTAGGTATGAATCATCTCGATTGCCGCCGCCGTCGTCAAAAATTTTTCGCCCGTCGAGCCCACCGCATCAGCCGCCGCCATCAGCAGGATCGGTCGGAGCCGCTTGCCGCCGCTTAGCAAACTGTATTGCATCGCCTCAGTCAAAGTCGAATTGATCGACGGCGTGAGCTCAAGCTGCCGCCGAAGTTCGTCCTCGACCGCCAACCGCCGCCGCGTCCATAATTCATTGAGCATACAAAGATCACCTTGCAATCGATAAAAAAAGAGCCGGGGCGCCCGCCCCAACTCGTCACAGTCAAAAAAATTTACGTCGCGGTCGCCTTCGCAATGTTGTTGAGGATGCCGTTGATGAAACGACCGGAATCGTCGGTGCCGTATTTTTTCGCGAGCTCGACCGCCTCATTGATGACGACGCCGACGGGCACGGGATTATCGCTCGGGTCGAATTTCATTTCGAAAACGGCCAGCCGCAGAACATTTCGATCGACGGAGGCGATGCGCGCGAGCGTCCAGCCTTGCTTGAGATGCGCGGCGATGATTGCGTCGATGTCGGCGAGATGAGCGCGCGTGCCTTTGACAACCTTGCATACGTAAACCTGATTGCCTTCCGAAACTTTTCGCCCCTCGTTCAGAACGGTCTCGAGCGCAAGCTCCTCATAAAGGTCGCGCGTGTCGTTGTCGCCGTGATTAAAATCGAGCTGAAAAAGAGCCTTGAAAGCAACTTCGCGGGCGAGAGTACGACTCATTTGATGAAAACCTCCAAATCAGCGCCGAAATTTGTTGGGCAAAAGCCTGTCGATGTTGGCGAGAGTCTTGTCGATAAGGTCATCGGCGCCATCGATTTTCGCGCCTATGCACAGCCCGACCATCCCGCAAACGCCGGCGAAAATCGTATTGAAGAAGCCGAAAACGAGAATGGAGACACCGGTAATCAAGCCGACGAAAAAGCCGATCTTACGCGTTCGATGCGTCTCGAAAAACTCAGCGATGAGGACTTTCAGATCGTTCCACATTGGATCACCGCCTTAGACGACGCGCTGACGGCGCTCGATGACCGCGTTGGTGATATCCCTGACAGTCACCTCGACGGGGACGGACGGAATCTGGAGCGTGGTAAGAATGGCGTTATTGACGGCGTTGACGGCATTTTCGCTGACGGTCGGCGCGGAAAAACCCTGCCCGAGGACGATCGAGAGTCGGACAGCGATGGGCGTATCGTGACTTTTTTTGAAGATGACGGCTTGCGACTCTCGAACGCCGTTGACGGAAAGGGCGGCGCGCTCGGTGATGCGTTCAATGGCGTCGAGCGCGACTTTGACTTCGCCCGAGAGCCCTTGTCGGAGAATAATCTCGTCGTCGGCGACGGTCGGTTCTTCATGCGAGACGAAAACTCTGGTGAGGAAAAAGAGCGACAGCAACAGCATAACGGCGAGCACGATCAGAGTCTCCGGTTGCGCGAGAATGAATTTGAGCGAGGGCTGCCAAAAATTGGCGGGAATGAAATTCAAGCAAACGCCCGCAACGATGACGGTGACGGCGCCGACGGCGAGAGCATAGAGAAGCAGAAGAACGCGACTGATTATCCCCAAAGCGATTCCTCCTTCTCTCGATGATAGAACAGATCAGCGAACGCGGGCTTCCTCGGCCTTCTCCTCATCCTCGGGGAAGTTGACGCCCTGGACGTGGACATTGACTTCGACGACGGACAGTCCGGTCATAGTCTCGATGGCCTGTTTGATGTTCTCTTGAGCGGCGAGAGCGACGTCGGGAATGCGAACGCCGTACTTGACGATGATATAGAGATCGATGGCGGCTTCGCGTTCGCCGACCTCGACCTTGACGCCCTTGGAGAAATTCTTACGACCGAGCATCTCGGCGATGCCACCGACGAGTCCGCCGGACATGCCCGCGATGCCCTCGATTTCGGTAGCGGCGAGACCGGCGATGATGCTGACGACCTCATCAGCGATTTTGATGGTGCCGAGGGATGATTCGCTGTGAGCCAATTCTTTTTCGAGTTCTGCCATGATAACGAAACCTCCTAATGACATGGAATGGATTATTCAAAGGCAGATATTCGCTGTGATGCGATCAAATCCTGCCTGTGATCATAAAAAAAAAATGAAAAAGTTTTTCCGATTGGCGATCACGGTTCCTGATAAGGAATAAAGGGTGGATGGGCGGGATCAAAGAACTAAAAAAGCCCGCCTTGCGACGAGCCTCCGATTAACCGGCAACGACCTAAGCTCCCAAGTCGTCT
>CAMKFB010000088.1 GCA_946411735.1 uncultured Selenomonadales bacterium
TCCCGCCCGCCCACTCTCTGAAGGTTTCACCTTCAAAACCTGAACACGTAGTGTTCAAAGGGCGGGTGGGTGGGACAAACTTACCAACGGATTTTTCGCTTCCAAAGAGCCAATTCTTTCGAGCTCAGCGGCAGATCGATCACTTGACCGTTGTCATAAAAAAATTGCACTCGAATTGTCTCGGCGTTGAGCACCGCCTTCAAACACGCCGTCGGCAGCGCCACGAACAATTTATTTTCCGATCGAAACCGACTCCCGCTCATAGGCGGAGGGGTGTGCTTGGTCGAGGCCGTCATCTCCCATTCGTTGCCGTCGGTGATAAAAACTGCCTTCGGTACCAATTTCGAGTCATCGAAGCGATAATCCCACATCAAAAACACCGCGCCCTCGACATAGCCTTCGCCGTCGCGCGATACGTTGAATTCCGTCGCCGCATACTCCGATAACGTCTCCGCCGAGCGATGGTCGATGTGCCACGTGTATGACAATCCGAACACCCCTGCCAACATCAACAGCACGCCCAGCACCGATAAAAATCTCTGCACGAGCACTTACTCCCCGTTAAATCTGTTTGCATATTCGTCGGCAATATAGTACAATAAATGCAAGCAGAATTTCAACGGCGAATTTTTTTGACGGAGGCGATGGAGGTATGCTGAAAGGCAGACACAAATTTGAGGACGAAGACGAAGTTTATATTCCCGATCTTGGAGAGTTCAGCGACGATTTCAATCTCCACGACAGGACGCCGCGGAGCAACGCGGGCATCGGGCTGGGCTGGTCGGCGCTCGAGCAGCAGATTTTCGATCTCCTGCTGATCAATCGGTTCAATACAGACTCGCATGACATGCTCGACGAAGAGGTTCGCGCGGTGACTCAACTGATCGAGACGTTTGACGCGCACGAGATCGCTCGAGTGTGCGGGGCGGCGATGCTGGCGGTGCAGCTGGCGCTGGTCGAGGAGAAAAATTTCGGCGACGAATATAAGAAATACGTCGAGTACATCAAAAAGCATCCCGAGGACGTCGAAGAATAATTTCTTGGAACGAAATATTAAAGGGCGAAGGATTAATCCTCCGCCCCGTTTTTTTTTATTTCTTATGAACCGCCGTCTTGATCGACAGCTCGCGCAATTGTTTTTCCTCGACCTCGGAAGGAGCGTGGCTCATCGGATCGATCGCGCTCTGCGTCTTCGGGAAGGCAATTACGTCGCGGATCGATTTGCGTTTCGCCATCAACATCACCAGTCGATCCAAGCCGAAGGCGATCCCTCCGTGCGGCGGCGTGCCGTATTCAAACGCGTCCATCAGGAAGCCGAATTTCGAGCGCGCTTCCTCCGCCGTCAAGCCGATTGCCTCAAATACTTTCGATTGCAGATCGCGCTGATATATCCTCAGCGACCCGCCGCCGACCTCGACACCGTTGAGCACGATGTCATACGCATTCGCCTTGACTTTTTCGGGATCGGTCAACAGGAACTCCACGTCCTCTTCGCGCGGCGCCGTGAACGGATGATGCATCGCCTTGTAGCGCTTATCTTCCTCGACGTATTCAAACATCGGGAAGTCCACCACCCACAGGAAGCACAGCTTGTCGGGATCGATCAGCCCGCGCCGACGCCCCATCTCGAGCCGCAACTCGCCCAACGCTTGCGCCACCACCGAAGGTTTGTCGCCGACCACCAACAGCAGATCGCCGATATGCGCGCCCGTCGCCTCACGAATCTTTTCAAACGTCTCGTCGCTGTAGAATTTCTTGAACGGCGACTTGACGCCCTCGTTGGTGTATTGAATCCACGCAAGACCTTTCGCGCCGTAAATTTTGACGTACTCGACCAGCCCGTCAAGCTCCCGACGCGGAATGTTCGCGTAGCCCTCGACGTTGATCACTTTAATCTGACCGCCCGACTCGAGAACGCTGTTGAACACTTTGAACTCCGATCCTTTGACGTACTCGGAGATGTCCATCAGCTCCATGCCGAAACGACGATCGGGCTTGTCGGTGCCGAACCGATCCATCGCCTCCTGCCAACTCATGCGCTCGAACGGAATTTTGACCTCGACGCCGATCGACTTCTCGAAAATATTTTTGACCAGTCCCTCCATCAGCGTCAAAATATCATCCTGGTCGAGGAATGACGTTTCGATGTCGAGCTGCGTGAACTCGGGCTGACGATCCGCGCGGAGATCCTCATCACGGAAGCAACGGACGATCTGAAAATATTTTTCCATGCCGCTGACCATCAACAGTTGCTTGAAAATCTGCGGCGATTGCGGCAGCGCATAGAATTGCCCCGGGTTGAGACGGCTCGGCACGAGAAAATCGCGCGCACCCTCCGGCGTTGACCGACACAGCATCGGCGTCTCGATCTCCAAAAAGCCGTGCTCGTCAAGGTAATCGCGCATGATCTTCGTCACGCGGTGCCGGAGCATGATATTCTGCTGCATTTCCGGTCGACGGAGATCAAGATAACGGTAGCGAAGTCGAACCATCTCATCAACATCGACGCCGTCCTGAATGTAAAACGGTGGCGTCTTCGCTCGATTGAGCACGCGCAACTCCGTCACTACGATCTCGATCTCGCCCGTCGGCATCTTCGGATTGATCGTTTCGTCGGAGCGCGCGCGGACATTGCCTCGAACTCCGATCACAAACTCGTTGCGAAGCGACTCGGCTTTGTCGAAGGCGTCTTTACCCATCGCCGCCTCGTCGAACACCACCTGCACGATGCCCGACCGATCCCGCATATCCACGAAGATCAGCCCGCCGTGATCGCGCCGACGCGACACCCAACCCGCCAGGCAAATTTCTTTACCCTCGTCGGCTTTGCGGATTTCGCCGCAGTTCATCGTCCGTTTCATTCCCGTTAATGTCTCCAATCATATCACTCCAAAAATTTTTTCCCGCCCACCCGCCCTCGACAGGTTACCACCTGCCAACCGAAGGGCGACGCCCGTCAACAGTCGAAACCATGCCCGCTAATCGCCACCATCAAAGCGTGGAACGGGAGGTCTGCCTTGGTTCGGACGAGTAATCAACGCCATCTCTCATCTGAGAGGATCAATGCGAAACGGCGCCTGATTATCTTTCAACAGCTCGCAGTTCGCCCGCAATTCCTCATCGTGCATCAACACCCACGCAATCACCATCGCCTGTTGTTTGCGTGGCAGACTGCCTTCGAGCACGTTGCCCGCAAAATCGACCGCCATTTCATGGTCATCGTAAATCGCATGAACATGAGGGACTTTGTGTTGACCGCTATCCTCGAGATAAATCCGAATCCCGAAGAACATTGAGATTATCGGCATTGAACAACTGCCTCCTTCACGTCGTCGAAGGCGACCGTCGATTGCTCACTCGTCGATAAATTTTTGATCGTCACCGTCCGATCGCGCACCTCGTCCTCGCCGACTATCAGCGCGAACCGCGCGCCCGACCGCGCCGCCAATTTCATTTGCGCTTTCATACTCCGCTTGGCGAAATCCGTCGCGATCCTCAAGCCCGCGCGCCGCAACGCCGACATCAATTCGAACGCATACGCCGCCGCTCCCATCGACACCACAAATCCGTCGATCGCGTCCTCGCCCTTCGGCAGCCGATCCTTCTTCTCGAGCGCGATCAACAGCCTCTCGATCCCCAGCGCAAAGCCGATTGCCGGCGTCGATATCCCGCCAAGCTCCTCGATCAGCCCGTCATAGCGACCGCCGCCCGCCACCGCCGCTTGCGCTCCAAGCTCGTCGCATCTGATCTCGAACGCCGTCTTCGTGTAATAATCCAATCCTCTGACCAGCCGCGCGTCGATCTCATATTCCACGCCGACCGCCGTCAACAGTTCCTGCACCTGTCGAAAGTGCTCACGACATTCGTCGCAGAGACAATCCTTGATCTTCGGCGCCTCCTCCATAAACTCCTTGCCGCCGTCGATCTTGCAATCCAAAATCCGCATCGGATTTTTTTCGTAGCGCGTCCGACAGTCGCCGCACAACTCGTCGAGCTTGTCGCTGAAGAAATGCGTCAGCTTCTGTCGATACACCGGTCGACACTTCGGACAGCCCACGGTGTTGAGCTTCAACGTCAAGCCCTCGAGCCCGAGTTCCCTCAACAGATCGAGCGCCAACAAAATGACTTCCGCATCGACCTCGGGATTGCCTTCGCCGATCGCCTCCACGCCGAACTGATGAAACTCCCTCAGCCGACCCGCTTGCGGTCGATCGTAGCGGAACATCGAGCCGATATAAAACAACTTTACGAGCGTCGATGCCGCATACAGTTTGTTTTGAAGGTACGCTCTGATCACCGAAGCGGTGTTCTCGGGTCGCAACGTGATCGAGCGGTTGCCGCGATCGACGAACGTGTACATTTCCTTGTCGACCACATCAGTGCCTTCGCCGATCCCCCGTTGAAACAATTCGGTGTGCTCGAAAATCGGCGTGCGAATTTCGTCATAGCCGTATCGAGCGCAAATCTCGCGCATTTTATTCTCGACCGCGATCCAATTTTTTATCTGATCGGGCAGAATGTCTTTGGTTCCGCGCGGAGCATTTATCAACAACTTACCGTCCTCCCATTAAGCATTATGAATTGCCGTGTAAGGCGTCGCCAATCGGACGAAGGAGCGCCCGCACGAGCACTCCCCGCTCATCCGACGTACCGCTTGCCCCGTCCGATATCGGATCAGCGGCATCGCTTGCGCCGTCAACGTCGTGATCACCAGCTCACCCATGTGCTCATCCTCCGTCACCGGCTCCTCGCTGTCGAATTTCACCAGCTCCGTCAGATAACAATCCTCCTGCACGTGATGCCCCGAGTGTTCGTCACACTGATAGATCATCCCCGCAAAGCCCAGCTCCGGCGGCGCAAACAGATCGTATACCTTCGCAAGCGTCCGCTCACGAATGTGCTGACGGAGCGGATTTTGAATGTTGTTGGCGTTGATGCACAGGATTTTCGAGATCGGATAATCGATGATGTTCTTGCCAAGCGTCTGCAGTTGAATGATCAGCTGCATCACCAATTGCGGCGTGCTGATCAGCGTGTCGACCGTCGTCAGCTCCATCAGCCGGAGCCACTGCCGATAATCCGTCCCGAACGGCACCACCGTCGCGCCGAGCGCCTCGAGCGCGTAGAGTATGTCGAGCATTCGGCTGTCGGACATCTCACCCTGCACGCCCACGATCGACGCATTGTTGACGTCGGCGGCGACCAGACAGCGCGTGATCATCTCGACGTTGCGCCCGACGTCGCCCTTCGTATATAGTTTCGTGATCTCCCCCGTCGACTCGATGATGTGGCTGAATCGCAACACGCTCGAAAGCGGCAACGTAAGAATGTCGAGCGCATTCGTTCGATGGAGCGTCGAGAGGTTGAGCAGCGGCAGCCGATTGATGTCCTCGAGCGAGCGGATCGAGTCGGGCTTGATCTTTCGACGACGGAAGAGCTGACTGTAGAAAGCGCTCTTTTCATACGCCCACTCGACGGTTTTCTTGAGCCGCTCGAGCTGCAGAGCCTTTATTTGATCCCGACTCATCGTCTCCGCCTGCGCGTTCGCGTACAATGTTTTCACCTCGGATTACTTGATCGGTCTTTGATAGAAGAAGGGCTGATAACTCGTATAGCCCAGCCGACGGAAGTTGAGGATCGCCTCCGTCGCGCCCACGAACAATATCCCGCCCGGCTTGAGCGACTCGAAAAAGTGAGCGTAGAGCATATCCTTCGCCTCTTCGGTGAAGTAGATGACCACATTGCGGCAGAGGATCAGATCGAAGCCCTTCTCGAACGGGTCTTTTAACAGATTGTGCCGCTTGAACTCGACCGCGCCTTTGATCTCCGGCTTGACGGCGTATTTGCCGTCGGGCGTCTTGGTAAAATACTTCGTCTTGCGATCGGGGCGCATGCTCTTGAGCTCGTTTTCGACGTAAACGCCCTTGCGCGCCTTGGCAAGAATGTCGACGTCGAGATCGGTGGCAAGGATGCGATGACGGACGTTCGGCGTTTTCTCCTTCATGATGATCGAGAGCGAATACGGCTCGGCGCCGATCGAGCAACCCGCGCTCCAAATCGACAGCCGCGACGAACGCGTCAACAGATAGGGAATGACGTCGGTCTCGAGCTTGGAAAATTTATCGGGCGTGCGGAAGAACTCCGACACGTTGATCGTCAAGTACTCAATGAACTCGGCGAAGTCGTCCTTATTGCGCGAGACCTTATCAAAATACTCGACGAAGGAATTCATCTCGGCGCGAGTGACGAGATTGCTGATGCGTCGTTTCATCTGAGGTTCCTTATAAAGCTGCAGATCAATGCCGGTGCGTTGATCCAACTTCTTCTTAAACAGCTCCCAATCTTTCTCGTCCATCATCTCTGAACAGCCTCCTTTATCGAGCTAAAAGTGTCGCATCTTGCGCAATGATAGAAAACATTGTAGCATTAGACGGTATCAATTTCAATCGAAAAAAATTTTTTGACGGCGGGCGATGCAATGAGAATCGAACTGATAAAATTTCTGCTCGCGGGCGGCTCGTGCTTTGTGCTGGAGCTTTTGACGTTATGGTCGCTGACGGAGCTCGGCGGGATCAATTATCTGTGGTCGGCGGCGGCGGCATTTTCGATCGCGGTCGCCGTCAACTATGTGATGTGCGTTCGATGGGTCTGGCGCTCCGCGCGGAGGTCGAAGTCGACGGCGGCGATCTTTTTATTGACGAGCGTGGCGGGGCTGGGGATCAATCAGCTGTGCATGTATTCGTTGGTCGAGCTCGGCGGGCTGTATTATATGTTGGCGAAGATCGTTTCGACGGCGATCGTGACGGTCTGGAATTTCTTTACGAAGCGGCTCGCGCTCAACCGTTGACTCACGGTTCGATCATACTTTCAAGCGTCTCGAATAAGACTTCGGGCTCGACCGGCTTTGTAAGATGCGCGTTCATCCCCGCCTGCAGACTCCTTTGAACGTCCTCGTCGAAGGCATTTGCCGTCAGCGCGATGATCGGAATCGTCTTCGCGTCGGGTCGATCGAGCGCGCGGATCGCTTGCGTCGCCTGCAGCCCGTCCATCTCCGGCATCCGCACGTCCATCAGCACCGCCGAGTAATATCCCGGCGCCGACTTCTCGAACATCTCGACCGCGACCTTGCCGTTGACCGCATGCTCCGCCTCGATTTCGCGCATGCTAAGCACCATCATCATGATCTCCGCGTTGACTTGCATATCCTCCGCCAACAAAATTTTGCGCCCCTCGAGCGCCGCCTTGGGCTTCTCAACCGTTTGCGCCGACTGTTTCTTTTGGAGCGCCGAGCGAAATTCCTCCAACAGATTGCTCGTGAACAGCGGCTTTGCGATGAAACTGTCGACTCCCGCCGCCGTCGCTTCCTCGGCGATCTCGTCCCAATTGTACGCGGTCAAAATTATTATCGGCGACTCGTCGCCTATGATCGAGCGGATTTGCCTCGTCACCTCGAGC
>CAMKFB010000089.1 GCA_946411735.1 uncultured Selenomonadales bacterium
AATAATCTAACAATATATTGGTGCTCCACTTTGAACCACTTTCTTCTCCAGTTATTCTCTCTTATAACAACGCCTCCAGAATTGAACTGGAATACCAATGCAGTATCTCCAAGGGCGCTGAAAAAAAAGAGCCCCGCTTTTCGATCGAGGCGCGTTGGTTTGCACCGCATCTCGAGGCAAAAGTAAAATCCGACAATATTTATTACAACGGCGGCTTGGTTAGTCTTAAGGACGATCTCGGGTTCGGAAACGATAATGCGCCCGAATTTATCCTCCGTTACAAACGATTGTCTCTCGATTACATCTACGTTGACGGCTCCGGCGAACGTAATTTTTCCGGGCGCAATGTACTTACCTTCGGAGGTTGGCGCTTTCACGGCAATGTGTCGTCAAAAAGCACTCTCCATTATCTTAAATTTAATGTCACCAATCCGATTTCAGGGTCTCAAAAAAACGGTCTCGATTGGAGCTACGGTCTGACCGGAATGTATTGGAAAGGCTCTATCACCGGCACCGAACTCGGCGGTCGTACTCGCCACGAATCAAAGGAGTACGGCATTCCCGTTCCGACTCTCGGAATTGGTGCCCACGCGTCGCTCCTTTCCAACCTCAACGCTTACGCTCATATTTCGGGACTCCCTCTCGGCGGCTACGGTCATTTTTACGATTTCGAGACAGGTGTCAGCTACTATCCGACCGATCACCTTGCAATCTCAGCCGGTTTTCGCCGCATCGATGTCAACGTCAATCACGATGATGACTCGGGTAAACTCACCATGAACGGTCCGTTCGCCGGATTACGTTACGACTTTTGAGAGGGAGTGTCGAAATGAAGATCAGAGCTATCAAAAAACACATCGAAAATAAAAAAACTGCGCGGATAAAAAATATCCTCCTCGGCGGACTCCTCGCCGGCACGCTCCTCGGAACCTCCGCGCCCGCCTTCGCCGACGACGCCGACGACGCCGAAAATGTCTCGGATTACGTTGATGACATCAATAATCCTTACTCCTACAACACCGTCGAGATCGATGACAATCACGTCACCTTCAACGGACGTACGGTCTCGCGCGGCGAGTCGATTTCTTTCAGGGACTCGGAGGGCATCAGGCACACCTATTACTTCGACAATTACGACCCGAGCGGTTCCTACACTTTCACCAACGATCGGGAAAATAAGGGCGGCTCCGCCGACATATTCTACAACACAATTACATTCGGTCCGTCGGGGCAATTCGTCATCAACATCAGCGGCGGCGGCACTTTTTCGGGCACGCTCGGCGGCAACGACATAACTTTTAACAGCGGCACTTACGAGTTCAACTTCAGCGACACCGACGATTATACCGTCAACATTCGCGACAACACTCTCACCATCAACGGCGGCACCTTCCGCGGCTCCGACAATTACTTTGCAAACTCGTCGGCGAGCGGCAATACCATCAACATCAACGGCGGCGATTTCAGCGGCGGCTATCTCCTCGGCGGACTGTTCGCTTCGACCGGCGCGGACTCGAATAATACGCTCAACATCAACACGACGGGCATCACCGCGCGGAATATTCGCGGCTTCGACAGTCTCAATTTTTATCTGCCGTCGAGCACTGCCAACGGTGATGTTGTTTTGACGCTGACCGACGGCGCGACTGATCTCAATAATGCGTCGGTCTCGGCGGTGATCGGAGGCGGCTCGACTTTGACGACGGGTGATACCGTTACACTGTTGAAAAACTCGAACGGGATCACTTCGATCGGCGAGATGAGCTCGAAATTCGACGAAGGCGTGACTTTGACTTATGATCTCGAGATGGAAGCCGGCAGCGACGACATCACTTTAAGACTCGGAGCGGCTCAAACGAACGAAGAGGCGGCTCTCATCGGCAGCGGCAATCTCCATTCGACAAATACGGTCTCAACCGGTACCGATAAACTTCTCGATTGGTTACCGCCCGAAGAATTTGAGGAGGTGGCGACCGAGAGCAACAACGAGGCAATTAACGCCGAATCGATGAGTAAAATTGCATCGTTGCAGAACGGCTTCGATGTTTTCGCGAATACGAGCGCCTCGCGACTCAAAACCAAGACCGGCAACGGCTCTTATATGAAAGGTAAGGGGGGCAATTTCGACATCGGAATTGCGCGCGCCTTCCAAAATCGACACGGCATGCTAATTCTTGCGCCGCTGTTCGATTACGGCAAGAGCAGTTACGACAGTTATCTCCGAACGGGCGAGCACGGCAGCGGCGATTCGCATTACGTTGCGGGCGGATTGATGCTCCGTCAAATTAATACGAATGGCTTTTATTACGAGGGTAGTTTCAGGGGCGGGCGCGCGAACACGGATTTTCAATCGAATGATCTCTACAGCGGTGCTCAAAAAGTCGATGTGGGTTACAATGCGTCGGCTCCGATCTTTGCGGGGCATGTTCGGGTCGGCAAAGTTTTGAGGATGAATAAAAACAACGTTGCGCACGTCTACGGCATTTACTCGCACAGTCATCAAAACGATATGAGCACTCATCTGTCGACGGGCGAACGCTATGAATTTGATTCGATTGACGCGGGCAAATTCCGTCTCGGTTATCGTTTGACGACGCGAGTCAGTCCGATCAGTCGATTGTACTCGGGCTTGGCATATCAATACGAGTTCAATGGCGAAACGTCGGCACGCTATCGCGGGCATGACATTCCGAAGTCGGAAGTGAAGGGCTCGAGCGGAATGTTGGAGCTCGGTTGGCAAATCAAACCGGACACGCATGTGCCGTGGATGGTTGATTTTGCGCTCAACGGCTGGATCGGACAACAGGAAGGCATTACCGCCACGGCGAAAATCAAAAAAGCATTTTAATCGAATTTTAATCTTGCGCTTTGACGCGTCTAATGATCGTGCTGTATACTTTGCAAGCAAATAAACGTTCTAAAAGGAGTGGTCATGATGAGGTTTCCAAAAAAGTTGACGGCATTGTTGGCGACGGCGGCGTTGGCGGTAACCGCCTTTACCTCGACGGCATTTGCCGCGGCGGGCGAGGGCAGCGTCGATTGGGAGAAGGGCGTGGTGCGCGCGGTCGGCACGGGCTTCAGTAACAAACAGCATGTCGGTCAGGCGCGAGCGCTGGCTCGTCGAGCCGCGATCATGGACGCGCAACGCAACCTTGCCGAGCAGGTCGCCGGAGTGCGAGTCACTGCAGAGAGTACGATGCGCGATCTCGAAATCGAATATGACATCGTCAAGACGCGCGTCGAGGCGATCATCAAGGGCATGACGATGGTCGGCGACGCGAAGTATTATGAGGACGGCACGTGCGAAGTCATTCTCGAGATGCCGCTCTACGGTTCATTCGAGTCGGTAGCGAGCGCCGCGTTCCTGCCGTTTAAGAACGAGCCGCGCGAGCCCTTCCCTCAGCCTTCGACGACGACCACCACGACCGTCACCACCACAGAAACCACGGCGTTGTCGGCGGGCACGGTCGTAGCGGGCGCGACTGCCGGAGCAAAATACACCGGCTTGATTGTCAACTGCACGGGGCTCGGGCTCAAGCCCGTGATGAGTCCGGTCATCCGCAATCAGAGCGGGCAGCCGATTTACGGCTTTAAAAATCTCAACTACGACCGCGTGATCGCTTACGGCATGGCCGATTACACGCACGATATCAATGATCAGGTTCGCGCGGGCAATAATCCGCTGGTCGTGATGGCGGTGTCGGTTGAGAATCACAACGCTTATCCCGTCGTGACGATCTCCGACTCCGACAGCATTCTCATCGCCAATCAGCTCGACGGCTTCCTCGACAACACCGCCGTCGTCTTCGTCAGATAATCGATCGCTCAAAATAAAAAGGAGGCTCCGCTCAAAAGGCGGCGCCTCTTATTTTTTTCGGCTCAAAAATCGGTTTTGATGTCGAGTTGTTTGCCGCCGTTGAGCGCGGTCAAGATGCCCGACTTGCCGTAGATCGCGTCGCGGACGGCTTTACCGAGCGCGTTGCGAACTTGGACGGCGGAGACTTCCGTCGAGCCGATCCGAATCGAGTAGCTCCCGAAAGAAGGGTCGTCCATCGTGATGAAACCGTTGCTGTTGACATTCGAGTTGCCGTCGCCGATGTTGATGTTGATGTTCGTTTGACGCCCGCCGATAAATCCGAGCGGATTGCGGAACGGTCGAAACGAAATCTCGGAGACCGTCGAAGAGGATTTGCCGGTGCCCATGCCCATCCCGACGATTTTGAGCGTCTCGACATCGACGAAGCGAATCGTGACGTTGGCGGTGACGGTGTGCTTGGCGCCGCCGACGCTCGCGCCCGCCCCGCTCACTTTGATGCCGCTTTCTTTGACGGTCATGCCGGTGAGCGCGCCGACCACGACGTAATTTGCCGTCGCGAATTTGCCGAGGATCGGCGCCGCCGTCTGATCGAACATGCCCGATTGATACATCGAATGCATGCGCGCCACCGCGATCATCTGCTCATAATCGACGAGGTCAAACCAATTGCTGGCGTTCAATTGAAAGTTCGCATACTCCGAGGCGCTGCTGAAGTCCTGCCCTTTGATGCCCTCGACATTACTCTTGATCGCTTTGTCGGCAAATTGCATCACGGCAAGCGTCGGGTGATCTTTGATCCCGACCGCCGCCCCGACCGTCGAGCACATCATTAACATCAGAGCCGCCGTCATCAAAAAAATTTTTCGCATCGTTGTCGCCCCCGTCATTCAACGCCCAACTCGAGCGTGGTACTCGAAAAGCCGCGCAGTTTGATCGTCAAGCCGCCGCCGGACGACTTCAGCAGTTGATATAATTGTTGCGGCGCAAGATCGGTGCCGACATCGATCGTGCACTTGCCGTCGATGAAGCCGCGCACGTAAACGCTGCCGACTTGCTCGACCTGACGGAGCGCCTCGTCGAGTTGCAGAATTTTGTCGCCGTCGTCGATATTGGCGATGATCTTGACGCTCGAGAACACCTTCGACGCCTCACGATTGAACAGACTGCGAACTTGTTGAGCCGCATCCGCCGCAAGGTTGAGCACTGCTTGAGAAGCGGCATCGTCGCCCGCTGTCGGATTGCTCGCGCCTTGAGCGTGGAACTCGCCGATCAACTCGTCCGTCGAAAATTTTTTGATCCGACAATCGAGCGCCGCCGTCGATTTGCTCAAACCTGTGTCGGCGGGCTTAAACTCCGCGTCGCCGATGTTGCCCCAAACCGGCAAGCGCACCGCCTTCGCCGCGCCAACCGTCAGATTGCCGACGATGACGTAATCGATGTCGCCGGTCGTGTCGACCACATGACTGAAGCCGCGCTTTATCAGCTCCTCGCGAATTTGCGCCTTGAGCATCGTGGTATACTTGCGAAAAGTCTCGCCGCCGTCGTCGCCGTAATGCTCGATCACCACGCCGATGCGCGGATCGTTGAGCGACATCACCAACTCGACATCCTTCATCAGAGACGAACTCGGCTCGCTCGACACATCGACGCGCGCGGTGATCGTCACCAGCCCGCCCGATTCCTTCCGATCGAGCACCTCGAACGAATTGACGTAGCCTTGCGTGCGGGAGTCGACCGCGTCAAGGACGACCTCCATGTCGATTGCGATCGAGCGCGCCTTGATCATCGTGCCGACAACCTGCTCGACCGCGTTTCGACGGGCGTCCTTTGCGGCGGCGTCGGCATTGATGCCCGCGCCTTGCACCGTCACGGTCTGCGCATCGACCGTCGAGGAAACGAACAGCGCTGCACTCATCAGCGCCGCCGTCAAAAATTTTTTCAGCCTCATCATTACAACCTCCCGTCTGACGAAAGGATCAGCCGCATGATCGCGCGCTCGATCAGCTCCGCCCCCGCCGTCCCCGTTTTCAATCCGAAATCCGCCTCCGACAAATCGATCAGCGCCTCCGCGAGCGCCTCCTCCGAAAATTTTCGCGCCGACTCCCCCGTCTTTTGCGCGATGAACGGGTGTTGACCCAGCGGCTCCCCGAGCGCCTTGCCGCTCACGCCCTGCCGCATGAAGTGTTTCGCCAACAACAGCAAGCGAATTTGCCGCGTCAACAGCGCCAACAGCCCTATCAAACTTTTGGCGTCGTCGTGTTGCATCGACAGGATTTGCATCGACTTGCCGAGATTTTTGGCGCTCACCGCCTCCGGCAGCGCGAAGTTCGATATCTCCGGCAACGACGCCAGCACTTTTTGAAGGTCCGCCCGCGTAATTCGATCGCCTCGAATAAAGAGCGCCGCCTTGTCCAATTCGTTGTCGAGCAGCCCCAGCGATATCTCCGGCATCAGCGCCACCGTCTCCAAAAAATATTTGCGTGCGTCGGCGTCCATCGTCAGTTTGAGCGCGCGGAGTTTGTCGTCGAGCCACGGGTCGAGCTGCCACGACTTGAGCGGCTCTGCCTCGAGCACTCCTCCAACTTTATCGATCGTCTTATAAAGTTTCTTTCGTTTATCGGGCGCGTCGAGCGTCGTGAAAATCACGTAATTCGTCTCGAGCATCGACGTCAGCACCGCGCTCAACCGATCCAACTTCGCGTCGGCGGATTTATCCTCGCCGGTCTTCGACTTGAAAAATTTTACGTTCTTGACGAGCACGACGTTCTTATCAACGAAAAGCGGCGCGCTGTCGATGACGTTGATAATCTCCGACAGGTCGATTTTGTTGTCGCAATCGAGAATTGTCAGCCCGTCGTTCCGCGCGGAGCGGTCGTCGAACAGCAGCGACAAAATTTTTTCGCGCGCGCGGTCGATGTAATACGATTCGGCGCCGGCAAGCAGGTAGACGTGCCTGAGATTTTTCTTGTTGACGGCGGACATAAATTCTTTAAACTTCACGCTTGATCACCTCGAGCAGAGCGGTGCAACCCTTGAGCACATCGTCGTAAGTCGTGGCGTAATCGTCGGTGTACCACGGGTCGGCGACGGATCGATCCTCGCCGGCGAACGTCAGCAGCAGATGAATTTTGCGATCGGGGTCGCCGTCGGCGATGCGGCGCATCTCGAAGACGTTGTGGTGATCCATGCCGACAATGTAATCGAAGGCATGATACTCCTTGACGGTGAATTGCGCGGAAGTTTTTCGAGCGACGGGGATATTGTGTTTGACGAGCTGCCGGCGGGTGCCGTTGGACATGGGGGTGCCGACGGAAGGATCGGTGCCGGCGGATTCGACGATGATTTTGTCGACGAGACCGGCTTGGCGGACGAGATGTTTCATGACGAACTCCGCCATGGGCGAGCGACAGATATTGCCGTAGCAGACGAACATAACTTTGATCACGGTCGAGCCTCCAATCGAAAATTTTTTTGCATGATATCACAGAGCGCTCAACATCGAAAGAATTTTCTCCCGCCCCCAAAAATATATAAGGGCGCCACCGACGCTCCCACCCATGGCGGTTGGC
>CAMKFB010000090.1 GCA_946411735.1 uncultured Selenomonadales bacterium
GACGCGGAGGATGCCGAGCTGATCACGCGATTCGAGATGCAAAAAGTCAGCCCCGACATTCTGATTACGAACTACTCAATGCTCGAATACATGCTGATGCGCCCGCGTGAGTCAAAAATTTGGAGCGATACTCGACAGTGGCTTGCCGCCGCTTCATCGAACAAACTGCTGTTCGTGATCGATGAGGCGCATATGTATAAGGGCTCGGCGGGCGGCGAAGTCGCGCTGCTCCTGCGTCGGTTGATGTGCAAGCTCGGAATCGGACGCGATCGAGTGCAATTCATCTTGACGACGGCGAGCATGCCCGATGATCGGGACGCCGTCGAAAAATTTTTCCGTGACTTGACGGCGTCGTCGGGCGGGTTCGATTATTTGACAGGGGAGCGCGAAGAATTATCCGCCGCGCCGAAGTATGATATCGATCCGAAAAAATTTTTGGAGCGTTCGAGCGACGAGTTTGAAGGCGATGAAGATGCTCGATTAAAGGCGCTGAACGAATTTTGGTCGGCGATCGACGGCGCGCCCGAAAAATTTCCTTCGTTGAGCGCGGCGTATGCTTGGCTCTATGATCATCTGATCGACTATCGACCGTTCGCCGAGATGATCCGTCGATGTCGGGGCGAAGCAGTATCCTTTAATGAGCTCGCCTCAAAGATTTTTCCGTCGCTCCAACCTTCGGCGGCATTGAAAGCCGTCGGCGTAATGTTGTCGATCGCGCCGCTCGCTCGCAACGATAAGGACGCCGTCTTATTCCCCGCGCGGATGCACATGCTGTTTCGAGGACTCAAGGGCGTTTACGCTTGTACCAATCCCGATTGCCCGCATGCGCACGTCGATGGCGCGCTGAAGTTGGGAGAAATTTTTTTGTCGGACGGCGAATTGAATTGTCCGCATTGCGGCAGCGTCGTTTACGAGCTCTACAATGATCGGCGATGCGGCGCGCTGTTTTTCAAGGGCTATGTGCTCGAGGACGAATTTGCGCACGAGGACAAAACTTATCTCTGGCGCTACTCGGGTCAAATTCTCGACGAGCACATGCGCGAGGTGCATCTGTTCATCCCGCCCGATGATTACGTTTTCGACGGCAATCGATCGAAGGTGAAGGAGTGCTTCCTCGACGTTCGGAGCGGCTTCATTTATTTCGGCTCCGCGCGGAGCGCCGGCAGGCGCCGACTTTATTACAGTACGTTCGAGGATCGCGGGCGCCTGACGTTTTACGAATGCCCGCAATGTCGACATCAGCTGTCGCACACTCAATTGACGTCGTTCGGCACGCGCGGCAATCAGTCATTTTTCAATCTGATTCAAACGCAATTTCACAGCCAGCCCGCCGTCGCCGGCAAGCGCGGTTTTTCCAACATGCCCAACGAAGGACGCAAGGTTCTGCTCTTCTCTGACAGCCGACAGCGGGCGGCGACGTTGGCGCGCGACATGTCTCGAATATCGGACGACACGGCGGCTCGACAGCTGTTTTCGATCGCCGCCGCGCAAATGGAGTCGGGCGATTGGTCGATGCAATATCTGTACGATTATTTTTGTCTTGCTGCCGTCGATCGGAACGTCCGATTGTTCGACGGCGAGGAGCGGGAAAATTTTTCATCGGATTGCAAGACGGCTGCCGAAGACCTTGCTCGCGCCAAAAAACGTGGTCGGAAGTATTGCCCGCAATTGACGCTCGACAAGGCGCAAAGCCAAATGCAAGCGATCCTGTTAAGGATGTTTTGCGGCGGCTACAACACGCTTTACGACTCCGCCGTTGCTTGGCTCGAGCCCGCGCAAAACGATCTCGAGGGCGCCGTCGATAAACTTGCCGATTACAGCATCGACGTGAGCGACGATGAATTTCGCGAACTGTTCAATGCGTGGATCATCTCCGTTTGCGATCAAAACACCGCGCTCGGCGACAACATTCCCGATGCCGTCCGCCTTGAGGTTAGAAAAAATTACGGCGGCTACGGTTTGACGGAGCGATGGCAGTTTTCGACGGTCATTCGTGACATCATGGGCTGGGGAAAAAATTCGTCGGAGGCGGATTATTGGCGCACGGTGTTGCAGAACAGATTTTTGCGGCGGAACTCCGGCGGCAACTTTTATGTCGACATCAGCCGATTGCGGGCGCGCTTCGATCCGGGGCATCAATGGCATCGTTGCGAGCGGTGCAAAGAACTCACGCCGTATTTATTGAAGGGGCGTTGTCCGACGTGCGGCAGTTCGGCGACGCATATCTTGACGGATGTCGACCTTGACGCGCTGAAATTTTGGCGCCGCCCGATTGAAGACGCCGTCAACGGCGCTCCCGTCCGAGTGATCGACACCGAGGAGCATACGGCTCAACTGTCGCACAAGGATCAGCGCGACGAATTTTGGTCGAAGACGGAGGATTACGAGCTGCGCTTTCAAGATTTTTTGCGCGGCGATCAACTGCCGGTCGACATCCTCAGCAGCACCACCACGATGGAGGTCGGCATCGATATCGGTTCGCTCGTGGCGATCGGGCTGCGCAACATTCCTCCGATGCGGGAGAATTATCAGCAGCGCGCGGGTCGAGCGGGGCGGCGCGGAGCGAGTCTGTCGACGATCGTGACTTTTTGCGAGGACGGTCCTCACGATACGCTGTATTTCAACAGACCGGAGCCGATGTTTCGCGGCGATCCGCGCAAGCCTTGGATTGACGTCGAGAGCGAAAAATTATTGCGACGACATCTGTCGATGATCATATTCCAAGATTTTCTGGCGAAAAAAAATTCAAGTCTCGATTCGATATCCGCCGCCGCCTTCCTCGACGATCATTCGGATGCCTTCAAAAGTTTTGCGCTCGATTTTAAAATTCCGCGCGGATCCGCATTGCTCCCGAAAAATATTTCCGTCGACATTCAAGCGATGTGCGAGGAACTGTTCGATGATCTGACCGCGCTCGACGAGAAAAAAAATAATCATCCCGAGATGTTCGGCGTGCGTGAGGACGGCTCGATTGCGCGCAACGCGAAGAGTCTGTTGGACGCGCTCTACGAGGAGGGCATCATCCCGACCTACTCGTTCCCGAAGAATGTCGTCAGCACTTATGTGGTCGGCAACAACGGCAGGATTATTTATCGTGTCGAGCGCGGCTTGGACATTGCCATCAGCGAGTGCGCGCCCGGGCGGGCGATCGTTATCGACAAAAAGACTTATCAGATCGGCGGTATTTATTATCCCGGCAGCGAATATCGAAAATCGCCGGCGTCGAGATTCATCGAGGATAAAAATTACGTCAAGGAGTTGCTCACTTGCCGATGCGGTTGGTTCGGCTTGGCGGAGGAAAATCATTCGAGTTGTCCGTTCTGCGGCAATAAAAGTCTGTCGCCCGCTCGACCGATGTTGAGACCGTGGGGCTTTGCGCCGAAAAACGCCACGTCGATCTCGGAGGCGCAACTGACGGAGGAATATTCGACGGCTCAACCGCCGGAGTATTCGACGCTGCCCGAGCACGACGAGATGATACACATCGACGGTTGCAAACACATTCGAATGGCAGCGCGAAAAAATCAGCGCATCATCATGCTCAACAAAGGCGCGGCGGATGCGGGCTTCGTTGTGTGCAAAGAATGCGGGGCGGCGGTGCCGAATCTCAAGCGCGATCCGCGAGACAATCCGTTGAAAGGCTTTGAGCGACCGTACAAATCGAACCGACCGAAATGTCGTCACGCGGATACGCTCGAGGTGAATTTGGGCTATGATTTCATCACCGACATGCTGGTGTTGGAGTTTGCGCTTGACGGACGGTTGATTGACACTCGAAACGGCGTTGAGAATTTGTGGTTGGATCGAGCGGCGCAATCGGTGGCGGAGGCGTTTCGTCTGGTTGCGAGCAACGAACTTGACATTGACTTCGGCGAATTGGTCACCGGCTATCGCGTTCGTCGGACGGGCGCCGCTCAAAAAACTTTCGTCGATGTTTACATCTATGATAATCTGTCGAGCGGCGCGGGTTATTCGATCAAGATCGCGTCGGAAATCGGTTCGATGCTTGAGCGAATGAAGATGTTGTTGAGTGCGTGCGATTGTGCGACGGCGTGCAACAATTGTCTTAAGCATTATCGCAATCAATACGTGCACGGGCGCTTGGATCGACGGTACGGATTGCAGCTGCTCGATTGGGGAACGGACGGGCGGCTTGCCGCGGACATTCCTTTTGACGTACAAAAAAAATATCTCGAGTCGCTCGGGAATATTTTGAGCGAATACGATCGGCAGCTCCGCGCGGAGGGCGGCAAGATGTATGTGCTTGGAAGCGGGAAAAAGTTTGAAGCGGTAGTTTATCCTGCGATGCGAGCGGCACCGCTCGAGCGGGATAAAATTTATATCTGCGACTCGTACTTCAAATATGCAAAGCCGTATGCGCTCAACAAACTCACGTCGATGTGATCTTGACGAAAAGAATTGTGATCGGGCGTTTAACTTGACGATGGTTGCGGCGCGCGTTAAAATGACTGCCGAAAATTTTTTTGGAGGCAAATACATGGAAAAATACAATCCCGCGTCGCTCGAGAAGAAGTGGCAGGATAAGTGGTTCGGCGAAAACTCCTTCCGCGCAACCGAAGATGCCGGCAAAGATGAATTTTATTGCCTGGAGATGCTGCCGTATCCGAGCGGCTCTTGCCATTGCGGGCATTTGAGGAATTACGCGCTCGGCGACGTCCTCGCGCGTTTCAAATCGATGAACGGCTTCAACGTCATCCATCCGATGGGCTTTGACGCTTTCGGCATGCCCGCCGAGAATGCCGCCATCGCTCACGGCGCCCGCCCCGATCAGTGGACATACTCCAACATCGAAAACATGGAGCGTCAATTGAAACGCATGGGGCTGTCCTACGATTGGGAGCGCGAAGCAATCACCTGCAACCCCGATTACTACCGTTGGACGCAATGGCTTTTCGAGCTGTTCTATAAGCGCGGGCTTGCCTACAAAAAGGAGGCCGCTGTCAATTGGTGCGACTCGTGCGGCACCGTCCTTGCCAACGAACAGGTCATCGACGGCAAGTGCTGGCGTTGTGATCACGAAGTCCATAAAAAAAATCTCGCTCAGTGGTTCCTCAAGATCACCGATTACGCCGACGAACTTTTAGCCGATCTCGACAAGCTCAAAGGTTGGCCCGAGCGCGTCAGAATCATGCAGGAGAATTGGATCGGGCGCTCCGAAGGCGCCGAGTTCTCCTTCGCCGTCGAGAACTCCGACGATAAAATTCCCGTTTATACCACCCGCCCCGATACCATTTTCGGCGTCACGTTCGTCGTGCTCGCCGCCGAACACCCGCTCGTCGAAAAACTCATCAGCGGGCAGCCCAATGAAGTCGAGCTCCGCTCCTTCGTCGAGACCGTCAAAAATATGTCCGACGTCGAGAAAACCAACGCCGACACCGAGAAGAAGGGCATGTTCACCGGCGTCTACGCCGTCAATCCGATCAACAATAAGCGCGTTCCGATTTGGGTCACGAATTACGTCGTCTACGAGTACGGTACCGGCGCCGTGATGGGCGTGCCCGCGCACGACGAGCGCGATTGGATGTTCGCGACGAAGTATAATCTCGAAAAGATTCTCGTCGTTGACAATCCCAAGAAGCCGCTCGACATCAACGAGATGGATAACGCTTACATCGAGCCCGGGCTGATGGTCAACAGCGGCTCCTTCACCGGTACCGACTCCGTCAAGGGCAAGCGCGCCGTCGTCGATTGGCTCGAGAAAAATAACGTCGGCAAGCGCAAAGTCAATTACCACCTCCGCGACTGGCTAATCTCCCGCCAACGCTATTGGGGCGCGCCGATTCCCATCATCTACTGCGACAAGTGCGGCGAGGTGCTCGTGCCGGAGGATCAACTGCCGGTGCTGCTTCCGACCGACGTCGAGTTCAAACAGGGAGCGCTCAGCCCGCTTTCGACCAGCAAATCTTTCAACGATTGCACCTGTCCCAAGTGCGGCGGGCATGCTCATCGCGAGACCGACACGATGGACACGTTCATCTGCTCGTCGTGGTATTATCTCCGCTACACCGACCCGCATAACGATCACGCGCCGTTCGATCGTGACAAAGTCAATTATTGGTCGCCGGTCGATCAGTACATCGGCGGCATCGAGCACGCAATCCTCCACCTGCTCTACTCGAGGTTCTTCACGAAGGTTTTGCGCGACGCGGAGCTTCTCGATTTCGACGAGCCGTTTACCAATCTGTTGTGCCAAGGCATGGTGATCAAAGACGGCGCAAAGATGTCGAAGTCGAAGGGCAATGTCGTTTCGCCCGAGGAGATCATCGACAAGTACGGCGCCGACACCGCGCGCCTGTTCATTCTGTTCGCCGCCCCGCCCGAACGCGATCTCGATTGGAGCGATCAGGGCGTCGAGGGCTCCTTCCGATTCCTCAACCGCGTCTGGCGCATCGTCAACATTTTCAGCGAGTACTTCTCCGACGAGGCTTATTCGGTCGAGGGTTTGACGGTCGAGGAAAAAAATCTCCGCCGCGTCATGCATCGGACGATCAAAAAAGTCACCGAGGACATCGGCGAGCGCTTTATGTTCAATACGGCGATCAGTTCGATGATGGAGCTGGTCAACGAGATGCACGTCTTTCAAGATAAGCCGCTCAACGGAGCGTTGGCGCGCGAGGTCGTCTCGAGCCTGCTTCGGATGTTGGCGCCGTTCGTCCCGCACATCACCGAGGAATTGTGGAGCAAATTCTTCGACGGCAGCGTCCACAAACAATCCTTCCCGACCTTCGACGAAGCGGCGATCGTCGAGGACGAAGTCGAGATCGTCTTGCAGATCAACGGCAAGGTTCGCGGTCGAATGACTCTTCCGCGCGGATTGGATCGAGAGGCGATCGAAAAACTTGCGCTCACGCAATCGAGAGTGAAGGAGCTGACGTCGGGCAAGACGATCGTCAAAGTGATCGCCGTCCCCGATAAGCTCGTCAACGTCGTCGTCAAATAAAAAAGTGCCTTCGCACGTCTTTACAGCCCGTTCGGGCTTATTTTTTTTGGGGCGTCATGTTGTGGAAGAAAAGAGACCTTCTCGTATTGTTTTGACGGCATCCCACAGAACAGTATCGTATCGATCGGAACGACCGCGAGGGTTTGCGACAAGCGGACAGAAGAAGGAATTGCTGCCAATCGTGAAGAACTCATAGGGAACAGCAACAACGAAAAAGTACTTTTGATTTTTAGGAGAGACAAGCCATGATTGATTTGAACACGCCGATCGTGCCATTCAAGGGTACGGGGATATTCGAGCTCTACGCTGATTATAAAGACGTGGTCGCTCGAATGCAAGCCGAACACATCGACTACAAAGAGGAAGTGTGGGAACATACCTATTGTGCTGACCCGCCTTGGA
>CAMKFB010000091.1 GCA_946411735.1 uncultured Selenomonadales bacterium
AAAAATTTCTTGAGGCGCTGTCAGATGCAACGGAATGCAAAAAAAAAACGGCGGTCGATTTCTCAACCGTCGCCTTTTATTTTTTTTCGATGGCTCCGCGCGGAGCTCAGAAGGCTTTCTTCAATTTAGCCATCGCACTCACGCCCTTCTGCATGCCGAACCAGCCCGTCGCATTCAAGTCGATCGTCCAGGGGCTGTCATTCAACGGACGCATCAGCCAGCCCAATTCGATCATCCCGCTCGAGCCGTCCTTGCCCTTTGTCCGCAACTCCCGCGCATCCGAGTTTTCTATGCCACGCTCCTCCGACGTCGAGTCCGAAGTCGTGTCGTATTGATACGCCAGCCCCGTGTATAATTGACTGATCGGATTGAGCCGACTCGTCAGGCGATAGCCCACTTTCAATCGCCCGCTGTCCGTCGAGCTGAAGTGGTAGTGATTCCCTAAATTCAAGTCCGCATTCGAGCTGCCAAGTCGCGTGTATGAATAAATGCCGTATAAATCCAAAACATGATTGCGCCCCAATCGAAATTGATTGCCCACGCGCACATGCCCCATCACCACCGGCGACTCCGCGTGGTACTTCATGTATTTGCGATGATAGTACACGTCGGCGTTGTGCACCTCGACATTAACAAAATCATGCGTCGCGTATGTCGTGTTCGTCCGCCCCGCGCGGAGACTCCCCTCGTAATAAAAGCCGCCGGCGTTGAAGTTGCGAACCACCACGCCGCCCGCCGCGTATTGTTGATGACCCTCGCCGCGCGCCCGCCCCAAATATCTCGATTGGAACGTCACGTCATACTTGCTGTGACCGTACTCGAATACCGGCGCAAAACTCAGCACATGCGAATCGCCTTTGAAGTGCCGCGCAATACCCAAATCATACGAGCCCATCGTCGTCGTCATGTAATTGCCGCCGCCCGTCTTCGTCTTCAGTCGACCGCCGCCCGTGTTGAAGAATATCTCAAAACCCCGCTGATCATGGACGTGCTCAAAATCCTCCGCCATCGAACTGAAAAAATCCTTATAGTCCTTCGGCTGCGGAACCGGCGGATCGATCACGCCCGCTTGAGGTATCACCTCGCCCACCGTCGCCAAAAACGTCGTGCCGTCCTCCGAAGGCACCAAGTCAAGCTCGTAGCCCACGCTCCCGCGATTCATCACCCGACTGTACGTCATATCGTCAATCGAGCCGACCAGCGTGTTGTCGCCGTCAAGCGCATAGCTCCTCGCCGTCTCGCCGTCGGCAAAATTAAGCCCGTTGTCGTTGACTATCAGCTTGAATTGATCGTTCGTATCCAATTGAGCGTCGCCGTGCGTGTTGATCGACAGATGCGTCCCCGCCAAATCGGTTGCGCCCTCCGTCAAGGTCAGCACCGTCACGTCCTTCGTCGCGCTCGAGGGCAGATCGAAATTGATGTTCTCAAATCCGTAAATGTTTTTCGCCTTCACGCCGATCGCGCCGATATTGAGCGTGTTGCCCGCCGCGCGATACGAGTAGCCGCCCTCGCCGTCGCCAACCATACCGCCAATCAAATACGCGTCAATCTCATCGAACGCCGCGTTCGGATTGTTGTCCTCGTCGAGACGAATCGTGATCGAGTTGCCGGTCACCTGCGACTCCTCGCTCGGATCCTCGACGAGACCGCCGATGATCGAGCCGTTAAACGCGCCGCCCGTGATCTCGATCGAGTTGTTGAGCGCGCTGCCTTTGAGCGCCGCACCGCCGATCACATTCCCGTCGATCTTGCCGCCGCTGATCTCGACCACGTTATCGGCAACCGTACCGCGCCCGAGCGCGTCGATCAGCCCGTCGTCGAGCGGATAAACATAGCCGATCTCGCCGCCGCTCACAAATTTGATCGTGCCGCCGTGAATGATGATGCGATTGCCCGTCACGTCGCCCGCGCTCTCGTTGACCGTGCCGTTGACGACCGTCAAACCGCCGACCGCGTTGGTGATCTCGCCGCCGTCAATCACAACCGTATTGTTCTCGACGTTGCCCGCGCTCGACACACCACCGATCACATTCTCGACCACGCCGCCCGTTATCGACACCTGATTGTAGGCGACATCGCTCGTGCTGCCCTCGGAGCCTCCGCCGTAAACGTTGTCGAGCGCACCGTCGTGCGTCGAGACATCGTCGTTGACGTTGTAAGTCTCGTCGTCGACCGTCACGCTGTTGTTGACCGTGTCGGACTCGGGGCGAACATCCTCCGCCATTGTCAACGGCTGATATCCGATCAAGCCCGCGCACGCGATCATCAACGGCAAATTTTTTTTGAGCCAACGTCTGCCAAAATTTTTCATCGTCCTCACCTCACTTGACGTCCCATCTGCGCTGATTGTCGCTCCGATCGACATAGAAAGTGCTGCCGGCAATGCGGAAGCCGACCGCCGATGTGCCGTTGACGCGAATCGAGCCGCCGTCGTTGAAGCGGACGGTTGTCGCGCTCGAGCCGATCGCGTCGGCAAAACTCTCAACGTCAATGTCCTCGAGTCCGATGTTGAGCAGCTCAATCACGTCGTCGTCGCCGGCTTTATCGATCACGTCCGCGCCATTGCCCTTCAGATAGAAGAAGTTATCCGCGCCGTCACTGCCGATCAGCGTGTCGTTTTCGGAGCCCGTGCCGCCCCATAAGCTCGCGCCGCCCTTCGACGCCGTGATTACGTTTTCGAGCGCATTGCCGGCAAGGAGCGCTTGACCTTTGAAATGCGCCGCATCAATTTTCCGCGCGGAAGGATGAGCATCCGCCCAAATCGAAAAGACGTTATCGGCATTGTCGACGGGCAGCAGCGTCGTCTTGACGTTCGCGTCGCCGATCAACAGCACTTTGTTATTAAGATCGGTGCCGTCGAAGATCGCCGCATCGCTGTCGTAACTGTAGTTTCGGAAGGCAAGCGATATATGCGGCTCGGTCGGCTCGATCGGTTCGTCAGGGACGGTCGGCGTCGCGAGCAATTCTTCAATCGTATTCGACGTGCCGGCATTATCGACCATGTAAGAAAGAATGTCGTCGAGCGATCGATTGAACGTCAAGCGGATTTGATCCGAATACAGCGTCGAAGAATCGGCGGCGGCAACAGTAGACAACGAGCCGGGCTCAATGTGTTGAGCGAATGCAAGGCGATCGTCGGAGGCAAAATCGTTGAGCGCTACCGTCGAGGCGTCGACAAAAACCGAATCGGCGGCATCGCTCAGGGTGATGCTCCAATCGTCGGCGTTGACCGTGATCGCCTGGCTGCCGACGTTCCGCGCGGAGTAATTGCGCTCGGCGGTTACGTCGCCGACGGCGATATCGGAAGCGCTCAGCTCGGCGGTGAAGGTCGCGTCGCAGAATGAAGTCGAATCGGTGATGTTGCGCGCGTCGACCGCATAAGTGCCGTTCGAGGCGGCGTCAAGAGTGATGTTGGCGTTGACTTTGTCGATCGACAGCACGTCTTTGATCGTGACCGTGCCGATGCTCGTGCCGGTGGCGGTGACAATCATGTCATAGCCCGATTGCGCGGTCGAGGTGCTCAAGCCCGAGGCGAATTGCAGCGTCGTCTTACGGTCGTTGTAACCGAAAACGGTATCGTCGCCGCCGCCGTCGGCATAAGCGATCACAATCGAATCGACGGCAGAGCCGAGGCTTATCGCCTCATCGGCAGCGGAGCCGACGATGCTTTGAACGTGCTCGTAATTCGTCGAGTAAACGTGAGCGCTCGAAACGGTGCCGACAATCAGATCGCTCGACAGCGTTGAGGTCGTAAGTGTCGCCTCGTAGAAAGTATTGCGGTCGAGGACGGAGTCGCCGTCGACAACGAAGTTGCCTCTCGCGCCGGCGTCGGCAAGCCGCACGACGATGTTGGGGTCGTCGATCGGCTCGGGCGGCAGCGATATCAGCTCTTCAATGGTATTCGACGTGCCCTTGTTGTCGACGGTATAGTAAAGAATGTTTTCGAGGGGCTGATCGAACGTCAAGCTGATGCGATTGGAGTAAAGCGTCGAGGAGTCGCCGGAAGAAAGGGTTGTGAGAGAACGCAGCGGGACGGCTCGACGGAAGGAAAGAAGATCGTTGTCGGCAAGCTCGTTGACGGCAACATTTTTGACGGAGGCGGCAATGACGAGAGTGTCGGCGCCGTCGCCGGAGGTGATGTTCCAATCGTCGGCGTTGATAGTGATGGCTTGACGGGCGCCGTCGCGCGCGGAGTAATTTCGATCGGGAGTGACGTCGCCGACAACGATATCGGTCGAGCCGACGACGGTGGTGAAGGCGGCACTGTAGAAAGTGTCGGTGCTGTCGACCGAAGTGCCGTCGACCACATAAGAGCCGGCGTTCGAGGTCGAATCCGAAATTCTGACGCGGGCGTTGACGGCGTCGATGGTGATGGGCTCAAAAACGTCGACGAGAGTAATCGAGCCGAGCGTGGAGCCTTCGGTGATGATCATATTGTTATCGGAGCGGACGGAGGCGGTAGCAATGCCGTTGGCGATGTGCAGGGTCGAGGTGTCGAAGTTGAAGCCGTAAACGGTATCGTCGCCCGCGCCCGGATCGATCGTCGAGCCGTCGGCAGCGATGGTGATCGCGTCGTTGAGATCGGTCGCCGTCACATTCCAATTATCGGCATTGATGGTGATGGCTTGACGGGCGCCGCTCCGCGCGGAGTAATTTCGATCGGGAGTGACGTCGCCGACAACGATATCGGTCGAGCCGACGACGGTGGTGAAGGCGGCGCTGTAGAAAGTATTGGTGCTGTCGACCGAGGTGCCGTCGACCACATAAGCGCCGGCGGACGAGGTTGAATCCGAAATTCTGACGCGGGCGTTGGCGGCAGTGACGGTGACGACGGGCTCGGGCTGTACGGTGGGCGTGGGTTCAACGGTGGGAGTGATAATGGTGTCGGTGTCAATAACATCGACGAGAGTGATCGAGCCGATCGTCGAACCGGTGACGTTAATAATCATGTCAGTGCCGGAGCCAACGGAAGCAGTCGAGAGTCCTTCGGCGAAGCGCAACGTGGCGGTGTCGGAGTTAAAGCCGTAGACGATATCATTGCCGTCGCCGTCGGAGTAATTGTAGCCGACCGTGCCTGCGAGCGTGATGGTGTCGTCGCCGCCGCCGAGGGAAATATCGGTTCCGCTTGCGTGTATGCTTTCGTAGGACATCGACAGCTGATCGTCGGAGGCGGAGCCGTTGATTGTGACGGCAAGGTTATTGTTTACGATGGTGTCTTTACCGCCGCCGAAATTAATGATGACGTGATCGCCGTAATTGGTGATGAAATCGTCGCCGGCGCCGGAGTTGATAGTAACCAGAACTCCCTGGCTGAGGATGGTGTTCTTGCCGCCTTCAACGTTGAGATTGATATTGGTATGATTCAATGATATGTGATCATCGCCGTCGCCAACGTTGATCGACAAATTCTCGCTCCAGAAATTGTAATGACCGTAATTCCAATACGAAACGAACGCCTCCGGCCACTCGGTGACGATGGTGTTGTTGCCGTCGCCGGCATTGAGCGTCATATTTTTGACGGAGCTGTTGGCGCTCGAATTGCCATCCGTATAAATTCGCATATAATCATTGCCGTTGCCCGCGTTGATCAATGCATTTTCGACGGTGACGCCGCTGCCGGAATAAAGATTTATGCTGTTGTTGCCCGCGCCCGCGTCGATGGTCACGTTGGAATCACTGATATCGATCGCGTCGTCAAGATCGGTCGCCGTCACGTTCCAACCGCCGTCGACCGTAATGTTTTGTCGAGCGGCGCCGCTCCGCGCGGAGTAAACGTGATCGGCGGTAACCGAGCCGACGACCACATCAGTCGTGCCGCCCGTCGACACAAAAGCGGCATCATAGAAAGTATCGGTGTCATCGATCGCGGTGCCGTCGACGACGAACGCTCCGATCGAGCTAGAATCAGACAGATTGATATTGGCGTTGACGGCATCGATGGTAATCGGTTCGGGCGGGATCGATATCAGAAGCTCCTCGATGGTGTTGAGCGTGCCGGCGTTGTCGACGGTGTAATTGAGAATCGTCGACAGCGTCTTATTGCGGAAAATGATATTCATCCGATCCGACGTCAAGGAAATATTGTTGCCTTCCGAAACGGCATTGAAGGAGTGTTCGGCGACGGCGGAGGTCAGCGACAGCAGATCGGATTTTGCGAGGTCGGCGAGCACGATGTCGGTAACGGTTTCGCCGACGATGATGGTGTCCTTGCCGGCGCCGCCGCTGACGGTATTTCCGGCGCCGTCAACGATGATGGTATCGTTGCCCTTGCCGGCTTTGACGTAAGAATTTACGCCGATGATTTTGATCTCGTCGTCATACTTGGTCGCGGTGGCGCGCCATCCGTCATCGACGATGATACTCTGTCGAGATGCCTTGCTCCGCGCGGAGTAGACGTGATTGCGTTTGACGGTGCCGACGATCAGATCGGTCGACAGGGTTGAAGTTTTGAAATCGGCGTCGTAGAAATCGGCGCCCGGGGCGATCGTCGCATAGCCGTCGACCACATAAGCGCCGGTGGAGTTGGCGGTTGAGAGATCGATCGCGGCGGCGGGATTGGTGAGCGTAATCGGCTCGACGGTGATCGGACTGTAATCGACGAGAGTAATCGAGCCGAGCGATGAGCCGTTGGCAGTGATAATTACATTGTTGCCGGATTGAACGGATGATACTGAAAGACCGTTGGCGAATTGCAACGTGGCAGTGTTGGAGGAGAATCCGTAAACGGTGTCATCGCCGTCTCCGTCAGCGTATGTGATCATGACAGCGTCGGAGGCGGTACCGATGGTGGTGGGCGCGTCGAAATTATAGACGGTGTCGACATCGTTGCCGAGCGAGATCACATCATTGCCCGCGCCCCCGTCGAGCGTAACGTTGACGCCCGCGTTGGTGAGAGTGTCGGCGCCCGTGCCGCCGTAAATGACATCGTCGGTGCCGCGATTGAGAATGGTATCATTGCCGGCGCCGCCGTCGACCGTCACATTATCGGCGTAATTGACGATGACATCATTATCGTCGCCGGCATCGATCGCCGTCAACGAGCTGTACTCTCCGTTTTGAATGGAATCATCGCCGGCGCCCGCATTGATCGTCACGTTCTCGCCATCGTTGTAGATGGAATCATCGCCGGCGCCCGCATTGATCGT
>CAMKFB010000092.1 GCA_946411735.1 uncultured Selenomonadales bacterium
TCGAGGTGTTGACGTTGGATGCGACATTGTCGGCGGTTTGAAGCGCAAATTCTCCGTTGATGTCGACAGCGGCGGCGGCGTTCAACATGAAATCCGAAAGCCCCTGCCTACTGACTGCGTTTACGTTGAAGTCGTGAGCGTCGATGTTGAGCGGATTGTCGGCGGTGTTGTTGACGGAGGCGGTGACGTTGCGATCGACGTTGGCGACCGCGACGGAAACGCCTGCCGCCACGTTGCCCGCGCCCGCCGCGCCTCCGATAAACCCGCCCTTATTGGAGTAATCGTAAGCGCCCACATTGACCGAGCCCGCCTTGCCGTCAACCGCGCTGTTGGTGGAGTTGTCGAAAGCAGCCTCCGTCTTGCCGCCGATGTTGACGAAGTTCAAAGAGCCTGCACCGCTGCCGCCGTCTTTACCGAATTGAACGGAGGCGGAGGCAAGCAGAGAGCTCAAGCCGTGGGTGGAGCTTGCATCGACGACAATGCCCGAAAGGTTTTCACTCGAGCGACCATCGGCAAGCCCGCTTGCCGACCCGGTGTTGGAGCTGACCGCTTTTGTGATGAGAACGCCGTCGTTAAGCCCGTGGTTGACCGCAATCAGATCGGATTCCTCGTCGGAGCCGGCAACGCTAAGCGTCGAGCCTGTGATCTTGGCGGAAGTATCGCCGTCGATTTTATTATTGGAAGCGGAGACGCCGAGCCCGACCTTGCCGCCCGCGATCTCGAGCGTGCCGGCGTAATTGGCAAGAATATCGTCGGACTGCGCAATCACGCCGAAGTTTTTGGCGGCTTGAGCGTTGAAGTTGGTGACGGTGGCGTTGGTTTTTGAGCCGACGTGATTGTGAGAGCCCGAGCCCGCCCCGGTGAAGATCGATTGGTTGCTGATTTCGACGCTGCCGCTGCCCACGCCGCCCGTAACTTTCTGCTTGGAGTTGGCGCGGATGTCAACGTTGTCGAGAACCGATTGCGTGTCGCTGAGTGCATCGTTGGTGAAGAAGGCGTCGGTATTTTGGTTGATATCACTGACCGCAACTCCGATCGTCGCGGTAATGTAATTTTGATTGGAGCCTGAGACGATGGCGCCGACTGTGGTGACGGCGCTGTTGGAGTTGGCGTCGATGTCGAGATTGGGGGCTCCGGTGATGACGGAGTTTTTGAGCCCCGCGTCAACATCTTTTGTGATGTACGACGCCGCGCCCGCGCCTTGCGCAGTGAATTTAAAGGTGTCCGTTTTGCCGTAGGAGATGCCGATGCCGGCGGCGGTGGTTGAGATTGTGGACGCGTCTTTTGTGTTGAGGGAGATGTTGGCGCCTTGATGCGCGCCGATGTTGGAGTTGGCGATCGACGCCTCGAGAATTTCTTTGTTGGAGGAGGAGCCGATTTGAGAGAAGGCAACGGCGGCGGCAACTTCCGAGCCTTTGGCGACGTTGACCATGCCGGCAACGGTAGTTTTTGTGGCGGTGTCGTCGGCGGTGAAGTTGATGGCGTCGGCGTTGACGGTCGTGAGCTTGTCGGCGATCGTCTTGGTGGAGTTGGTGCCGGTATTGATGGCGACGTTGCCGTTGATGACGGCGCTATTGGTGGAGACATTGACGGCGGCAGCGACCTCTACCACCTTCGAGCGATTGACGGCGTCGACATCGATGGAATTGGTTGCGCTGTCGAGCCCGTTGATGGCGGTGTTGTCAATTTTTGATTGAACGGTGTTGTTAAGAGAGTTGGAGGCAATCGCAAGCCCGATGGAAACGGAATTGCCGACGGAGACTTCGCCTGCGACATTGACCGCTTGAGAATCGTTGGCGGATTTGATGTCGACGTTGGATGCGTTGATGGTCGAGTCTTTGACGTTAACGGCATTATTGATGGAGCCGACGTTCCAGCCGACCGAGCCGACGACATTTAAGCCTAAGTCGTCGGCATTGCCGCCGACATTAGAACCTGCGGCGCCGGCAGCGACGTTGACGAGGCGGAGCTTATCATTGGAGGAAGCAATCAGAGTGGGGGAGTTGATGGTGGCGTTGTTGATGGAAACGTTGTCCTCGATGTTGACTTTATTGACGGCAATGGATGCGCCGATGGGATGAGGCGAAGAGGTGTTGCTTTTGGAGGAAGCGACTTGGACTCCGAGCGCCGCTCCGACTATCACCGCGCCGTCGGCATTGGCGGGATCAACATTTTCCTTCGCCTGCTCGCCCATATAACTTTCGCCGGTGATGTCGAGCCCGCTGTCGACGAGGGTCTGACGCTTGGCGTTATCGTTCGCCTTCTGATCGTTGAGGAGATTGACGAAGTTGGCGGTAATGGTGGCGTTGTCGATGAAAGAGTCGGATGTGGAAGTCAACAGTCCGCTGACGGCGGTGCCGCTGACGGCATAAGGACTTGAGCGACCGCGTAGGAGGGAAAATTTGGAGAAGCTGAAGGAAAGAGCGGCGTCGACAATGACGTCGGATTTAACGGTGGAGATGTCGATGTTTTGAGCGTAATGATGCCCGCCGAAGACGCCCGCTTGCAGGTCGTTATCGATTTGGGAGACCATGACGGAGGCGGC
Organism: uncultured Selenomonadales bacterium; assembly: GCA_946411735.1. Lineage (GTDB taxonomy): Bacteria > Bacillota > Negativicutes > Selenomonadales > Selenomonadaceae > Quinella. The sequence goes on from CAMKFB010000092.1 coordinate 2,546, forward strand.
TATGGCGGCTAAGTCACTTTGGGTATCCGAGCCGACAGCAACGGCAACATCGGCGCCGCCGGCGACCTGAACATCATTGGATGCGGCATGAATGTTGAGATTATCGAAGGCGCGCTCGACGGAGCCTGTATCGCTGTTGACGAGCATTGCGCGCACATCGTTATCGGCAAGGTTGACTCCGACACCGGCAGCGACGTTGATGCCGTTGGTAATGTCGGTTACGGCGAAGGCGAGCCCGAGGGCGGCAGCGACATCGACTCCGTCCTTGGACGCATTGATAGAGAGATCGCCGGCGTTGGTGTTGACGATGGAATTGGCGACAAGCGCGTCGACGCGGCGATCGCCCTTGTTGACTGCAGCCGCGCCGCCGACCGTGCCGTTTTTGTCGGCATTGGAGTCTTTTGACCAAATGATGGCGGCTCCGCCAGAATAGGCGCCGTTATAGAGATCGTCGGTAGATTTGACGTTGAGGTTGGCGACATTGACGGCGTTGTTGTCGATGAGCGCAACCGTATCACCGTCAGAGACGTTGACCGCAATCGAGCCCGCGCCCGAGAGTTGGAAACCCTCAGGCGGAACGTTCTCAAAGTCTAAGGGCTGGACATTGCCTTGACCGCCTTGACCACCTTGACCGCCTTGACCGCCGACGGCGTTATCGGCGGCAATCAATTCGCCGTTGAGCCCTTTGTTGTTTTGGGAGTTGTCGTTGAAGATGGGACCGAGGTCGTCGTCGATGACAAAATCTTCGCTTTGGTTTTGGCGTTTAAGGAGGTTGGAGAATTTGCCGCCGAGGAACGAAGAAAGTTTTTTGCCGGGGTAATTAATAAATTTGGAGCCGAGGTTGGTGAACTGGTCGCCGGCGTTGAGGACTTTATTGATGGAGCTGAAGACGGAATTGTTATCGCCGATGTAGGAGCCCTCGAGCGCAACCGAGTTGATGGTGCCGTCGGTGGTCGCCTCAACCGTGATGTCGCCGGCATTGATCGAGCCCCGCGCGGAGTCTTTCGTGCCGAGCAGGTTGACTTGATCGGTGGTGAGCGCCTTGCGAATTGCCTTGACCGATTCAACTCGTTTGGTCTCGACATCCTTGGCGTGATCATTGGCGAGGATCGCCTTGCGCGCGACGGATTTTGCCTCGTCAAGGGTGAGAGCGCGATCGGAGGCATCGATCTTGCCGTCGGCAATATCTTTATCGACGGCGGCTTCGATGGCGGCGATTTGAGAATCGGTCAAGACGGTGTCATCGACGGATTGATCAGAGGAATTATCGGCGATCGTCGCAAGCGAATGCACATCGAAATTGTTGAGATTGAAGCCCGCACCGACGGCGGCGGAGGCGGATTTATCGCCGATGGTGACGCCGCCCGTGACGGCGGTGATGTTGGTATCGTTATCGGATTTGACGTTGAGGGCGGTCGGAGCGTTGATCGTCGTTTGATCGTCGATGGAAGCACTCGCAAAGGAATCGCCGTACATCATATTCATCATGCCCGACACGCCGATTTTGCCCGATACGCCCGCGCCGTAAATAATCCCAATCTGGTCAACGTTGTTGTCGGCGGTGACGTTGATGGTGTCGGCGGTGAGCTGATTGTTCTTGCCGATGACGGTGTTGGCATAAGTGTCGATGCCCGTGACCACAACCGACGCGCCCACGCCCGCGCCCGCGCCCATGTCGTTGGCGGCAAGATATTTTCCGCCTTGACCCGTCAGCTCGACAATGTCCGTCGAAGCGTTGGAGGTTATGTCGGCTTTGGCGGTGCCGTTGACCTTGACGCCTTCGCCGAGCAATGTCAGCGCGTTGTCGTCGACGTCAATCACTTGAACCGAACCGCTGATGTCGGCGGTCGAGGCGGAGTTGCCCGCTTTGCCGTCCTGCACGGTCGAACGCGCATAGAAGTTGACGTAGTTGGCAGGGTCGAGCACGCCAAAGGTCGCGTAAAGCGCCGACTTCAAAGCGCTGTAGGTGTTGGCGCCGTCGGAAATGGTGTCGGCAAATTGTTTGAAGTTGTAATGATTGTAGTGCTCGGAGATTTTATCCTGAATTTCGGCGAGCTTTTGAGCGTACTTGACCTTGTCGGTGATGGTGCCGAGCTCCTCGATGGCGGTGTCGACTTCGGATTTGCCGCTGATGAAATTGGCGCCGAATTTTTTAGCGACGTCGAAGAGATTTTGCCAAGCGTTTTTGATGTGAGCCATCTCGGCGTAGAACTGATTGTAATCGGCTTTGGCGATGGAGTTGACGGCGACGTTGGCGCCCGACAGCTCGGCGTCCTTGCCGACAATCACGTTGGCGTTGTTGTCGACATCGACCACGTTGACCGCGCCGCTGACGCCGACCTTGGTGTCGGAGCCCTCGGTCTTGTTGTTGAGCACGTTGACGGCGGCGGCGTGGAGCCCCGCGGTCGTCAGTTGAGCGTCGAGCGAAAGATCGGCGGCAGATTTGAGCTTGACGTTGTCGGCAACGTTGACTTTCGCATCGTGGTTATTCGATAGCACCCCCACCGACATGCCCGATTTGAAATAGCCGCCGGTGAACAGTTTCGAGGCAACGGACTTGCCCGACATAAGGTTGAAGGAGTGGCTGCCGATGAATTCCTTGGCGCCAATCCATTCGTTGATCGAGGAGAAAATCGAATCGCTGAGACCGTTTTCAATCTGATAGAGATCGCGGATGTTCTGACCTTTGATGATGATGTTGCGGTCGCCGAGCTCATTGGTGGCGGTCAAGCGGGAGTTGATTTCCTTGTTGAAGGCGTCGACGTCAATCTTGCCGCCCGCGGTGATGTCGCCGTTCAGGTTGACTCCGGCATAGCTGTCGCCTTGGTTGATGGCGATCGCCGTCGACAGGAAGGACGCATCGGGAATGATGGAGAACGTGTCGTTTTCGACGCTGTATTTGCCTGTGGCGTTGGCGATGACATCACCCCCCGCCGTGACGTCGTTGAAGGAAATCTCCGCCTTGTTGTCGACGTTGGCAACGCTGATGGCGGTGTAGACGACGGAGTTGGTGACGGTCTTGTCGACCATGGTGGCGGCGGTGCCCATGGCGTAGAGGTTGGCGTTGGCATTGGCATTGGCGGTGACGCCGCCCGTGGCTTTGAGATTGCCCTTCACGTCGATGATGGCGTTGTTGTCGATTTGAGAATAGATGAAGGCGATGGTGGGGATCAGGTTGGTGAGGGCGGTCGACTGCCGATATTCGGGCGTGCTGTTTATCATGACGGCGTTGGTGTCGGCGTTGGAGGTGAAGGAGATGTCGCCGCCGGCGTTGATGTTGCCGCCCACATTAATCTTGGCGTTGTTGGTCTTGTTGATCCAATCGGCGTCAAGGTCGAGCCCGACTTGGTTGAGGATGGAGCCCTTAATGGTGCCGATAAGGTTAAGAAGGGAGCCCTCTTGGAAAGTGGTGGTGGCGTTGGCTTTGAAAGTGACGTTGCCGCTTGCATCGACAGCGCCGTTCATATTGATGGTGGGCTCGAGGGTGGTGGTCTTGTTACCGGGCCAGATGGTGAGCGCGTCGCCGCTGATGGTGCCGAAAATGCTGTCGTTGGCGGTGTGCTCTTGACTGACGGAAATGACGATGTCGCCCGAGCCCGTCGGGTCGACCGTCATGTTGATATTTTCGAGGTTGTTGACGGTCGAGCCCGCGTTGACCAAATTGGTGAAGTCGATATCGGTCTTGGCGTTGAGTTGAGCGGTATCGGCGACATCAATCTTTTGACCGCGAAGAGCGATGGAGTTGCGCGCGTTGATCACGCCGTTGATCTCGACCGCTTTATCGGAGGCGTTGGCGTAACCGCCGTTAATATTTGTCGCAAGCTCCTGTCGGAGGTCGGACATTTTGCCGTCGCGCGCGGATTTGTAATCGGAGCTGTACATGGAGTAAGCGGTGAAGCCGCCCGCGTTGATAACGCCGCTCGCGCCAACCGCAATGCCCTCGGGCGATAAGAAGTAGAGATTGCCATCGATGGCGCCGTCGCGGATCGCATTGACCGTGCCGTTGATGTCGACCTTGTTGTTGACGAAGTTGACCAGGTCGAAGGCGTGAGTGTTTTCGCCCTGCTTGTTGAAATGCATGTTGGCGATTTCGTTCTCTGACAGATTGAATTTGTCGTAGACACTGCGGGCAAGGTTGCCGTCAATTTCCTGCGCGTAGAGGTCATGGACAGGCTCGCCGTCAATGAGCGACTTGCCGTCCTTATCGGTAATCTCCGATGCTTGCGCGGGGGAGGTGAAGAGGCTGAATGCTGTCAAGCCCAGGAGAATTTTCCTTACGGAGTCCCGCGACGGCAGATGTCGCTTGAACCTCCGAAGTAAACTCATGGATGCTCAACCCTTTCTATTAGAATATAGTATTATATCACG
>CAMKFB010000093.1 GCA_946411735.1 uncultured Selenomonadales bacterium
GGGCATATTGTTGGCGGAGATTCAACAGAACTCGAATGTCACGTATCGGGCGTATGATTACGACAGCAAGCGCGAGTTGCATCTTGAGAAGGCGTTGGCGGTGGCGGATCGATATCCGATCGTGCGGAGCGGGAGCGCGTATCCTCACGTGGCGGATTGCGATTATTTCACGGTCGATAAGCTGTTGCTGGACGGGCAATTGACGTATCGGATGCAGGGGACGGTGCGGACGGATTCGTTTTTGTCGATAGTGATCCTCGACGGCGAGGGCATCATCAGCAATCAGATTGAGACGATAAATTATCGCAAGGGCGATTCGTTTTTCCTGCCGGCGGGTTCGGGGGATTGGCAGATCGAGGGGACGTGCAACGCGCTGCTGACGGCGGTGCGACCGAAGGTTGATCCGATTCGAGTTGGAATAACGATCGGCTCGTCGGAGATTCAACTGGGGCTGGTCGATGAGAGAAACCGATTGATCGCGGTGGAGCGGCGGGCGACGGAGCCGGAGCGCGGTGCGCAATCGATCATTGAAGACTCCGCGCGAAACATATTGAAGTTGCTGACCGACAACAAAATCCCGTTGGATCGATGCGTAGGCGTGGGCGCGGGCGTGGCGGGCACGATCGATCGGCGCTCGGGCATGGTGATCTACTCGAACAATTTGAGATGGGAGAATGTTGAGCTCAAAAAAGCGCTGGGCGAGCTGATTCCGTGTCCGGTGCGAATAGCGAACGATGCGGATTGCGCGGCGCTGGGCGAATCGATAGCGGGCGCGGGGCGCGGCGTGAAGGATTTGGTGTTGCTGACGATCGGCAACGGCATAGGCGGCGGGATCATTCTCGACGGGAAATTATTTGAGGGCGGGATGATCGGCGGCGCGGAGATCGGTCATCAGGTGATCCGCGTCAACGGGCGTCGGTGCACGTGCGGTCGGAAGGGCTGTCTTGAGGCGTATGCGTCGGTGGGCGCTCTGTTGCGGGAAGCGCGCCTGGCATTGGGGCGCGAGACGACGATCGAGGAGATATTCCGTCGAGCGGATCGCGAGGACATCGACATGACAGAAGTGCTCGACCGGTACACGCTGATGTTGGGGCAAGGCGTGGTGAACATCGTCAACATGTTTCGCCCGCAGCTGATATTATTGGGGGGCGTGATGTCGGCGTACGCGGAGCGGTTCATCGAGCCGCTGGAGGATATGATCAAGGCGGACTGTTTCGGCGGGGAAGGATCGCGGCTGCCGACGATAGCGATCGCGCAATTGGGCGACACGGCGGGCATCATCGGTGCGGCGAATTTATGACGGGAGGAAATTATCGATGGAAAAAATTTTGGTGCTGGATTTCGGCGGGCAATACAATCAACTGATCGCGCGGCGGGTGCGGGAGAATCACGTTTATTGCGAGGTGCACGGCTATAACGTGTTCGATCTCGAGGCGATAAAAAAATTTGCTCCGCGCGGAATAATATTGACGGGCGGACCGCAATCAGTGAACGCGGACGACTTCAGCGTCGACGGGAAAATTTTTGAGCTCGACGTGCCGATCCTCGGGATATGCTTCGGAGCTCAACTGATGGCGAAGGTACTCGGCGGGCGGGTCGATCGTGCGGCGACGTCGGAGTTCGGTCGGACGGAGCTCGATCGGCTCGACGGTTCTCGACTGCTTGATAGAATGTCGGCGCGCTCAACGGTTTGGATGAGCCACAACGATCGGATCGTCGAGGCGCCGCGCGGATTTTCGACGACGGCCTCGACGGAGCATTGCCCGATCGCGGCGATGGAGGACGACGCTCGAAAACTGTACGCGGTGCAGTTTCATCCCGAGGTCGTACACACCGTCGAGGGCAGCGTCATTTTCGACAACTTCATCGACATCTGCGGTTGCCGACGTGATTGGAAGATGAGCTCCTTCGTCGAGACAAAGATTGCCGAACTTCGATCGACGATCAGCGGTCGAGCGCTGTGCGCGTTGAGCGGCGGAGTCGACTCGAGCGTGGCGGCGGCGTTGATGTCGAAAGCGATCGGCAAGAATTTGACGTGCGTGTTCGTCGATCACGGATTGCTCCGAAAGAATGAGGCTGACGAAGTCGAGGCGGTCTTCAAAAATTTTGATCTCAACTTCATTCGGGTCGACGCGTCGCAACGATTTTTGACGCGATTGTCGGGCGTGACGGAGCCGGAGCGCAAGCGGAAAATCATCGGCGAGGAATTTATCCGCGTGTTCGAGGAGGAAGCGAAAAAAATCGGCGCGGTCGAGTACCTTGTGCAAGGCACGATTTATCCCGACGTGATCGAGAGCGGACTCGGCAAGGCGGCGGTGATCAAGTCACATCACAACGTGGGCGGGCTGCCGGATCACGTCGACTTCAAATCGATCGTGGAGCCGTTGCGACTGCTGTTCAAAGACGAGGTGCGCGCGGTCGGACGCGAACTGGGGCTCGACGAGAAGATCGTAAGTCGACAGCCCTTCCCCGGTCCCGGGCTTGGGATCAGAATCATCGGGGAGGTGACGTCGGAGAAAATCAAGATCGTGCAAGAGGCGGATGCGATCTTCCGCGCGGAGCTCGAGAGTGCGGGCGTCAAATCGAATCAATACTTCGCGGCGCTGACGAATATGAGATCGGTGGGCGTAATGGGCGATGGACGGACGTATGATTACGCGATCGTGCTGCGAGCGGTCGAGACGACGGATTTTATGACGGCGACGGCAACGCGAATCCCATGGGATGTATTGACTCGCGCGGCGGATCGAATCGTCAACGAAGTCAAAGGCGTGAATCGAGTGCTGTACGATTGCACTTCGAAACCGCCCTCGACAATTGAAATGGAATGAAGTATAATGGGCGGCGAGGTGATTTATATGTCCAAAATTTATTCGAGCGTGACGGAGCTTATCGGCGGGACGCCGTTGCTCGAGCCGAAAAATTTCTCGTCGGCGAACGGACTGAAGGCGCGGCTGCTGGTGAAACTCGAGTATTTCAATCCTGCAGGCAGCGTGAAGGATCGGATTGCGAAGGCAATGATCGAGCGGGCGGAGGCGGAAGGCAAGCTCAAGCCGGACTCGGTGATAATCGAGCCGACGAGCGGCAATACGGGGATCGGCTTGGCGAGCGTGGCAGCGGCGCGGGGCTATCGAGCGATCCTGACGATGCCCGAGACGATGAGCGTGGAGCGGCGCAATCTGTTGAAAGCGTACGGGGCGGAAATCGTCCTGACGGAGGGCGCCAAGGGAATGAAAGGCGCAATCGCGAAGGCGGAAGAATTGGCGGCAACGACGCCGAACGCATTCATCCCGTCGCAATTCACCAACCCCGCCAACCCCGAAATGCACGAGCGGACGACGGGACCGGAGATCTGGTCGGACACGGACGGCGCGGTGGACGCGTTTGTGGCGGGCGTGGGCACGGGCGGCACGCTGACGGGCGTCGGTCATTTCCTCAAAAATAAAAAGCCGTCGATCAAAGTGATCGCGGTGGAGCCGGCAACATCGCCTGTGCTGTCGAAAGGGACGGCGGGCGCGCACAAAATTCAAGGGATCGGCGCGGGGTTTGTCCCTTCAACGCTCGACACGAAAGTGTACGACGAAGTAATTGCGATCGCCAATGAGGACGCCTTCAAATTTGGGCGGCAGTTCGCTCGAGCGGAGGGCATTTTGATCGGAATCTCCTCGGGGGCGGCGCTGGCGGCGGCGGTGCAATTGGCGCTCCGCGCGGAGTTCGAAGGCAAGACGATCGTGGCGCTCCTTCCCGACACGGGCGACCGTTACCTTTCGACAGAGCTGTTTGCATAAAAAAAATCAGTGCTCTCATCGCCGAGAGCACTTTTTTATTTCACGTCGAAAGTCTGACCGACATCGAGATTAAAATTATCGGCATCCCCCGCCGTCAACTCGAGCACGCCGAAGGCGCCCGGGCACATCGACAGTCCGATCCACGGTCGAAGCCCGCGCACGATTTTCTTGATCCGATAATTTTTGTCGACGTAGACGGCGTCGATCGAGAATTTCATAAAACACATATGAATGCTGTTGCACGGTGCCAAAAACAGCCCGCCGTCGATCCGCGCGCGCCCCATCAGCCCCAAGAATCGCTTGACAAAATTGTCGGCGAGCTCGACCTTGATGACGGCGCCGGTCTCATTAACTCGAAACTCCGTCATAAGGCGCGCCCCGACATTCCGTCGCCTTCGATCCCGACGAGCTCGACTTCGACCATTTTCCCGAGCTCGACCGCGCCTTCGACGAACACCCTTATATAATTATCGGTCAGCCCGTTGACGACGCCGTTCGTGAGCGTTTCACTCAAAATCTTGACGCGCGCGCCGATAAATTGTTTGCGATACTCGACGGATTTTCGATTGCTGATCTCGATCATCCGCGCGGCGCGCTCGTGTTTGACGGCGGGCTCAATCTGATCGGGCATCGACGCGGCGACCGTCCCGCGACGGATCGAATACGGAAATACATGCAGTTTCGACAGCGGCAGCTCCTCGACGAAGCGAACCGTCCGCTCGAAAAGTTCTTCGGTTTCGCCCGGGAAGCCGACGATCAAATCGGTTGTGATCGAAATCGACGGCACTTCGCTCGAGAGTCGCTCGACCAGCGCGGCGAATTGTTTCGTCGAATACGGTCGATGCATCGCGCGAAGAATTTCATCACAGCCCGACTGCAGCGGCAGGTGCAGATGTCGACAGAGCCGCCGATCGGTTTTGAGCAATTCGATCAGCTCGTCGTGAATTTCCGTCGCCTCGATCGACGACAGCCGCAATCGCTCGGGGCGACCGCTCTCGAGCGCGGCGGTGACGGCGTCGATCAATCGCAATCCGCAATCCTTACCGTAGGCGCCGAGATGAATGCCGGTCAGCACAAACTCTTTGAAGCCGAGCTCGTTCAATTGACGGCACTCCGCGCGGAGCGAATCGAGCGAACGGGATCGGACGGCGCCGCGCAACGACGGGATGATGCAATACGAACAGCGCTGGTCGCAACCGTCCTCGATTTTGATAAAGGCACGCGTCCTCGACGGTATATGCGGCAGCTCCTCAAATTCCGTGCCGACCGCGCCGACGACATTAAACGATTGTTTTTGAGCGGCAGCCGCCTCCGTCAGCTCGACGATCCGCGCGCGCTCCTTTGTCCCGATGACGACGTCGGCGTCGATCTCCGTCGGACTCTCTTGAGCGTAGCAGCCCACCACCGCGATCACCGCCCCGCTCCGCGCGGAGCGATGAATCATCTGCCGCGACTTTTGAGCGGCAACCGCCGTCACCGCGCACGTGTTGATCACAATCGCGTCGGCGTCGTCAATCTCCTCGACAATCGAATGACCGGCAAGCTCGAACAGCCGCTGCATGGCTTCGGTCTCGACCTGATTGACTTTGCAGCCGAGCGTCAAAAATTTTATTCTCATATCCTCAACCGTTGAGCTCGTATTGAATTATGGCGACGGTCGAGAGCGCGGCGGTATCGACCTTGAGGATTTGCGCGCCGAGACTGACGCTGAAGGCGCCGGCGTCCTTAATCATCCGCACTTCGCGATCGGAAAAGCCGCCCTCCGGACCGATCAAGATGATCACTTCGCACTTGATATCGCGCACAACGCTTTTGATATGAATGTTGCGCTCACGCTCATTGCAAAAGATCAGGGCGATGTTTTCGTCGACGAGCAGCGGCTTGATTTCGTCGATCCAAGCGGGAAGTTCGGTGATCCGCTCGAGGAGCGGCAGCGACGCTCGACCGGATTGTTGCGCGGCTTCGCGGATGATGCGACTCCAACGCTCGAGCTTGGACTGTTCGCGCGCCTCGGACGGACGGGCGATCGTTCGATCGGAAATCAGCGGCACGATCCTCGACACGCCCATTTCGGTCACCTTCTCGACGATGATATCAAATTTATTTTGTTTCGGCAGGCAGCAGGCGAGAGTGATCGGGCGCTCGATGCGCAACTGAACGATATCGGAGACGCGTTTGGCGCGGACGGATTCGCGGTCGAATTGTATGAGCTCGACTTCGGCGCAACTGCCGAGCGCATCGACCACCTGCACTCGATCGCCGACGCGCGAGCGGAGCGAATAGCCGAGATGTCGGGCGGTATCGCCGGTGAAGGTAATGATGTCGGCGAGCTGATCAACAAAGATGCGTTTCATAATTTCACCTCTTAAACGGTTTATAACACAAGAAATGATTTTTGGCAACGAAAAACGCCGCTCGACGGCGGCGCTTTGATTTCAATGATGGTGGGCAGGGGTGGATTCGAACCACCGAACCCGGAGGGAGCGGATTTACAGTCCGCAGCGTTTAGCCACTTCGCTACCTACCCGTGGTGACCTTGGAGGGACTCGAACCCCCGACCTTCTGGTTCGTAGCCAGACGCTCTAATCCAGCTGGGCTACAAGGCCATTCAATATGCTCAACCTATAGCTTGGTGGGCCCACCAGGACTTGAACCTGGGACCGATCGGTTATGAGCCGACTGCTCTGACCAACTGAGCTATAGGCCCGTGGATATCATGAACATGGAGCGGACAACGAGGCTCGAACTCGCTACCTCAACCTTGGCAAGGTTGCGCTCTACCAGATGAGCTATGTCCGCTCGTCGAAGGATAAACTATTTACGCCAATCATCCGTCGCGCGGGCTCGACTCCCGATCGATCTCGACCACCGATCGCGCCCACTGTTCCGCCACTTCTTAAGCGGCTGGAGCGGACGACGAGGCTCGAACTCGCTACCTCAACCTTGGCAAGGTTGCGCTCTACCAGATGAG
>CAMKFB010000094.1 GCA_946411735.1 uncultured Selenomonadales bacterium
GCGTTCTCTGTTGGGCGCCGAACACGGGGGGTGGGAGCGGCGGCGGCGCCCCATCAAACTCTGCCCAATCGGTTGAGAGAAATTTTATCGGTGAATGCGGCGTTCGTACCACCACGCCCAACCGATCAGCACGATCGCAAACACCACGACGACCACAATCCGCGTCGGATCCTCCTCGTGCAGGATCGCATCGTGACCGATGATCGCCTCGATGCCCGTCGACGGAAATTTTCCGATCAGCGACGCGATGAAATAATCCCGCAGGCTCAGCGACGACAGCGCCCCCAACGCATTCAACAGCGCCGACGGCACATACGGCACCATCCGCGCGATCAGCATTACTACGAAGCCCTTTTCGCCGCTGTACTTATCGATCTTGCTCAGGCGCGGGCTCTTGCTGATGATTTTCTCCGCCGCGTCTCGAAAGAAAAATCTCAACAGCAGAAAACTGATCGTCACGCCGACCGTTTCGGCCACCACCGATATCGTGATGCCCTCGACGATCCCGAAGATCAATGTGTTCGCCGTCGAGAAAATGATCGCCGGCGGGAATCCCAACGCGTTGACGAACAGCGTCAGCAGGAAGCTGAACACCACCGCGCCCTCGTTGAACGAGCGAATATATTCCGCCGTCTCGACGATGTCGCCGCGCCGCAACAATTCGTAAAGCTCCGAGAACAGCCCCGGCACCATCAGGTGCACCGTCAAAAAAAGCAACGCGATCGCGACCGCCGCTATGATTTTTACCGTCGTCATCGACGCCTTCAAACGCAACGCCTCCAATGTTTTTCCGTCGATTATATCATCAATCGGCGCGTAATATAATAATTTTCGAGGTGATTCGATTGAATGAGGAGACCCGCCTGCACATCGAAGCCGATACGCACGAGATTTTGGACGCCGCCGCGTTGCCGTCGAATTTCGGGACCTTCAAATTCGTTGAGACTTACGCTGCCGCCGACAACGCCGTCGAGATTTTCAAGTACGAGAGCACGGAGCGGCATTGCACGATCGCGGCGTATTTCGACGAGACCACATCCGAATATAAGGTTCGCGTTCGATGCGGGCTCAACGATTGGTGTCTCACCAAATTTTTTACCGGCTCTTTCGAGCGATTTATGCGGCGTCTCCGCGCGGCGCTCGACGGTCTGTTGAGAGAATTTGAGGAGCGCGGCTCCAAGAAAAATTTTTTTGTCGAGCAGTTGAAGCTGTCGACATGGGATTACGGAAAAAATTTGCCGCCGTCGATCGATGACTTCAAGCTGTTTGTTGAGCCGTCGGCGCCGATCGAGATCACCAACGGCTCCTTCGTCGTGATCAATTACGTTGACTTCGCTCGGGCGCGCGATCTCGTCATTTACTACAACATTTTTTCAGAGGAATTCAGCGCGGAGACTCGCAACGGCGCGCACACTCATCTGATCGACGACTTTGACGCCGAAAATCTGTCGGAACTTGAAAATAAACTCGAAAGAAAACTCGTCGATTGCATCAAACTACTAGACAAATGATTTTTTATGGTCTACAATGATTTGAATATTGAGGGCGCCTGTTGGAAGGTTCTCCGACGTCGTCAAAAAAAATTTTTCGAAAGGAAGTAGAGGATTTTCTATGAGTTGGATGAATGACATGAAGGTCGCCTACAAACTGGTGATCCTCAACGTCGTGGCTCTGCTGGGCATGCTGTCGATCGGATTTGCCGGCTACATGTCGTTGCAGAGCGCGAAGGGTGCAATCGCCCAAATGTACGAAGTCAACTTGACGAACATCGATCTGGCGGGCAAAGCGCTCCACGCCATGCGGATGGCGCAATTGCAGTCGGTGCTGGCGCCGTTGAATCCCGATCCGACGATGTATCAGTTGCGCGCGGGACGGTATAACGACAGCGTCAAGGAGCTTGACCAGTGCATCGCCGATTACATCAAAATCAACAGCGACACGCCCGAGCTGATGCAGCAGCTCAATCTCATTCAGAAGGATTGGGATAAATTCAAGCAGGTGGGCGGCAATTTGGTGGCAATGCGTCCTCCGACGGGCGCCGATATGTCGGCGACGGCGGCTCATCGCAATCAAGCAATCAGTTATTACGATTCCGAGGTCATGGATTTGGGCTTGGGCTTGGGCGACAAGCTGGTCGCGCTTCAGAAACTTTCACATGAGATTTCGACGCGCGAGATTATGGAGAGCACTCAGGATATCGACGACACGACGCGCAACATGCTGATCGGCTTGGCGGGCGCGGCATTCATTTTGATCTTTACGAGCATAGCGATCACCAAGGCGGTGACTTCGCCGCTCAACAACGTCATTCATATTTGCAACACGCTGCGCGACGGCGACTTCCGTGAGACGGCACGTCGAGAGGCTCCGCGCGGAGACGAGTTCGGCATGGTGACGGATGCGGTGCTCGAGGTGCGCAACGTCGTCAACAATCTGATGAAGAGAACGAGCACATCGGCGGAGCAATTGGCGGCGTCATCGCAAGAGTTGACGGCGTCGGCGCATCAATCGGCGCAAGCGTCGGAGCAGGTGGCGCAATCGGTGACCAATTCGGCAAGCGCGACGGTCGAGCAGCAGCAGAATGTCGGCGACGCAATGGAGTCGATCGATCATGCGCTGAAGTCGATCGAGGAACTTCGCAAGACGGCGGCGACGGTGGCCGATCACGCGAATACGACGAACGAACAGGCACTGGCAGGCTCGAAAGCGATCGAGTCGGCGGTCAATCAGATTCTGAGTGTGGAGCGCATTGTCAACAACAGCGCAAGCACGGTCGACAAGCTCGGTCAGCGCTCGAAAGAGATCGGTCAGATTGTCGAGGCGATCAGCGGCATCGCAGAGCAAACAAACTTGTTGGCATTGAACGCGGCGATCGAGGCAGCGCGCGCGGGCTCGCAAGGGCGCGGCTTTGCGGTTGTGGCGGACGAGGTTCGCAAACTGGCAGAGGAGTCGCAGGATGCGGCGCAGAAGATCGCCACGCTCATCAAAGATATTCAGAACGATACGGACGATGCGGTCAAGTCGATGCACGAGGGCTCGGTCGCGGTTCGCGAAGGCACCAAGTCCGTCGAACAGTTGCGCACGAACTTTGACAACATCGGGGCGGCGTCGCAGGATATGTCGGATGCGTCCAACAACATGGTCAGGGAGCTCGACGTGGTCTCGGAGGACTCGGTCAATATCAAGACGCGGTCGATGAAGATATCGGACGCGAGCGCAAAGGTCTCGACGGAGATGGAGAGCGTGTCGGCGGCATCGCAACAGCAATCGGCGTCGGCGGAGGAGATCGCCTCGGCGTCGGACGCACTTGCGAATTTGGCTCAAGACTTGCAGACTTCGCTGCAGAAATTCCAATACTGAGGTCGCCAACAACGAATGCGTAAATCACGCGCATTATTAATAAAATAAAGTGAGGGGATACTATGTTTATCCAAGCGCAGAATCGCAAGCTGATCATCAACACGTTCGCGGTGAAGAAATTCGTCGTGACGGAAGACAATCAGATTCAAGCGGTCATGGAACTGGCGACGAAGACGAAGCCGGCGGTCGTCGAAGTGCTCGGCGAGTACGACAGCGACGAGAAGCGCAAAGCGGTCGTGAAGGGCTTGATGTACGACATGCGGCGGCGCGAGCAGGCATTCAAGATGCCGAAAAATCATAAGGTCAATCTCAATCCGCAGCCGCCGAAATCGCCGAAGCCTCAAAATCAGCAACAGTCTCAGCAGCCGGCGAAAGTCGAAGTGACTCCCGTCGAGCCTGCCGAAGAAAAATAATATTCCGTGCAAAACTAAAAGGGCACCTGCCGATCGGCGGGCGCCCCATTTTTTATGCGCCGAAGATCAACGCGAAGGTCAAGAACAAAATCGTCGCCGTGTACATCATTCGGATCGCCAACATGATGTGGTTTATCGCCAACGTCTCAATCGCCTCGCCCATATACGCGCGAAATGTCTGTCGACCGAAATACGAGTTGAAACCGCCCAATCGAATGTTGAGCGCGCCCGCCACCGCCGCCTCCGCATATCCTCCGTTCGGGCTGGGATGCTTGTCGGCATCGCGCTTTACCATGTGCAGCGCATTTTTATAGTCGAGGTTGAGCACCGCCGCCGAGGTGATGAATAATATCGCCGTCAAACGCGCCGGCAGCCAATTCATAAAGTCGTCGAGCTTCGCCGCCATTCGTCCGAAGTACAGATATTTTTCGTTCTTATATCCGATCATCGAGTCCATTGTGTTCACCGCGCGATACGCCATCGCCATCGGCAGCCCGCCGATCAGATAAAAGAACAGCGGCGAAATGACGCCGTCGACGGTGTTCTCCGAGATCGTCTCGACCGTCGCGCGCACGATCTCCGGCTCGTTGAGCCGATCCGTGTCGCGCCCGACTATCCAACCGACTTTTCGTCGCGCCTCCGCAATGTTGCCGACCATCAACAGATCATGAATTTCGCGTCCGGCTTCCGACAACGAGCGCGGCGAAATCATGAACGCCAACGTCAAGCCCTCGATGAATATTTCCGCCGTCATTGAGCCCGTCACGAACGCCGCAAACGATATCGCCAATCCGATAAAGCCGCTCACTAAAACCGTCAACCAAACCAGCAAGCCGCCTTTGAGTATTTTTTTGAGGTCGCCGTCCGATTCTCGATACAACAGTTTTTCGAGCGCCGAGATCAAGTTGCCCATCAGCACGACCGGATGCAGCCGCGTGCGCGGGTCGCCGATCAGAGTGTCGAGCAGGAACGCTACAGCCATCGTCAACATCGTTCGAGCCCCATCACGAGCGCATCACGAGATTAATCAGAAACGCGATGCTCACCAGCCACATCACGGGGTGCACTTCGCGAATCTTGCCGCCGACCGTCTTCATGAAAACGTAGCTCACAAAGCCGAACGCAAAGCCGTTGGCAATCGACGACGTCATCGGCATCATAATAATCGTCAGAAACGCGGGGAAGCCGTCGGTGAAGTCCTCAAAGTTGACGTGTTTGATGCCGTTCATCATCATGGCGCCGACGAGGATCAGCGCGGGCGAGGTCGCGAACGCCGGTACCAAGCCGACCAACGGCGCGAACAACAGCGATATCAAAAACAGCACGGCGACGACCACGGCAGTCAAACCGGTCTTGCCGCCCGCCGCAATGCCCGCCGCGCTCTCGATATACGAGGTGACGGTCGAAGTGCCGAAAATCGAGCTGGCGATGGTGCCGACGGCGTCGGTCGTCAAAGCGCGGTCGAGGTTTTCGATGTGCCCGTCTTTGTCGACGAGATTCGCCTTCTGCGTCAGACCGATCAGCGTGCCCATATTGTCAAACAGCTCGACGACGGTGAATGTGAAAATGATCGAGACGATGCCGTAATGCCACGCGCCGACGATGTCAAGTTTGCCGAAGGTCGGCTCGAGGCTCGGCAGAGATGTGCTGATCACTTCGCCGAAATTGCTCGGAACCGGCGACAGCCCGAGGAACATCGATATCAAAGTCGTAACGATGATGCCGATCAGCAACGAACCTTGGACGTTGAGCGCCATCAGCCCGCCGGTGAAAAGCAATCCGAAGAGCGCCAACAGTGTCGAGGGGGTGGTGATATGCCCGAGTGTGATGAAGGTGGCGGGATCGGAGACGATGATGCCGGTGCCCTTTAGCCCGATGAAGGCGATGAAAAGCCCGATGCCGACGCCGATGGCGAATTTGAGATTAGCGGGGACGCAATTGATGATGGCTTGACGAATGCCGCCGAAGGTCAGGATCAGAAAGAGGATGCCGGAAAAAAATACGGCGCCGAGCGCAACCGTCCAATGCAGCCCGAGCACGCCGCAAACGTAGTAAGCGAAGAAGGCGTTAAGCCCCATGCCGGGCGCGAGCGCGACGGGATAATTGGCGACGACTCCCATGATGAGAGAGGCGAGCGCGGCGATCCAGATAGTGGAGGCAACGGCGGCCTCCTTCGGGACGCCGGCGTCGGCGAGGATATTGGGGTTGACGAAAATTATGTACGAGAGTGCGACGAAAGTGGTGATGCCAGCAATGAGCTCGGTGCGGACGGTGGAGCCCTTCTCAGTGATCTTGAATTGGCGATCTAAAAAATTCATTCGTATATCAGACCTCCAAAAAATTTTAATCCCACCCGCCCACCCACATGCGCCCCGCTTCATGGGGGCTGCCGCCCTCAACCCCCTGCTCCGCCGCCGCTTGACCGAAGCCGCCGCCGCTCGACCAAAGCCGCCGCCGCTTGACCAAAGTCGCCGTCGCTTGACTAAAGCCGCCACCGCTTAAATTGAAAAATTTTTTTCG
>CAMKFB010000095.1 GCA_946411735.1 uncultured Selenomonadales bacterium
AGCGCCCTGCGCTAACAGGGCGTTTGGGCGCCGCGGCAAGCGGTCTGCCTCCGTGTTATATATGTTATTGTGGAAAAGCTTTGATGATAGCCGCTTACAGTTGGAGACTGTGGCGGCTAATCTTTTACGCTCTCAGAATGAGCGCCGTTATGATTATGACTGTCACCAGCCAGGCGAGAAAATTCTCGTTCATAACTGCCGCCTCCTCTCCGGAGGCACGATTGACCGCCTGCGCTTCGCGCGGCACCAACCAAAGTCTATCACACAAAATTCACCGTGTAAAGCCGAAGTTTTACTTGCAAACCTCGGCGCCGTTCTTTATAATTTAATTGACTGTTAGCAGTCATGCCGAGAAGTTCTCGTTGATAAAAAGAGCGCCCTGCGCTAACAGGGCGTTTGGGCACCGCGGCAAGCGGTCTGCCTCCATAACTATATAGATTATTGGGATTAGGCTTCATCGATTGCCGTCAGAGCGTGGAAGGCTTTGGCGGCGAATCTTTTTTAGCGTCTCAGAACGAGAGCTGCGATGACGATGACTGTGATCAGCCATGCCAGGAACTCTTTATCCATGAGCGTCGCCTCCTCTCGGAGGCACGATTGACCGCCTGCGCTTCGCGCGGTACCAAATAAATAACATCATAAACTTTTCAGCGTGTAAAGATACGCTGATTATTTTTTTGAGGTGATTACATTGACGGATGAATATTTTATGCGCGAGGCACTCCGCGCGGCACGACACGCAATCGGAAGAACTTCCCCCAATCCGCTGGTGGGAGCGGCGGTCGTGCGCGACGGCAGAATCGTTTCGATCGGTTGGCATCGCGCCGCCGGCACCCACCACGCCGAAGTCCACGCGCTTAACATGGCGGGCGAACTCGCGCGCGGCGCCACTCTCTACGTCACGCTCGAACCCTGCTCTCATTACGGTCGAACGCCTCCTTGCGTCGATAAAATCATCGAAAGCGGCATTGCTCGAGTCGTCGCCGCCATGTCCGATCCCAATCCCAAGGTTGCAGGGCGCGGATTTGATCGCTTGAGGCAGGCGGGGATCGCCGTCGAAGTCGGCGTGCTCGAGGACGAGGCTCGACGGCTCAACGAAGTTTTTCTGAAGTGGATCACCACAGGGCTGCCTTTCGTCATGCTCAAAACCGCCATGTCGCTCGACGGCAAGATCGCCACATCCGCGGGGCAATCAAAGTGGATCACATCAGATGCCGCACGACAACGCGTGCACGAGTGGCGCGATGAGTACGACGCGATCATGGTCGGGATCGGAACGGTGCTCGCCGACAATCCCGCCCTGACCGCGCGCCTCGATCGACCAACGCGCAATCCGATTCGCATCATCGTCGACAGCCGTGCGCGAACTCCTCTCGATTCTAACGTTGTGAGCGATCGACAGGCGAAGACGATCATCGCCGTCACGGAGCGGGCATCGAAAGAAAATATCGATCGGCTCCGCGCGGCGGGCGTCGAGATCATAACAGCGGGCGAAGGCGATCACGTCGATTTGCGCCGTTTGCTGAAAGAACTCGCCGCTCAAGAGATCACGTCGGTGATGCTCGAGGGCGGCGGTACTCTCAATTTTTCAATGCTCCGCGCGGGGCTTGTCGATCGGATTAATGCCTTCATCGCACCGAAGGTGCTCGGCGGAAGAATGGCTTTGACGGCGGTCGAGGGCGAAGGCTTTACGCAACTCGATCAAGCCGTCGAATTGGTCGACGTCGAAACTGAGATGGTCGGCGGCGATGTTTTGATCAGCGGTTACGTCCGTCGACGTTGAAGAAACACTTTTTTACTTGCGAAGCTTGAGTGAACCGTTATTGGTGGTGTACTTGACCGTGCCGTTGACGAGCGTGGTGACGCGCTCAACTTCAATGCCGTCGCCCGCTTGCAGCTGCCAACGGTCGTCGAAGCCGTTGATCGCCAAATCCGCCCCGCCTTTGAAAATGAATATGTCGTCGTCAATCGTGAGCGCGCCGTCGGGCGTGCGGACAATACGATCCGCATCCTCCAGCACGTAATCAACGTCGGGGAGCATATCGCGATAATCCGTGCGCAAAATAAATTCATTCTCGCCGTCGGAGATGCGGACGGTATCCTCTACGCCCGCCAACGTCAGGAACGCATTGCCCGCGCGGAGCCGCATCCCGTAATCCGTCACCTTGACTTTGAGCGCGTTGACATCCTCGACCTTGACCACATCATCAACAAAGCCCTCGACCGTCGTATGCGTCAGATGCGTGCCAAGATCGATCATCACTTCGCCCTTCATTCGATCGTCAATCGTGATCAAATCATGCCCGCGGCTCAACGTGATG
The DNA here is from genome assembly GCA_946411735.1 of uncultured Selenomonadales bacterium. Taxonomy (GTDB): domain Bacteria; phylum Bacillota; class Negativicutes; order Selenomonadales; family Selenomonadaceae; genus Quinella. Next base: position 2,322 of record CAMKFB010000095.1, read on the forward strand.
ATATCGCCGCCCGTCGCTTGGATTGTGTCACTCCTCGAGCCGCCAATGACCGTCGACCAACCGTTAGAAATAACCTGCAGCGGTTGAGCGAAGGAACTGCCGTCGATAACCCCCTCCGCGTCGTTCCATCCGTAGATTTGACGGTCGCCATCCTCGATAATCGCCGCGAAGAAGCCGTTGGAGTGATCGCCCTCGAGCTTGACCGAGTAATCCGCGCCCGCAAATCCGTTGCCGTCGAATGTGCTCACGCCGTCGACCGCAAACGCCGAGCGCGTTGTCACATCATAGCCAACCACCGTCACATCGCCCGAAACAACGTTGAGCGTATTGCGTTCGCCGCTCGAAAGGGTGATCAACACGTCGCCGTTGATTACCGAAGTGGTATCCTCGATGCCGAAGCCCGAAGTGGTGTCATCCGACGGGGTTTCGGAGGTCGTATCATCGACGGGGATTTCGGAGGTCGTATCATCGACGGGGATTTCGGAGGTCGTGTCATCGACGGGGATTTCGGAGGTCGTGTCATCGACGGGCGTTTCGGAAGTTGTGTCGTCGACGGGGATTTCGGAGGTCGTGTCATCGATAGGCGTTTCGGAAGTGGTGTCATCCGACGGGATTTCTTTAAGGTCAAGGACATTGACTGCCGCCAATTCGCTCGCCAAGCCCGTCCACATCAATTGATCATCGCCCGTCCTGATTATCGACGTGCCGTCGCCGCTCACGCTGTAGTTGATAGCGCCGTCGCCGTCAACAATCGTAAATTCTTCGCTCGCCGTCACGCCCGTCAAGCTCGAACCGTCGCCTATATAATATATATCCGCGCCCGTCGCTGTCGCCAACCGACCATCGTTGATCGCCGTCGCTTTAATCAATTCGCTATCCGCGCGGAGCATCACATCCACGCTCACATCCGAATGCGGCGTGCGTGATGTGCTCGTTACGCTGCCACTCGTCATCGACGCCGTTCCTATTAAGCGTATCACCCCCGCGCCGTCAAACACGTCCACATCATTGAATTCGTTGAACTTAAACTCCAGAGCCGTAACGTCGCCGTCCACCATTATCACATCGTCGGTGGCTTTAAAGCCCGCCTCGAATCCGAATACATCCGCATTGCTCACGCTCGACAAAACCACATATTCCCGCGTGTGATTGTCCTCAAAATGCGTGCCGCTAATGTACGCGTCAAACACATCTGCTATGACGCCAATCGTCGTCGGCGCGCCGTCGCTCACATACACAGTGCTCTCGCCCGAGGCAAGCACTATGTAATCATCCGCACCCGCGCCCGCGTCGATCGTGTTGTTCGCACCCGCTATTATCAGATCGCGTTGAGCGCTGCCCTCTATCGACACGTTGCCGCCGTCCGCGTTGAATATCCACGCCGCGCCCGTCTCCTTCGACGCATCAATCAGCTCCGCGTCGTCGGCCGCGTAAATGCCCGCGCGCGCCGTGTCGCTCGTGCCCTCCAATATCAATTCGATGCGCCCGTCCGTGCGCTTCGCCGCCGACCAATTACTCCTTAAACTGTCGACCAAATCATTGTAGATCGCGCTGCTCAATCGCAACACTCGATCATTCGCCGCCACGTTCGGCAACAAAAATTCCGTCACCAAGCCCGACACCAACGTGCTTTCGCCCTTCAACAGCGCCGTCAATTTCGAGCCCGTCACTTGCGTCCCACAGTTTTCATATATCGGCTCCAGCACACGTTGGTGCACAAAATTCATCACTCCCGCCGCCTCGATGCTTTCAAACGCTTGCTCCGCCACATCCGCGCCGTCGGCTATGCGCGTCGCCAAGCGCGTTTTCAACCGCTCGATCGTCGCCTCGTTTAGCACGTCCGACAGCGCCAGCCCGAATTTGTCCGTCAAATACTCGTCGAGTACCGCGATCACATCGTCCGCCGTCGGATTTTCAACCGCGCGTAATTGCTCCGTAAATTCTCCGATCCGCGCCGAGATTACTTGTCTGAAGCCCGCCAGGTTGATGCGCAAGCCCGCTTCGTCGACCGTCACGTTCTCGCGGAATATCGGCAACAATAAGTCGCGCAATCGCTCCTCGAAGGCGTCCTGATCATATATATCCATCAGGTTCAGCGCCGCCAATTTCGTGCCCGACCACGCCACGCCGCCGTCGTCGAGAATGGCGGTGCCGTCCGCGCTCACGGTATACGCGTGATCAAAGTACTCGCCGTTGATCATCGAACCAACGGTGAAGTGATCGCCCGCCGAAACACCCGTTATCGACTTGACCGACTTGTACGCGTTGTCGATCGGCGCACCCTCTACTATCTCCACCGTCGCCCGACCGTCCGTCGCAAAGTGCAACGCGTTGAAAAAGCCCTCCCCGCTGTAATTGTTCACCGTCGCGTCCCCGTCGAACACGAAGAATTGTCCCGCGCCCTCAACGCTCTCCAGCACTGTATCATAGCTGATGCCGTGCACCGTGTACGTGCCAACCAGCGGGCTGTCGAGCACGAACTCCGTGAATTCGTAATCCGTCGACACCGAACTGCCGATTACCGTCGAACCGCTCAAATAATCATCGGGCAAATCCACTCCGTTCACCACGAACGAGCCGTCGCCCGCGTACAGCGTCGCGCCGTCATTCAACGCGTAGTAATCCGCTTCGCCACCCGCCGTCGTCGCTCCGCCGTTCAACGCCGTGAATTTGATTAGCTCGTCGTTGTTCTGCAACAGAAAATCCACGCACTCATCGCCCGAGTTGATTAGATCAATCTCTGCCTCGTTTTGCGTGATGTGCACGCCCGTCAGCCCGAAGTCAAAGCGGAAATCACGCCGATCGCCGTCGTTTATCAGCACATCCGACACGCTCTCAAAGCCGGTGGCAAAGCCCTCGACTTCCAATGTGCTGTCCTCGTCGAAGACAACGAACTCCCGCGCCGCGCTGCCAAGCGTGATGTGATCCACTCCAAGACCGCCGTCCACCGTCGCGCCCGCTCCGTAATTGTTGAGCCGATCGTTGTACGACGTGCCCTCAAATGTCACGTTGTCCTCAAAGTTCAACGACAGTTTGCCTGCCCAATCGTTCGTGCCCACTATCGTGTCGTCTGCCGTCAGCTCGAACTGCGAACCGTTCACCGTGTACAAGCCCGCCGACGATATCCGAAGCCCTTCGCCCAAGCCCAAGCCCGTTATCGACTTGTCTTGCACCGTCACCGCGCAACGCGCCCTCGAACCCGAAGGTACCGTGAATACTTCGTAGTCGATACCGTCCATCGTCAAGTTGTAGCGCATCCGCACAGGGATTCCTTCAAAGCCCGACAGCGTCGTCGGCAAGCCACCAAACATATAGCTCAGCGCCTCCGCCGATGTCACCGACCCGTTCGTCATATGCAATATCGCGTCGCCCACGTATCGCCGCCCGTTGTATACCGCGTCCCGATCTACGTAGAAATCGCCGCTCGTCAACGTCGTCGCCTCAATCGTCGACTGATACACCGCTGCCGAGAACTCCTCGCCGCTCACCGTCGCTCGTGAGTTAATCGCAGAAAAGGCCATTTGATTGCCCGTCAACGTCCCTTCACTTTCTTCAAGCACCAGCTCAGAGCGATTCCCGTCGAATATCAGACGACCACCGTACATCGTCACATAGTTGTCGTCGCCCTCGAGCGTAACGTCCGTGCCGCCCGTCAACGTGCTGTTGTCTACCTCCGCGCGGATCGTGTCCGAACCCGCGCCCTCGTAGAGATTGCTCCTGCCCTCGAGAACCACCACGTTCGCACCCGCGCCGCTTGTCACCGTGTTGTCGTTGCCGCGTACCGTCATTAAATTATCGTCGCTCAAGCCCGTCAACAGCGTCGCTGCACTCGAATTATGACCGCCGTACAATCGATTGCCATTGCCCTCGACCACTATCGTGTCGTTGCCCGCGCCCGCACTCACCGTGTTGCCGTCGTTGCGCGCATATATCATATCCGCGCCCGTGCCC
>CAMKFB010000096.1 GCA_946411735.1 uncultured Selenomonadales bacterium
CGATGTAAACATCCTTCAGAGGATTGTCCACACTCGTGCCTTCCGCGCCGATCAACTTGACGTTCTTTGCGTCCGCGCCGAGCTTAACCGTACCGGTGAAGTCCTCCGCAAACTTATAGACGCCGTCCTTTTCGATCGTGAAGGTGTTGTCCGTCTTGACATCGTTGGTGATCGCGGTCGATTCGCCTTCAGGAACCTCCGCCTGCGGAATGTCGTCTGCCATTGCCAACGTGTAATTGCCGCCCTCAACTTCGTCGACGATTTGAACCTGCGTCTCGCCCGCCGTCGGAGAATCAACCAGATTTGCTTTGTTGATGTTGACGACGCCGGTCTGCCCGTCGATCGTAATCCCATCGACCGACTTGACGCCCGTCAACTTGAACTGATCGGCGTAATCCGCCTCATTATAGGTGATCGCCGTGGCGCCGTCTTCGAGCATATAGCCGGTGGTGCGGGTGAGCTTATGGTAAGTGGCAGTGGAAATGTTTTTGTTGAAGCTCTTGAGCTCGATGATCGCCTCGGAAAAAGGCATTATCGGCGCCGTGAGATTGTCGGCGGTGACGGTGTCTTTTCTGTGCTCGTCATCGGCAGTGATTTCGGCTGTGCCGACGGTGACGGTGGCGTTTTTGCCGTAAGTGATATCGCCCGCCGAGCCGAAATCACCCTTGCCGGTGCCCACCGTTGACGCTGTTACTTGTACACTGCCGCCGATCGAGATATCGCCGATCGAGGCGTCTTCGCCTTCGCCGGAGCCGATGCCCGCGCCGTCGCCATTCGTCATGGCATTGACGGTGACACTGCCGCCGATATTGATTGCTGCCGAAGAGTCCTTGTCGAAATCGGAGCCGATCACCGCGCCGTACGACTCAAGACCGGGCATCGATGCCGTCAACGTGCCGCCGCCTGTGATGTTGAGCCCGCTACCCACGTTGATCAACGCTTGTTCATAACTGTTGTTGTTGGCGGTATTTTCGAGGCTGTTGGTGCCCTCGACCGTCAGATAATTGGCGGTGCCGGTGCCGAACAGGATCACACTCTTGTAATCGCCCGAGGTGATTGACAGATCTTCGATCCAGAGATTTATGTTTTCGACGGCGCTTGCATCGATGTAAACATCCTTCAGAGGATTGTCCACACTCGTGCCTTCCGCGCCGATCAATTTAACGTTCTTTGCCTCCGCGCCGAGCTTAACCGTGCCGGTGAAGTCCGCCGCAAACTTATAGACGCCGTCCTTGCTGATGGTGAAGATGCCGTCGGTCGCCGCATCGAGCGTGATCATCGTCGGATCGACCGTCGCCACGGAAGTGGGAACGTCGTCGGCAAGTGCCAACTTGTAATCGCCGTTGTCAAGCGCATTGATATTGATCACTGTCGATTTCTCGGACGGCTCGGTCGGGAGGTCGGCGTTGTTGATCGTGACGACGCCGGTCGTCTCATCGAACGTAATCCCCTCCGTCGAGCGGATCCCCTTCAACTCGAACAGGTCTTTATTTCCTTGGGCGTAATAAGTGAGCGCCCGCTTGGCGGAGCCGTCGTATGCGTAACCGTTTTGCGTGTGCTCGACCAAACAATACGTCGCCTGACCGTCGGACGCGAGTTTGTCCTCATCCCAAAGGTAACTCTTTGAAGGATCGTTCCGCGCGGAGATATCGTCAGCGGGGACGCCTGCGGTCTTATCATCGTCTTTGAATTCGTAGCCGTCGTTGCTGATGGCGGCGCCCTTGCCGAAGGAGAAGACATCTTCGTCGCCGTCGAACGAGTTGACGGTGACTTTTGCGGTGCCGCCGATCGAGACCCCGCCGATCGTGCCGCTGCCCGTCACGCCGATCGACGTGGCATTGACTGTGACGGAGCCGCCGATATTGAGTACCGCCGTTGAAGCTTCGTCTTTGTCGGCACCGATCGCCGCGCTCGTGTTCGCACCTTCCGCCGTCAATTCGCCGTCACCGAGGATGTTGAGTCCGCCGCCCGCGTTGATCGCCGCTTTTGTCCCGGCGGTGTTCGTATTGACCAGCTTGTTGATGCCCTTGACGGTAAGAGTGTTGGTGCCGCTGCCGAATTTGATTATATTCACGTCGCCGCTCGAGCTGATCGACAAGTCTTCGATCCAAAGGTTGGCGTCCTCGGCGGTGACGTCGATCGCCACATTCTTCAGCCCGACATTCGCGCCGATGAGCTTGACGTTCGTCGCGCCGATCGCGACCGTGCCGGTGAAGTCGTCGGCGAATTGATAGACGCCGTCCTTGCTGATGGTGAAGACGCCGTCCGTCGCCGCCTCGAGCGTGATCATCGTCGGCGGAGTGCTCATATTACTGCTGTCCGCCAATGCCAACCTGTAATTGGTGTCGACGTCGTCATTGGGCGTGAGCGTAATTTTCGTTTCGCCCGCCGTCGGCGTATCGATGAGAGCGGCAGTTGAGACAACGACGATGCCCGTTTCGCTGTCGACCGTGATCCCGTCGGTCGTGTCGATGCCGCTGAGAGTAAACTGCTCTGCAAAATTCTTCGTGCTGTAGCTGATCGATTGACCGTCCTCTGCAAGCGTATAGCCTTCGACCGAGGTGCCCTTAATGTACGACGAGGAATTGTCGGTGAGCGTCGTCCAATAATCCGCCAGCACATTGCCCGGATTGGTTTGCGCTTCGATGCTGTCTGCGGTGACGTCGTCGGTCTTGTTTGCTTTGCTGATGACGGTGTCGCCGTTTTGGACGGTGGTGTGCATGCCATAGGTGACCGTGTCGCCGATCGACGAGGCGGTGACGTTGGCGGTGCCGCCGATCGAGATTGCGCCGATCGAGCCTTGGATGCCGGCGCCGATGCCCGTGCCTTTTTGCGAAGTCGCCGTAACCTTGACACTGCCGCCGATGTTGATTGCCGCCGTCGAAGTCGCGCTTGCGTCGGAGCCGATCCCCGCGCCGGATGCATTTTTGCCGGTAACCTCTGCCGTCAACGCGCCGTCGCCCATGATGTTGAGCCCGCTGCCGGCGTTGATCGCCGCTTTTCCGCTGCCGTCTTTCGTATAGTTCAGCGTGTTGTTGCCCTTGACCGTGAGCATGTTGGTGCCGCTGCCGAATTTGATTATATTCGCGTCGTTGTTCGAGGTGATCGACAGGTCTTCGATCCAAAGGTTAGCGTCCGCGGCGCTGACGTTGATCGAGACATTCTTCAGCTCTTTGATCTTGCCGGTCGAGTCGGCGTTATCGATCGCGCCGATCAGTTTGACGTTGGCGGCGCTGATGTTGACGGTGCCGGTGAAGTCGGAGGCGAACTGATAGACGCCGTTCGCGCTGATGGTGAAGATGCCGTCCGTCGCCGTCTCGTTTGTGATCATCGTTAGCGTGGCGCCGTCTGCCAATGCGGCAGTGCCAACGTCGGAGCCGAGCACCAACTTGTATGCGGTCTCGACGCCGTCCGCCTTGATGAGCTTGACGTCGCTTTTCTTGAGCGCGGAGCCGTTGACGATGACGGTTGTTTCATCGACGGTGATGTAGTCGGTCGAGGCGATCCCTTCCAATGTGAACAGCGTCTTGCCCGTCGCGTCGTTATAGGTGAGCGTCTTTTTGGTGGTGTTGTCGAGCGTATAGCCGGCGGTTTTCGTCAGTTGCATGTACTTTGCGGAGCCGTCGGTTTCGTCGAGCGCCGACCAACCGTAAACGGGATTAATCGGCTCGGTCTGCGCCGTGAGATCGTCGGCGGTGACGTGAGCGGCGCTGCCTTTATTGCCGTTGACGGTGGCGTTCTTGCCGTAGGAGGGCGTGCCGCTGATCGACGTGGCGGTGACTTTTGCCGAGCCACCGATCGAGATTGCGCCGATCGAGCCGTAGAAGCCGGTGCCGATGCCTGCGCCCTTGCCATTCGTCGTGGCATTGACCTTGACACTGCCGCCGATATTGATTGCTGCCGAAGAAAAATTGAATTGATGATCGGTGCCGATCACCGCGCCGTACGCATCACCACCGGTCATCGATGCCGTCAACGTGCCGCCGCCGAGGATGTTGAGCCCGCCGCCCACACCGCTCCACTTGCCGCCCACATTGATCAACGCGGAGTAGTTAAGGTTGGCGTTGTTGACGAGGCTGTTGGTGCCCTCGACCGTCAGATAATTGGCGGTGCCGCTGCCGAACCTGATCACACTCGCGTCGCCGGTCGATTTGATGTCAAGAGCGCTGATCCAGAGATTTATGTCGGTGACGGCGCTCGCATTGATGAACACGTTCGTCAGTTGAGAGCCCGCGCCGATCAACTTGACGTTCTTTGCGTTCGCCGCGATCCTAACCGTGCCGGTGAAGCCCGACGCAAACTTATAGACGCCGTCCTTTTCGATGGTGTAGACGCCGTTCGTCTTGGCATCGTTGGTGATCATGATCGGATCGCCGCCCGCGATCTCTCTGGGCTGAGGAACGTTGTCCGCCATCGCCAACGTGTAATCGGGCGAAGTAACGCCGCTCGCATTGGCGATCGTGATCGTCGAAGCGGGCTGCGGATTATCGGGGAGGTTGGCGCTGCCGATCGTGACGACGCCGGTCGTGCTGTCGATTTTGATGCCGTCCGTCGAGCCGATTCCTGTCAGAGTAAACTTGTTGTCATAGGTGCCCTCCACATAGGTGAGCGCCTTTTTGTTGGTGTCGTCGTATTGATAGCCCTCGGTCGTGTTGACTTGGCGGTACGTCGAGGAGCCGTTGGTCAGCTCGCTCCACTCGTAAGCGGGAGGATTGGGATCGGTCTGAGCCTTGAGACTGTCGGCGGTGACGCCGTCGGTTTTGTCGGTGACGGTGGTAGTTCCGTCTTTACCGGTGATGGTGACGTTGGTGCCGGTGCCGTAGGTGATATTGCCCGCATTGCCTCCATCCCCCGCGCCGATGCCCGTGGATTTTTTCGACGAAGCGACGACGATTGCCGTGCCGCCGATCGAGATTGCGCCGATCGAGCCTTGGACGCCGCTGCCGCTGCCGATGCCTGCGCCGAAGCCATTCGTCGTGGCATTGACCTTGACACTGCCGCCGATATTGATTGCTGCCGAAGAATTGTTACCAAAATCGGAGCCGATCACCGCGCCGTACGAAACACTACCGGTCATCGATGCCGTCAAGGAGCTGCCTTCGTCGCCGAGGATGTTGAGCCCGCTACCCACGTTGATCAACGCTTGGTTATAATCGGTGTTGGAGGCGGTATTGACGAGGCTGTTGGTGCCCTTAACCGTCAGATAATTGTCGGTGCCCTTGCCGAACTTGATCAAACTCTCATAGCCGCTCGAGGTGATCGAAAGGTCTTCGATCCAGAGATTGATGTTTTCGACGGCGCTTGCATCGATGTAAACGTTCGAGAGTTGAGAGCCCGCGCCGATCAGCTTGACGTTCTTTGCGTCCTTAGCGATGGTGACATTGCCGCTGAAGCCCGCCGCAAACTTATAGACGCCGTCCTTGCTGATGGTGAAGATGCCGTCGGTCGCATCCTCGTTGGTGATCATGGTCGGGTCGACGGGAGCCTCCGCCTTAGGAACGTCGTCGGCAAGCGCCAACGTGTAATTGCCGCCCTCGACCAAGTTCTCAACGCTGACCTTCGTCGGCGTAACGCCCTCGGACGCATAAACGGGATTCTCAACGAGATTGTCTTTGCTGACAGTGATGGTGTCGGCGCCTACGACAATGCCCTTGGTCGAAGTGATGCCGTTGAGCGTACAAACGCTTTGGTATTTCTTTTCGGCGATATAGTTGATCGATTTCGAGCCATCGTCAAGTTCATAGCCCGCCTTCGCGGTGAGCTTGACGTACGTTGAGCTGTTCTCAGTGAGCGTCGTCCAATAACCGATCGTCACATCGCCCGGGTCGGTCTTCGCCGTGAGACTGTCGGCGGTGACGCCTTCGGTCTTTTGAGCGTCGGTGATGTTGGTGGTGCCGACGGTGACGTTGGTGTTCTTGCCGTAGGAGGGCGTGCCGCTGATCGACGTGGCGGTGACATTGGCGGTGCCGCCGATCGAGATATCGCCGATCGAGGCGTTTTCGCCGTTGCCCACGCCGATGCCCGAGCCCTCGTTCGCCGCCGACGTCGCAGTGACCTTGACATTGCCGCCGATGTTGATTGCCCCGC
>CAMKFB010000097.1 GCA_946411735.1 uncultured Selenomonadales bacterium
AACTCGTTCGTCTCGAAAAATTTTAAGCCGCGCCCGTGCAGGTCGACCACGCGAAAAATGCCGTCCTGTATGAATTTCTCGTACTCGGACTGCCAATTGTTGAGCAACGCCGTCGGCGCCACGATCAGCATCGGGAGATCGCTCTTGACGTAATCACGACAGCACTTTTTCAAGCCGGCAAGGAACGCAAGCGTCTGCAGCGTTTTGCCCAAGCCCATATCGTCCGCCAACAGCACGCCCTTGCAGCCGCTCTTCCATTGCTCCAACATCCACTCGACGCCCGCCCGTTGATGCTCCAACAATCGCTCGCCGACCTTCAACGCCGAATCCGAAAAATCGCCGCCCCTCAAATCGTTTTTGTCGGCAACGTAATCCAGCCGCTCGAAATTCGGCTTGATCTTGAGCGCATACATTTTCTTCTCGACGCGCCGCCTGTTCGACATCGCCTCGGATCGATCGCTTGTCGACAACGGCTTATCATCAACGGCGGGCGGCTGATCGTCCTGCCCTTCCTCGTTCAACCAATCCGTCTTATACGCGTTGGCGCCGAAATACGAACTCCGCACCACCTCCTCAATCCCGATAACCCGATCCGAAAATTCGCCTTCCGCCGGCAACCAATCTTCCTGCTCATCGTTCGGTTCGACATCAGCCTTTTCGGCTTCGACGTTGCGACGCTCGAGCTTGAGATTTTCTTCGGACAAATACTTATCGAGCTTTGCGCCGCTCGCGCTTGCATGCTTTTGTATGCGGCAAGCGTTCTCTCGATTAAAATCAATCACCTGCCGACGATTCAGCGTCGTGATGAGTTTGTTGCTATCGAGCGCCAGCCTCACCAACTCATATTGATCGGCGTTCAATCGATACGTCGTCTCGCTGTCGATGTGCAACAGCGCGCCGTTTATTTTGGGGCTGACGAAGTATCTGCCGTCGGGGCGAATGACCTCGATGATGTATCGGAGATCGGCATGCCCGATGTCGCCCGTCGCTCGCACCGACATTCGATACGGATTATGCGGCGGCAATTTCAACAGCTCGGCGTCCTCGTTTGAAAGCAGCACGGATTTTGCGAACGGGATCAGCACTCCGTAGATTCTGTCCTCCGCCATGCCCTCGACGCTCAACACTCGTAACTTCGCCCGCGCCGCAGCGGACATTCTGTCATCCCTCGGAAAAAAATATCCGTCGCTCCGCTCAATCCAAATCTCGCTCATCATCGCTTGCCGCCCTCAATCCGCATCTGCTGAAAATCCAATCGCCCACTTTTGTCTGCCACGTATAAGTCAACGGGCTCGAATGAACCCACTCCCTGACGGCGAAGGAATAAACGATGTTGTTCCGCTTTATCTCCTTCGCGCCGAACCAATCTTTCACGTCGTCATAGTAGTAGACGCGCAGCTTGCCGTTGTGACTCCACTCGATGAAAACATATGCGCCGATCCGAAAGACCAGCACGCTCTGATCGCTCCCGCCGCCGACGAGCTTGCCGTGATATAAAACTTTATCGCCCACATGTTTCGCGATGCGTTGAGCATCTTTGCCAAGAAAAACCCACGTGTTACTGATGTACGGCAAGTAATTCGCCCAAAAATTTTTCCTGTAACGCCACATCCGATCAACCGCCGCCCGATCGATGATCTTGAAAAACAAATCCAAGTCGCTCTCGGCAATCCAATGCAAAAAAATTTCGAGCGCCCGTGGCGAAACTTTATCCCACCTGTACGTCAGACTGCCGAAACGCGGATCGCCCAGCTCCCGATAAAAAATCTCCAGGCACTTCTCTTTAACGGCAGCTCGTTTAGAGGGAGTGTTCATCAAATCAACATCAGGAATTATGTCGTTCGCCGCCGATTGAATCACATCGATATATTTATCATCCGAAGCCTCGGCGATCTCGCACAAAACTGCGACCCGACGGTTAATGTCGATCTCGAATGAACCCCAAAATTTTTTCAGCGCCCAACAGATAAAATTTGAGCCCTTAAAATAATTCGAGAGCCCGAGTGAAGACAGCACATCTTCGACGGTTGACGCATTGATGAAAAGCCTCGCCGTTCGCTCAATACAATCGTCATCGAACAAAAACAGTCCCTCCGAACGGATTCGCGCCAACATTTTTGAGCGATACTTATAATCGGTCGGCTTTTCAACGAAAGCCAACCCGATCCGATGTCGCAATCGCATAGTTTTTTCGGAGCCGTCATAATTTGAAAAGTACACGGCAATAAGATTCTTCAATTGAATTTCCTTCGAAAGATCCATGACCTCAAAGATTTCCGTGAGACTGACTCGATCGTCGTAAACGATGAAGGGCAGATTTTTGATCTCCCGTCGCGAAAAATATCTGTCGCCGTCGAGCCACTTCTCCAACAACGCCTCCCGCTCGACCGCCGTCACCGCCGACGGCTCATCGACAATTTTTTCGAGCTCCGCGCGGATTTTTTCAATCTCCGTCAACGCAAACGATTGACGCGGCGGACGAAGGTTCAGCTCGCGCAGATTTTTTATCGTCTGCAGCAGTTCACTCATGGCTCCATTGCTCCCGCACGAATTTGACGATGCTCATATCCTCCTCCGAAGGCGGCGACATCGAAAACCTTATGTCGATCCGCCGATTCTCCTGCCGCCCCTCGAGCGTGTCATTCGGTCGGACGGGGCGCGTCTCGGCATAGCCGCTCACTGAAAATATCAGCTCGCTCTTATTGTTGAGCAACGCGCTCAATTGCGGGTTGGTGCTGTTCATTGTCTGCCACGTGTTGATTGCGCGTTTCACCGACAGCTCCCAATTCGACGGGAACATCTCATTCTCGATCGGCACATTGTCGGTGTGACCCTCGATGAAAATCGTCTCGACTCTGCCTTTGAAGCGCTCCGATTCCAGCGTGCCGGCTAAAATATTGCCGAGCTTTTGTATGACGAGTTGCCCCTCCGGTTTCACGTCGGCTCTGCCCACATCGAACAGCACGCCCTCCGAGATGCGCAAGATGCCGTGCTGCTCGTCGACCGTTACCTTGATGCCTTCAACCGTCAGCTCGTGTTGGATCAGCCTCAACAGCTCCGCGCGGCTGATGTCGTTTTGTGTCAATTGCGCCGTCGCTTGACTAAAATTGAGAATAAAATACGACAGCACCAAGATGAATATCGCCAACAGTCCCGACATCAGATCGCTGATGCTGATGGTGAATGTGTCCGGAGGGATTTCGCTGTCCCTGAAAATGATTCGCCGCATTTTAATCGAGCCGCCGTTCCTTTTTAAGATCGTCAATCGTGTCCTGTAAATCCTCGACGAGCGCCTGGAGCGAACCGACCGCGCCGCTCACGGATTTGTCGAAGTCAGTCAGTGCCTTCGTCATGCCGCCGTTCATCATCTCGTTGTACTTTTGAAGGCGATCGGTGATGAGGTCGGTCGATTTTTCGAGCTCGCCGCCGACGCGATTGAAATTGCTCTCGTAATTCGCCCACGCCTGTTCGATGTTCTTCTCATATTCTTGCAGCCCCGCCGTCAGTAAGAAGATGTTCTTTTCGCTTCGATTGTTGGCTTCCGTTAACGTCGACAGCTGAGCGGAAATTTCGTCGTGGAGGTGTTTCGTTGCCTGATCGAGCTGCTCCAAATAATTTTTGAGCGTGAGCGCCGATTGTTGAATGGGCTCGGCGGCGTCTTTGATCGCCGTCGTCGCCTCATTGACTTGCAATAAAACATTTTCGGTGCCCTTCAACAGATTTGTTATTTTATCACAGTTATGCGTCAAGCTGTCATTATATTTTTCAACAGTTGCCTTGAAAAAGTCGGCAACCGATTTCATTTGTTCGGCGTTCTCTTCTATGACCGCGCGTTGATGAGCAGCGGCGTCCTCCGCGCCTTCCTTCAGCGTCTGACGCATCTCATCCAACGTCGATAAAATATTTTTTTTCATCTCCACATTAAAACTCTGATAATCCTGCATCGATTGTTGCACGTTAATCGAAAAATCGTCCAACGACTTGGCAAATTGTTCCATTTGCACTCCCGTGCGCTCCGACATTGCTTTGATTACGCTGTCGCCCAAATTCACTGCGATCATATCAATCGACGTTTTCAGTCCTTCAAAGAGCGGCGCGAGCCTTTCTTCAATCTGATCACACAACCGCGAAACGCCTTCGTTGAAATGCTTGTCGAAACCGTCGTATATCGCATCCGCCACATCCGTCCCGATATTTTTCAAGGTCAGAGTCTGCGCCGCCGACTCAACGTAATTTTTGTGCAGCCACTCCTCCGCCGTGCACCTTTGGATCATTTCTTCGACCATCGATGCCAGATTGCGAACTTCCTCTTTAAAACCGTTTACCACTCTGTTGTGCAGCGGACCGTAGATGATCGCGATTCCAATGCCGGCGAGCGACGTGTAAAAAGCAGATTGCACGCCCGATAACAGTGACGCAATGCCGCCCTTGAGCACTTCGATGTCCGCGCTCGACATGTCGATGTTATTCAAACCAACCGTCAAACCGACAAACGTCCCCAAAATGCCCAGCCCCGTGAACACGCCGCCATATCCGTTCCAAAACGGCATACTAAGCCCGCGCGTGAAGTTGTGGAAGGAAAAATAATCGGCAGTGTCCGAGGCGGAGTAAAGCTCTTCGACTTCGTCGGTCTTATGCCGTGTCAGAGATTTTCGGAAGTCGATCCAAATCGGCTTAACGCTATCGTGCTTGTAAAACTCTTTGCTGATGTCCTCGAAATGCTCAACGTAAAACCGTCGAGCGTTGCCGGAAGCGTCCGCCATCGATTTTATTTCCTTCAAGTATCGATTTAAATCTTCGATCTCCGCTTTCGTTGCCGTCAACGGCGATCGGAAAAAACAAAAATATGCTCCGATCGCGCTGATCAACAAACCCGCAAAAACGATTAATATATTCGTCGCAGTCAAATTTATTCGCCTCCTAAAGAATTTCGATCGGATCGACGTCGATCGTCACATCATCACGACGATCCAGCTCCAAGCCCCGCAAACAGCCCCGCGCTCGAGCCAAATCCGTCGTCTTGATCAGTACCACAAATCGATGCAGACCGCGCCACTTAGCGATCAGCGCCGCCGTCGAGCCCATAACCTCCGATCGACCGTCCGACCGACTCTCGAGCTCCGCGCGGAGCCGTTGAGCGATCTCCTCCGCTCGCGCCTTCGTCTTCGCCTCGTCCTTACCCACGATCAACAATCGGATCAATCGACTGAACGGCGGATAAAATAATTCGCGCCGCTTCTCGATCTCGTACTCATAAAACTTCTCGTAGTCCTGTCGACAGCCATAAACCACCGCCTCATGCTCGGGATTATACGCCTGCACGATCACTTGACCGCTCCGATCCGAACGACCCGCTCGACCCGCCGCTTGCGTGATCAACATAAAACACGTCTCGCTCGAGCGAAAATCAGGCATGTTCAGGCTCGCGTCCGCGCTCAATATCCCCACCGCCGTCACACCCGCGATGTCATGCCCCTTCGCAACCATTTGCGTCCCAAATAATATGTCCGCCTCCCGCGCTCGAAACTGATCCAATATCCGCTGATGCGAAAACTTTTTCGTCGTCGTGTCGCGATCCATTCGCAAGATGCGCGCCGACGGCAGCTCCTCCGTCAACACCTGTTCCAATTTTTGAGTGCCCGTCCCGAAATATTTTATGTACTTGCTCCCGCATTTCGGACAAACCTTCGGCGACTCGCTCTCAACCTCGCATCGATGACATCGCAATTTCCCGTCCGCGTGATACACCATCGGTTGCCCGCATAAAAAACATTTGATCGCCAGCCCGCACGACCTACACATGACGAACGTCGAATACCCGCGCCGATTCAACAAAATGATCGCCTGCTCGCCGCGCTCGAGCGTCGTCGTCAACAATTCCTTCAGCGCTCGAGATAATACGCTCCGATTGTTCGCCTTCAGCTCTTTCCTCATGTCAACGCATTCAACCGTCGGCAACGGTCGATCGTCAATCCGCGTCGGCAGCCGCAATAATGTCAGCTCCCCCTCGAGCGACCGATAATACGTCTCCAAACTCGGCGTCGCGCTCCCGAATACGATCGGCGCCCCA
>CAMKFB010000098.1 GCA_946411735.1 uncultured Selenomonadales bacterium
GTCCACCAAGCTCGCCTCCGCGCTTTCCTGTGCCGTCGACAAGGGCGCCTACAACAATATGATTTTCATCAATCAGCGCGTGTCGTCGTTCTCGCCCGAGGCGGGCATCAACACCTTCAACGAGATTTCTTCGCGCGGCTATCTTCTGATCGAGGAGATGGACGACCATCCGATTTGGTGGCGTGAGAAATACGAGCGCAATAAGTTCATCAATTTCATTGCGTGTCACGGCGTGCAGGCTTCGACGGAAAATCTTGCCGAGCTGTTTCGTCATTTCAATCCGAATGTCCGCGTGTTCGGCAATCATCTGTCGGTGCTGCCGCCCGCGCGCGACTTCGATGAGGAGGCAAAGCAGGATCGTCCGGTGACGATTTTCTTCGGCGCGCTCAATCGAGACAAAGACGTTGAGGAGATTATGCCGGCGCTCAACAGCGTGCTTGCCGATTACGGCGACAAGATTGAGTTCAATGTGATCGCCAAGCGCGGGCTGTTCAATCAGATTCAATGCCCGAAGAAAAATTTCCTCGGCAACGACGATTATTACGACGGTCAGATCGTGCCGTATGACGAGTACGAAAAGATTTTGCAGCGGTCGGATATTTCGCTGTTGCCGTTGCGCGATGTGATTTTCAATCGCTCCAAATCCGATCTGAAATT
This sequence comes from uncultured Selenomonadales bacterium, assembly GCA_946411735.1. GTDB lineage: Bacteria > Bacillota > Negativicutes > Selenomonadales > Selenomonadaceae > Quinella. Next base: position 658 of record CAMKFB010000098.1, read on the forward strand.
CATCGAGTGCTCGGGCAATGGCGTGGTTGTGCTAGCGCCGACGGTCGTCTACGGAAATTCTGTTGTTGACGGCGAAACAGGTTTCATTTATCATGACATGAATGAGTTTGCTTCGAAGTTGCGTTTGCTGATCGACGACGGGGTCAAGCGTCGCGAAATGGCGAAGGCGGCGTATGATTACGTCAAGCACAATCGGCTGTTGAGTCAGCATTACGAGGAGCGACTCGATTGGTACAGAGAGTTGTTGGCGCGCCGGGATGAGCTTAACGCCGAGACGCAGAAGCGGATTGAGCATCTTGAAGATTATGCCGACGCCATTGCTCACGCTTGGGACGAATAAAATTCCGTGCGGAGCGAGATAAAATTTCGGAATTGAGGTGACGAACATGCTTGAAACAAGTCTGGTGCCGAGCATCAGCGCGATGTTTGTGTCGTTTTCGTGCTACGCGGTGATTGCCGTGGTGATGGTCGGAGTGATTGCCTTCGCTTGCTTCGAAAATTACTCCGCCGGCAAGGGCGATAACGTGATGGACGGGCTGATCCTCGACGAAAAGCAGCGCAATCGCGACGGCTATACCTCGACGAGAGATAAGAACGAGCTCCTCGGGGCGATCGGAGTGTGCGCGACCGATTTGCGCCCTGCCGGTACGATCACGGTCGAGGGTGAGCCGGTCGATGTCGTCACCGAGGGCGGCTTCGTCAAGCAGGGCGATATCGTCAAAGTCATCAGCGTCGAGGGCTCGCGCGTCGTCGTCCGCAGAATTTAAATCAATCGCAGTTCGATGTTCAGAAATTAGGAATTGGAGGCGGCAACTTTGATTCCTAATTATTTTTTTGGGGGTGCAAGGGTTGGACATAATTTTTATGTTGGTATTCGCCGTGATCCTCGCAAGCGTGTTTCTGCATTTCGTGCCGATCGGGCTGTGGATATCGGCGCTGGCGGCGGACGTGCACGTTGGCATCTTCACGCTGGTCGGAATGAGAATGCGGCGCGTGCCGCCGTCGAAAATCGTCATGCCGCTGATCAAAGCCAACAAAGCCGGCTTGAGCGTCACCGTCAATCAGCTGGAGGCGCATTACCTTGCGGGCGGTAACGTCGATAAGGTAGTGGACGCGCTGATCGCGTCGCAACGGGCGGAGATCACGTTGCCGTTCGAGAGGGCGGCGGCGATCGACCTGGCGGGGCGCGACGTGCTCGAGGCGGTGCAGATGAGCGTCAATCCGAAAGTGATCGAAACGCCGCTGGTATCGGCGGTCGCCAAGAACGGGATCGAGTTGATAATCAAGGCGCGCGTAACGGTGCGCGCGAACATCGATCGGCTGGTCGGAGGAGCGGGCGAACCGACAATCATAGCGCGCGTCGGCGAAGGCATCGTCACGACCGTCGGCAGCGCCGAAAAACATACCGATGTGCTCGAAAATCCCGATGAGATCAGTCGGACGGTGCTCGGCAAGGGGCTCGACGCGGGGACGGCTTTCGAGATTCTTTCGATCGATATCGCGGACGTCGATGTCGGTCGAAATATCGGCGCGCAACTTCAAACCGATCAAGCAGAGGCGGATAAGCGGATCGCTCAAGCGAAGGCAGAGGAGCGTCGCGCAATGGCGGTCGCTCAAGAGCAGGAGATGAAAGCCTACACTCAAGAGATGGAGGCGAAGGTCGTCGAGGCGCAGGCGGAGGTGCCGCACGCAATGGCAACGGCGCTCAAGGAAGGCAAGCTCGGCGTGATGGATTATTACAATCTGATGAATGTGCAGTCCGATACGGAGATGCGCAAGTCTATCAGTCGGACGGGCGTGAAGAAGGCGGCGGCTCACAATGCCTGACATCGACTTGCCGGACATCGATCGGATTTTCGATCTCATCGGCAGACTGCTCGAGAGCATGGACGATATGTTTTCGATCATCTTCGTGCTGATGGTGGTGTTCACGTTCATCGACGGCTCGATACGCAAAAAAAATAAGGCTCCGAGTCTGCCGCCGCCGCTCGAGGACGACTTCAACGTCCTGCCGCTCGACGACACGACGAAGATCGAAGTCAGTCGCGAAGTGAAAGTCAAGCCGCCCGTCAAGAGCCGCCCGTCAAAAAACTATCAGCCGATCACGGTTCGCTCAACGGAGTCGTTGAAATCGACTGAGGATCGGGCGGAGCTGTCGGCGGACGAGGCGCGCGAGGCGATGATACTCAAAGAGATTTTTGATCGACCGAAGTCAATGAGAAGGAGGTAAAAAAATGAGAGCTGTAAGATTTTTATTGGCGCTGATGCTGATGCTGTCGATAGCATTGACGGCTTCGGCGGCGTCGCTTGCCGAGCAGGCGGGCTATGACGCGTTCAAACGGCTGGTCGAGAAGTCGAATGAAAAGGTCGACTGCATCTCGAAATTCCAATTGATCTTCCACAATCCGTATGCGCACGGGGAACTGAGCGCGCGCGATCTCGAGCTTCCGAATGAAAAATTCGATTTCACGCAGGGGGCGCTCGATCTGAACGTTGCGCTCGGCGGCAAGATGATCAATCTCGAGGCGCCTTTCTATGTCGTCGAGGACGGCAAGAAACTGGAGATTTATTTTTCGTGGCTCGACGGTTGGAAGAAGTTGGCGTTCGACGACCTTCCGCTCGACGAGGTCGATAAACACAGCGTCGATGAGAAAATGGCGCTCGTCACCGGCGCGGTGCTGTTGAACGACGTTGAGAGTCAACAGATCGTTCGCGTGGCGTTCGATGCCGAAAAACTTGCCGATCTTTTCAAGAGTGAGGAGAAGGAGCCTCCGACCGAGGACGCCAAAAAGGATAAGCGTTCGGAGCGGATCGGTCAGCTCATGCGCGAGGCGTTCCTCAAAACCGGTACGGTCAATGCCACGTTCAGCATCGACAAGGCGACGAGCCTGCCGTTGATGGTCGAAATGGATTTGACGGATTCGCTGACGAATGTCCTGCAAGCGGTCGCGAGCGACGAAGAGGCGGTAAAAAACGGCGCGTCGGAACTGTTAAGCAGTCTGGCATCGACGTCGAGCCTGAAACTCTACGCGATCTTCGATTACTCGGGACCGTTCGATCGGAAAAAATACCAACTGCCGAAGGACGTGAAGAAGGCGAAGGACATCACGCAAGACCTTCTGTCGTTGGCTAAAACTGAAAGTAAAGAAACTCGGTGACGCGCGAAAGGTGCAGCACCGCGATGAATAATCCGACCGCCGTCGCCGCCGCCAATGCCGGTGACGGCGCTATTTTTTTGCACAGCTGATTGGAATTGGGGCTGAACGCAGTCAATAGGATTGCGGTCAAGAAAATAATTTTGGGGAGCGCGCCCGGAACGTTGCCGACGGTCAAGCCGACGCCGAGCATCGACGCCAACGTGACGATCTTTTGAGGAAAGACGATGCCGTTGGCGCCGCCCATCGCCGCGATCACGTTGAGCGCATCGCCGATCGACTCCGCGCGGAAGAAAATCATCGTGAGCAGGACATAGGAGAGCGTAATAATGTGGGCGAGCGGCTTGGGCATCGATCGATTGTAGAACTTCCAAATGTAGTTGACGACGATTCCGACGGCATTCATCAGCGCGAAGACGACGAACGTCCAGCCGGCGCCGTGCCAAATGCCGACGATGAAGAAGGCGATGAACGATGCGGCAATGGTGTGCGCGAGGGTGCGGGTTTTGAAGTATCGAACGAGCGGCATGTAGACGCAGGCGGTGATGGCATTGGTCAGCGAGATGTGCCAACGCTGCCAAAAATTTATCATCGACGACGCGCGATACGGCGAATTGAAATTGATGGGGATGTCGATGTTCATCATGCGCGACAGCCCGACCGCCATATCCGAATACCCCGAGAAGTCGAAGTAGAGCTGAAGCATGTAAGAAATTGCCGTCAACCAAGCCGTCAGGCAATCGAGCGTCGCCGTCGAGCCGAAGCCCGCGCCCACATACGGCGACAGTTGATCGGCGATCATCACCTTCTTGATCAGTCCGATCGTGAATAATATCAGCCCGCTCGAGAGGTTTTGCCAATCGATCGCGCGGAGCGAAGGGTTGTCGAATTGCTTGAACATCTGTCGATGATAGAGGATCGGTCCCGCCATCAGGTGCGGAAAAAACGACACGAACAGCGCGTATTTTATCATCCCGTGATCCTTCGACACTCCCGCGTGGCAATCGAACAGGTAGAGCAGTTGCGTGATGGTGAAGAATGAAATTCCCAGCGGCAGGATCAGTCCGAGCGGATCAATGTGCGCGCCGAGCGCATTGATGTTCTCGATCACGAAATCGGAGTATTTATAGGCGCCGAGCAGTCCTATGTTGAAGGCGAGCCCGAGAAGGAACCAAAATTTTGAGCGCCGACGGAGGATCAATCGGGCGAGGAGGTAATTGACGGCGATGCTTGCGATCAGCAGCGGCAGGAAGGTCACGTCCCAATATCCGTAGAAGACGAGACTCGAAAGCAGGAGCCAGCCGTTGCACAGCTCCGCGCGGAACCGCCCGAGGATAAAACAGACGGCGAGCACCGTCGGGAAAAAGATGAATATGAACTCGTAAGAATTGAAGAGAATGAGCGCCGCCTCCTATATATTTCTCTCGACCGTTGGAGCGACGGAATAACGGAAAAAAATTTTTTGATCCCGCCCACCCACCCATAAAAAAATTTTTTTCAATTTAAGCCGGGCGCCGCCGCCGGGTGGGAACCGCTCTGTAAGTTGGGCGCCGCGCTCGACGGGTGGGAGCGTCGGCGGCGCCCCAAAAAAATCAACGGGCGAGCGGGAGAAAGCAATAAAAAAGGAGCCGAGACCTTCGCCCGACTCCGACGCATCGATCACTGATTGACTGCTTCTTTAAGCGCTTTGCCCGCTTTGAACGACGGCAACTTCGATGCCGGAATCTCGATCTCCTCGCCGCTCTGCGGATTGCGTCCCTTGCGCGCCGAACGCGGACGAAGCTCGAACGTGCCAAACCCCAAAACTTGTACCTTATCTCCCTCGATCAACGCCTGCTTGATCGTCTCGAAAACCGCCGCCACTGCCTTATCCGAATCCTTTTTCGTCAAACCCGATTTGCCGGCGACGTTCACAACCAATTCTGCTCTCGTCATAATCTCACGCGGTCGAAACCGCGCATTCCCTCCTTCAACGGCGCCCCGCGCCAAATTTTGGTCGATTGTATCACACCGTTGGCGCCCATGCAATAGGCAATCGCAAAAATCGTTGACAATAATCCGCGCGGCAGTCTATAATTTCGCCGATTGATCGATCGAAATGCTTTTGAGGGAGGTCTTTCG
>CAMKFB010000099.1 GCA_946411735.1 uncultured Selenomonadales bacterium
ATTTGCGTTTTTTATTGTCGTCGTGCTTTGATGATTCGATTGATGCCGTCATTGAAATCGATCGTCGGCTCGAAACCGATATCGCGTCGGAGATCGCTTATATCCGCCTGCAGGAACATCACTTGGTTCGGAGCGTAAGGGCGCTCGCCGAAAATCAACGGCACGGTCGAGCCCGTCGCGTGATGAATAATTTCGATGTACTCTCGTAACGGTCGAGCGACGCCCGAGCCGATACAATATACTCCGCGCGCTCGATCGGATTCGCCCAACAATCGGAAGCACCGCGCCGCGTCGTCCGCGTAGAGGTAATCCCACAACTGTTCGCCGCCCGTCAATTGCGGGCGCCCGCCGTCGAGGTAAGTGCGGATCAGATAGCTGATCAGTGTGTTGGCGCCGTCGTTGATGCCGTAGACGCTCAAAATTCGCATGTGGACGAAGTCGAGCTCCAATTTTCGACACAACGACTCCGCCAATCGTCCCGCCGCGTATTTCGCCACGCCGTAATCCATCGTCGGCTTGATCGGAGTGTTGCGATTGAGCGGCTGCGCGCTCGAACCGTACTCGGCTTGGGAGCCGGCGAATAAAAATTTTCGACAGCCGAAGCGCTTTGCAAGACGAACGGCGTCGAGAGTGTATTGAATGTTGAGCGACTGCAGCTCGGGATCGAGACGGAGATCGTTGCCGTCGGCGTCACGCCCCGTCCAGCCCCAACCCATATGATAGAAAACGTCGGCAATTTTCTCGACGGGCTCAAAATTTTTCATGGCGTCGAGATCACACTCGATCAGCTGAATGTGATCGGATTGCGGCAGCCGATATAAATTTTTCGAGCCCCGCCGCGCGATCGCAATCACCTCGATCGAATGCCGCAAACATTCTTCGATCAGCGCCGCTCCAAGCATACTCGTCGCGCCCGTCAGCACAATCCGCCTCAATCACATCGCCTCCTCAATCGCGCGCCGCGCCACGTAGCCGATTACTTCCAACTTCAAATCCTGATGCTGCAGAAAATCTATCGCCATATCGATTGACGCTTGCTCGCCCGACAGCCCCACGATCATTCGCCCGAACGGGATGCCATGAATCTGATCGAGATTGCCGAAGAGCATCGTGCACTCGACCGTCGGCACCGCGCGGATCATTCGCGCCAACGCCGGATCGTCCGCCGAATCGCCCAAGAACGTCAGGCGCAACAACAACAGGCTCCCCGGCGTCGCGAACATCGATATCTCGTTGCCGCGAAACGCGATCGGCAGTTCGTTCGACAGCAGCACGCTGATAAATTCCTTCGTGATGGGCTGTTGCGGGTTGGTGAACACGTCGACGACCGTGCCCTCCTCCGCGATCACCCCGTCGGAGATCACCGCAACCTTGTCGCAAATGTCCTTGATGACTTGCATCTCGTGCGTGATCACGACGACCGTCAGCGACAGCTTTCGATTGATGTCTCGAATCAAATCGAGTATTGACTTCGTCGTTTGCGGGTCGAGCGCCGAGGTTGCCTCGTCGCATAACAATACCTTCGGATCGGACGCCAGCGCTCGAGCGATGCCCACGCGCTGTTTTTGTCCGCCGCTCAACTGCGCGGGATATTGCCCCGCTTTGTCGCTCAGCCCGACAAGTTGAAGCAGCGGCTCGACCTTCGCCTTGATCTGAGCCTCCGCCACGCCCGCCAAGCGCAACGGGAAGGCGGTGTTGTCGTAGACCGTCGCCGACGAGAGCAGATTGAAGTGCTGAAAGATCATTCCGATCTGTTTGCGCATCTCGCGAAGCTCGGCATCGTTCATCGTCGTCAGTTCCTTGCCGTCGACCAGCACCGAGCCCGCCGTCGGTCGCTCAAGCATGTTGATGCAACGAATCAGCGTCGATTTGCCCGCGCCCGATAAGCCGATGACGCCGAAAATTTCGCCGCGCCTGATGTGGAGATCAATGCCCTTGAGCGCCGGCACCGCGCCGTTGGCGGTGTGATAAAGCTTTTCGAGTCCCGTTAGTTTGATCATTGACATCGTCCTTTCGATGCCGATTGTAAAGCACGCCGCCGTCAAATTCAACCGAAAAAATTTTTTTACCGACCGCTGAATTTCTTGCGCGTGGCGGTGTCCTCGAAACAAAAATAATCGGGTCGATGGCGCGACTCGGTGTACTCAAATTGAATGCCGTCGCCGTTGAACACCCGCCCGCTCACCACCGCCAGGCAATTGTAATCCGCCAACTCGAGATGCCGCCGATCTTCCTCGGTGGCAAGTTCGGTCGTCATGCGACGCTTGCTCGTCATAATCTTGACGTGCAGCTCATTTTCAAGGTACTCATAAATGGAGCTCTTTGCAATTTCCTCCGTCAAGTCGCGCGCAACTGACGTGAGGAAATAATTTTTGTCCAAAATAAGAGGCATGCCGTCGACGAGCCGAATACGACAAACGTCGTAGAGCTCGTCGCCGGGCTTAAAGCCGGTCCGCTCGGCAGTCTTTTCGTCGGCAACGACTTTTTCAAGCCGCACGACCTTGGTGCCGTACGAAAAACCGTTGCGGATCGCCGCCTCCTTGAACGATTCGATACCGCCGATCTTGAAAATGTTCCGCTCGACAGGCTCATAAATGATTCGGACTCGACTGCCTTGGTTGGTTTGAATGTAGCCGCGTCGGATCAATTCGGCGAGTGCTCGACGAACGGTGGCGCGCGAACTCGAATACATCTTCGTCAGTTCGTTTTCGGACGGCAGGAACGAGTTGAACTCATATTCCAGCGTTTCAATTCTGTTTCTCAGATCGGCATAAATCTTATCAAATTTACTTTTCGGCACGGCGCACCTCCTCCGCTCAAAAACTTTACCTTGACTTGTATAAATAAGTATGCAATAATCGCATCGTGTGATCGATTGTCTAAACAAAAAGGGGGAATGAGAGATGGGACAGTACACCAAAGACTCCGAAGAACTGTTGAAGCTCGTCGGAGGGAAGGAGAACATCGCGGCGGTGTCGCACTGTATGACGCGCATGCGATTTGTTCTCGTCGATCCAAAGAAGGCGGACGTCAAAGGCATTGAAGCCATGAAGGTCGTCAAGGGCAGCTTCACCCAGGCGGGGCAGTTTCAAGTCATCATCGGCAACACCGTCGGCGAATTTTACAAGGATTTCACTGCGTTTGCCGGCATCGAAGGTGTGTCAAAGGACGCGGTAAAAGCGGCGGCGGGCGCCAATCAAAACATCCTGCAACGCGCGGCAGCAATCGCGGCGGAAATTTTTGCGCCATTAATCCCGGCAATCATAACCGGCGGTCTCATTCTCGGTTTCCGCAACTGCATTGATTCTCTCTATATTTTCGAGAACAGCACAAAAACTCTGGTTCAGCTCAGTCCGTTTTGGGCGGGTATGGATCACTTTCTCTGGTTGATCGGCGAAGCGGTGTTTCATCTCGGCATTCCCGTCGGCATATGTTGGTCGGTCGTGCGAAAAATGGGCGGCACGCCGATCCTCGGTATCATTCTCGGCTTGACGCTCGTCAGCGGTCAGTTGCTCAACGCTTATGCCGTCGCAACCACGCCCGCCGATCAAATTCCTCATTGGGATTTCGGATTCTTCACGGTCGATATGATCGGCTATCAGGCTCAAGTCCTTCCCGCAATCCTCGCGGCGTTGACGCTCGTTTACCTCGAAAAATTCTTCCGAAGCATCGTTCCCGCGGTCGTTTCGATGATCGTCGTGCCGTTCTGCAGTCTGGTTCTGACGGTCTGTGCGGCGCACTTCGTCCTCGGTCCGATCGGTTGGAAAATCGGCTCGGCAATCTCGAGTGTGGTATTCAGCGGCATCACCGGTGATCTCCGAATAATTTTCGGCGCGATCTTCGGATTCATTTATGCACCGCTGGTTATCACCGGTTTGCATCACATGACAAACGCGATCGATCTGCAGCTGATCGCCGATTATCACGGAACCATGCTCTGGCCGATGATCGCGCTGTCGAACATCGCTCAAGGCTCGGCGGTTTTGGCGATGATGTACCTTCAGCGCGGCAACAACGAGGCGCAGGAAGTCAACGTGCCCGCTTGGATTTCGTGTTATCTGGGCGTCACCGAGCCCGCTATCTTCGGTGTCAACTTGAAATACTTCTTCCCGTTCATCTGCGGAATGAGCGGCTCGGCATGCGCGGCGATCGTTTGCGTTTCGACCTCGACCACGGCGAATGCGATCGGCGTCGGCGGAATCCCGGGCATCTTGTCAATTCAACCGCAATACATGCCGACCTTCGCGCTTGCCATGCTCGTCGCGATTACTGTTCCGTTTATATTAACAGTCATCGTGGGTAAACGCAAGGGCATCGATAAACTTTCCGCCGAAGCCGCCGCCGCTGCCGCAGTTGAGGCAAGCGCTCCCGCTCCCGCCGCCGCTCCGAGCATCGAGAGCGAGCACGAGCTCAAGGCTTATCTCGACGGCGAAGTGATTTCGCTCCAAGCGATCGGCGACGGAGTTTTCTCCGCCGGCATGGTCGGCGACGGGCTTGCGATTAAACCGTCGAACGAAACCGTCTGCGCACCCGTCAGCGGCAAAATCACCGTGCTGATGGACGCCTCAAAACACGCCGTCGGCATGACGCTCTCCAACGGCGCCGAAATTTTGATCCACGTCGGCATCGATACCGTTTCGATGAACGGCGACGGCTTCAGTTATCTCGTCAAGGTCGGCGACGAAGTCCGCGCGGGCACGCCTCTGCTCAAATTCAGCAGGGCGAAGATCAAAGCCGCGGGGCATCCCGACACCGCCGTTTTTGTCGTCACCAACCCTAATGGCGTCAACTTCAAATTCAACAGCGGCATGCAGGGCAAAACCGGCGAAACCGTCATCGCATCCTACTAAAGTTTTATTCGAGGAGGAATTTCCCATGAAAAAATCAACAGCGGCATTGACGGCGGCACTCATCTTGGGGGCGACGTCGACCACATTTGCGGCGGCGAATCCGTTCAGCGACGTTCCGCGCGGACATTGGGCGTATGACGCCGTCACTCAATTGGCGGCGGACGGCGTGATCGAAGGTTACGGCGACGGCACCTTCCTCGGCAATCGGAACATCACGCGCTACGAAATGGCTCAAATGGTCGCCAAGGCTCTCGCGCGCAATCCTCAGGGCACCGATCGCGCCGCTCTCGATCGCCTTTCGGCGGAGTTTGCGGAGGAGCTCAACAACCTCGGCGTTCGCGTTTCGGAACTCGAAAAATACGCCGATAAGGTGGTGCTCAGAGGCAAAATCGAGTATACTTACCACAGCTACCGCACCGAAAAGAATAACGGCGACAAGAAGCGCATCAACGATGACACGTTCGTCTTCCGCATCGAGCCGACCGCGACCGTCAACGACCACTGGTTCCTCTGGGCGCGTATCGACGGCAAGAATAATATGAAGACCAACACGCACGACGGTGCGGATTTCACCTTCGTTCGCGGCTGGGCGCAGGGCAATTACGACAGCTTCCGCGTGCGCGTCGGCAAGCCTGACCTCTACACCAATGAGGACGGGCTCGTTTGGGATACCGATTACTCCGGCGCCGACATTCGCTTCGGCAATCGGTTCCAGACGACGATCTTTGCGGGGCGTTTCGCGGCGGATCAGATCGGCGGCGGCACGCGCGGCTATTACTATCATAACGGCGAGCGCGATGTCGGCAATGATCCCGGCAGCTTCCAAGGCATCAACCTTCAATACGTCCCCGAGCGGAATAAAGGGCTCTACGGCGGCGCGGCGTTCTACAATATCAAGGACGACGACTTCAAAACCACCGACGGCGTCAACACCACCGTCAGCGACGGGCGCTATACCAAAGCCGGCAAGAAACTCGAGGACCGCGCTCAAATTTGGTCGGTGAA
>CAMKFB010000100.1 GCA_946411735.1 uncultured Selenomonadales bacterium
TTTACATCGATGCAAGCGCCGTCACGAATGCCAACCTCTGGATCGAAGACCTGTCGATCACCTCGAGCGATGACAAGAATGTGATCAAGTTCGGCACCGGCACCAATAATTATCTGACGGTCGAGGGCACCAACAGCCTCGTCAACAGCACTGAAGGCGACAATGCGTTGATCAATGTGGGCGGCGGGCTCAACATCCTCGGCGACGGTGAGTTGACGGCAAAGTTGACAGCCGAGTTCGCGGGAGGTGCGACGATCGGCACCAACGGCGGCGGCGCCGGCGGGGCAATCAACATCGGCGGCAATGTCAAGGTCGATGTATTTAGTGCCGGCAACGGCGCGGGCATCGGCACCGGCGGCACCTCACTCAGCGGCACCAGCGTCTCGATCGGCGATATCTCGATCGGCGGCAACGCCACCGTCACGGCAAAAGCGGATTACGGCGAAGGCATCGGCAAGGGCAACGGCATCACGGCAACGGTCAATGTCGCCTACGGCACCGGCACCACCGTCGTCAACAAAGGCACCACCATTACCGACAAGACCGACGTCGTCACCGCCGACGGGCTCACCGCGCAGTCCAATCCGGGCGATGCGGCAACTACGAGTTGGGTGCTTAACAGCGCAGAAAAGACAGCCGTTTACAATAAGTACGTTGCCACCAAAGGCTATAAGTTGGACGAGGCGGCAACGACGATCAGTTGGACGGATGCGGTCTGCGAGGATTTCGTGAAGGTCAACGGCGTGACGGGGCTTTCGGGCAATCCGTTCTCGAGCGACGGCGCGACGCTCACGACCGACAACATCACGGCGACGAGCGTGCTGGTCTATGACGAGTCGATAACGACACCGATCGACGTGCGCTTCAACGTCAACGACCGGCTCTACACTCCGACGGCAGTGAGCGATAAGATTGCGACGGCGCTGATCGAGACGCATGATGTGTCGAGCGCGACGGCGGATATGACGCTCAACCTTGCGACGAGCGCAGGCGCCTTCCGCGTGATCGGCACCGAAAACGCCGGCACCGACAGCGCGGCGACGGTCTATACCGATTACAATGTGGAAGTGACGGAAGCGGCGGCGTTGACGGTGGCGCAAACGACAGGCGCGTTGACGTTGACGAGCGGCAAGTTGTCGTTGGCGCTTGCCGACAGCACGGCGACGGGTTCGCTCGTCATCAACGGCGGCACATTCGTCATGAAGAGCACGGTCGAGGGCGAAACGGTCAGCGCGAATCTGACGTATACGGCGGGCACCGACAACACCGACGGCATTACGATCAATCTCAAGACCAATGCGCTCGGCGATATCGAAGCGGGCGAATCGTTCTCGCTCGGCGATGTCACTTACACGATGACGGCGCTCGGGCTGATGAAGGTCGAAGGCACGACGTATTCGTTGGCGCGGACGCTTGTGATCGGCGAGGGCGAAACGGCGCTGAGCGTGACGCAGACGCAGTTGAACGATGCGAACAATTGGACGCAGATGCTCGTGCCGACGGACAAAACGTTGACGCTCGAGAACTTGACGGCGGGCAAGTATGTTTTGGTCGACAACGCCGCGGCGCCGACGAAGGTCAGCGGCGAATTGACAGTAACCGGCAAGAACTATGCGTTCTCGGATGTGACGGCGGATGCGGCGGAGAATATCACCAAGGTCGTAATGCCGGCGGCGACGGGGACGAGTGTCGAAGTGCCGTTCAACGTCAAGGTGGAAGTGACGCCGACGGCGGGCGCGGTTTACACGGTCAACGACGTGAAGTACACGGCGGCGGATGCGAATGCGCTTACGTTCGATGCGACGGCGGCGACGGTCGACGAGCAGACGACGCTCGGCTCGACGCTTTACAACGGGACGGTGGCGTTGAAGAACGCGGCATCGGTCGAGAGCACGGGCGTGACGGGCGAAACGCCGATTGCGGGGCAAAAGATTGCTTCGTTGACGACGGCGGCGCTGACGGTAACGGCGACGAACGGGTTGTTCACTTCGGTCGGCGGGCTGGAGACGGACGGCGAGAGCTTCACCATCGACGACGACACCTATGTGTACGTCGACGAGCTCAAGCAAGTGCTTCGGACGATGAACGGCAAGACGGAGATATCGACGGCGGGCTTCGACGATACGAGCGACACGTTGGACCTTGCGAACATGAAGTTCGGAGTGTTGTTGGCGCCCGACAGCAACGGCGTGATCACATTGCCCGAGAATCTCGAAGGCGATTACACGATAGTCGACAACTTGACAAAACCGACGACGGTTATCGGCAGCGTGAACGCCACGATCACGAAGGACGGCGACAAGATCACTGCGCGGTCGTACACGGTTACGCTCAAAGATAATTACACCGGCGACGGCGAATTTAAGGTTGCGGCGGACGGCGTTCCCGTGACGCTCAACGACAAGACTTTCGACGGCGTCTCCGACACGTTGACGCTCAAGCTCGACGGCGCTGAAGCCAAGCTGGTAGCGGGCACGTTGAATGTGGGCGCGAACGAGACGCTCACGACCACCGACGACGAGTTGACGACGGGCGCCAACACCGCGATCACAGTCACGGTGAAGGAGGGCGTAGTCACTTCGGTGGGCGCGCTCGATGACGTTAACAACAACGAAAGCTTCACCTACAACGGTTTCGAGTACAAACTGACGGCGATTGGTCTGATGCGCGTCGACAACGGCACGGTTGTGTTCACCGGCATGCCTGACGACGATCCCGCGACAACCGACGTCAAAGAGAACGAGTCGATCACGGTGCGGGCAATGACGGCGGGCGGCTTTGCGAAGCTGGTTGCCTTGAATGCGAATCGGCTGAACTTGTTGGGGTGCGAAGGCGAACACTATTTCGTTGTCGACGATATCGATAAGCCGACGACCAAGTATATGGAACTCAAAATCACGGACGGCAAAATCTACACGTTCGACAACTTGACCACAACTTTTGAGGAACCTGTCGAGATCAATATGCTCAAGACAGTGCTAACCTCCACGATTCCGTTTGCAAGCACTGTCGAGATAATCGGGAAGATGTCAGAAACTGTGTACACAGTCAACGGCTACAAATACACGACGACGAGTGACGTGGGTGTATTGAAATTCACAACGACGGCGACGACGGTCGAAGGACAAACGGAGCCGACGCTCGGTTCGACGTTGTATGAGGGCAATGTTACGATCGATGCGACGGAGGCGGATACAACTCTGCCTGCAACGAACGAGACGTTGACGGTTACCAAGGGCAGCTCGATCAATGCGAAGGTTAAGGACGGCAAATTCACGGCGTTCGGCGATCTCGACGAGAACGAAAAATTTAAGGTCAACGGCACCAAGAAAGAGAACGACACAGTTACGCCCATCACCACCACTTATACCGTGTTTTCGACGATCGGCTTGATGAAGGGCGAGACGGTTAACGAAGCTACTTCGCACTTCCGCACGGTGATCAAAGACAAGAAAGTCGAATTGAGCGACGACATTTGGGATAAATTGTTGGCGCCGGACGCAAACGGCGTGCTCGATCTGACATCGATTGCGGAGGGCAACTACTTTGTCGTCGACAATCTGACCAAACCGACCAAAGAACTCGGCAAGGCGAATTTGACCGTCACGCAGGTCGATGAGACGACTTCGACCAAGACTTACACCGTCGATCACGCGAGCAAAGTCAAACTGCCGAGCGGCGCGCTTACAATCAACGACGCAACCTTCAACGGCACCGGAGAGATCGTCGTCAGTACGACGGTGACGACGGTCGACGATAATACGACACTCGGCGCAACGCTTTATACCGGTACGGTTACAGTCAATGCGTCGTCGAATGACACGACACTCACGGCGACGGAAGAGACGTTGACGGTCGCCTCGGGCGGCACGCTCACGGCGACGGCGACGGACGGCAAATTCACGGCGGTTGGCGATCTCGACTCGGGCGAAACGTTTACGTACAAAGATGCTGCCTACAACGTCAAGGACTTTGGTGTGGCGACGAGCGCAACGACCAACGGCAATACCGTTTACACCATTTACACCAACGTGGTCAACAAGGCGTTTTCGTTTAGCGACCTGACGGCGACGACGGGTCATATTACGCTTGACGGAATTAAGACGCTCGAAAACGTGACGCTCGCCGATAAAGTTGTGACGTTGAAGGCGTCGAATCTTGACGGTAAGACGGTGACGCTCGGCGGCGACAGCGGCTACACCTTGTCGACGATGGACGATATTTCGGAACCGCAGGATGTGGCGGCGCATTTCGATGAAATAACCTACAAGTCGGCGTCGAAAACCGCGGGCTACACCTTGTCGACGGACAGAAAGCAGCTCAACTACGCGGCGGCGGTTGATCCCTCTGACCTGTTCAGTCTGACGGGCGTTTCGGGTACCGATGACATCACGGTCTCGGGCAACACCGTCACGATCGGCTATTCCGCGCTTGGCGGCAGAGACGTCTCCATCGACAATACGGACGGCAACAATTATACGTTGGCATTGGCAAGCGGCATCAGCGGTCCGAGTTATACGGCGGCGCATTTCAGCGGTTTCACCTATAAATCGGCGTCGAACACCGAGGGCTATGCGCTTGTCGACGGCGCGATTAAGTACACGGCGGCGGTGGATGAGACTGATCTGTTCACCTTGAACGGTGTTTCGAACACCAATAACATTAACGTTTCGGGCAACACCGTCACGATCAATGCGGCGAACCTCAACAATGCCAACGTCACCATCAGCGGCGGCAATTATACGTTGGCATTGGCAAGCGGCATCAGCGGTCCGACGACGGCTTCGGCGGCCTTCACCGCAGTCACCGGCAACTCGACGACCTATAAATCGTCGTACATCTCCGTCGCGGGCTATACTCTCGCCGACGACAGCAAGTCGATCACCTACACGGCAACGACGACGCCAAGCGATCTCTTCACGTTGAGCGGCGTTTCGAGCACCGACGGCATCACGGTCTCGGGCAACACCGTCACCATCACGGCGGCGAACCTCAACAATGCCAACGTCACCATCAGCGGCGAAGGTTATACCTTGGCGCTTGCGACGGACGTTTATGCTCCGACCGAAACGGCGGCTGCCTTCACCGCAGTCACCGGCAACTCGACGACCTATAAATCGTCGTACATCTCCGTCGCGGGCTATACTCTCGCCGACGACAGCAAGTCGATCACCTACACGGCAACGACGACGCCAAGCGATCTCTTCACGTTGAGCGGCGTTTCGAGCACCGACGGCATCACGGTCTCGGGCAACACCGTCACCATCACGGCGGCGAACCTCAACAATGCCAACGTCACCATCAGCGGCGAAGGTTATACCTTGGCGCTTGCGACGGACGTTTATGCTCCGACCGAAACGGCGGCGCACTTCACGGCGGTCGACAAGGGCAACACGACGTATAAATCGAAGTCGAACACCGAGGGCTATACGCTTGTCGACGGCGCGATTAAGTACACGGCGGCGGTGGAGGAGACCGATCTGTTCACCTTGACGGGAATTGTGTCGACCGACGACGCGATCACGATCGAGAATGATAAAGTCATCGTCAAAAAAGACGCGCTCCAACAGAAGACGGTCACTCTCACCAACACGACCGGCAACAATTATACGTTGCAACTCGGCGACGACGTTGACAAATACGAGTTTGTGGCGGCGCACTTCACGGCAGTCAGCAAGGGCGTCACGACGTATAAATCTGCGTCGAACAAGGCAGGCTATGCGCTTTCGAGCGACAACAAGACAATCAATTACACGGCGGCAACGGCAG
>CAMKFB010000101.1 GCA_946411735.1 uncultured Selenomonadales bacterium
CGCCGTGCACTCGATATACATAATTCAGCCCGTCAAACACAAATTGCTCCACGCCTTCTATGTAATAGCTCAACGTCAGCACCTCAAACGTTTGCTCGCTGTCCACCGTAGAGCTCGGCTCCCACTTGCCGAAATTCCACGTCTTCGGCACGCAACCTATCTCAAATCGATGCGATATGTCATGCAGCGCATTCAGCCCCGCCACATCCGTATGCTCTATATCTCCGTACAGCGACAAATCCACGCGCTCGTGACCGAATATCTGCGCGCTGTCAGGCATCGGCGTCCGCCACACCAATTTCAGCTCCATCGACCCGAAATTCGCTCGCACAGGCATCGCTCTCGTCCCCGCGATCCCGTTCCCCTTCATGTCGATCGTCTCTTGCTCCGCCGTCGTCAACTCGATGTTCGCCAGCCCCAGCATTCGCGACGTCCCCGCTCGATACACCTCGAAGTTGATCAGCCCTATCCCTTGCAATAATACCGCCATCTCTTAGCCCTCCAATACCGTCGTCAAATAGCTCCTGTCGTACTGCAGCGTGAAGTTGATTTCGCGCGCGGGCGTGGGCGGAGTCATAAAGCAACGGAAATTCAGTCGACCGTCCATAATGTCCGCCTCGGTGTTATCCTCGGGCGCGAAGACCACTCTGCCCCCGAGGATCGCGCCCTTCGATACCAATCCGTTCAGGTACACATTCACGCTGTTCACTACGCTATCAATGTTCCGTCGCATGATCGGCTCGTCTATCTTCGAGCGGAAATTCAACACCAGCGTCGCTTTGATGTAATCGAACATCCGACGGATCGGTATCCAAGTTTCCTTGGGGTCGCTGCTCGACGGGAATGCCGCCGTCCGATTGCCCCACAAGCGCCAGCCGTCCTGCCGCAACACCGTCACGATTCCTTGCCCGTTGAGCTCGTTTGCAAACGTCTGCCCGAAGTAGCAACTCGAACCGTCCGCCTTGATCATCCCGTCTATGTAGATCGTCTGATTCGACGGGCTCCGATACGGAATGTCCCCGTCCGCCGCCGACAGCTTGCACAATAAGCCCGCCACGTGCGTCGACAAGTGCTGCTTCCGACCGCCGTAGCTCACCATCGGCCAGCACACCACCGCTTGCGGACTCGTGTACGTTTCCTTCGCCGCCTTCAACGGCGTCAACACAGGCGCCAATGTCGGATCCAAATCTATTATCGCCGTCGCGCTGAAGTGCCCGTTGATATTCTCCGCCTTCGTCGCCATTTTCGCGCCCACCGCAGGGTTTTGGCTCCAACCAGGCGCTATGATTTGCCCCACCGTCAAGCCAAATCGCGGGTATATCTCGCCTATCAACTCAAGCCCCGTCGCCACGCCAGTCGACGTGTCCACACTTCCTTGAATCGCCGCGATCGTCGTGTCGCTGTTCGCCCCCGCTTTGTACGCGTTGATGAATACCACAGGCGTCACATTGTACTGCCCGTAGAGCACCTCCATCGCCTCGCACAACGTGAATACCTCCGTGTCCGTCGTGTAGCCCAATTTCTCCGCCGCCTCGTTGTACGTGTAGCACAACACAGGCTCCGCGCATTCCTTCGGCGCCGTTCCCAGCGCCACCGTCACGCCCGACCCCTGCCGCGTCATCGTCAGTAAATCCGTTCCCTCTTCCGTCACGTAAATCCCATGCTTGTAACTCATCTGCTACTGCCCCTTTCCACCGCTTGATACATCACGTATCGCGCCGTCATCTCCCCAATAAAAAAAGGCGCCGGCTGCACCTCCGCATACGTCGCCTCCATCGGCTTCACCAATCGGAACCGACCTCCTATCACTTGCCGCTCCAGCAGCCGTAATCGCACCGTCTCCATGATGTTTAGAAGGTCAATCCACGGCGCGTTGCCTTCGACCGATGTCTCGCCGTACACCGCGAACGTCAAGCCCGCCTCCGCGTAAGTGTTGTCCTCGTCGTCTATCAGCTCCCGACACGCCACCAACACCAGCGGGTGATATTCCCCGCTCGGATCGGTCATATGCGCCTTCGGAACGAACTGCTCGTAGACGGTAATCGGCTTGGGCGGATGCCGATCGGCTTCGAGTGTGTAGTGCTCGAGCGCCGCGCGCACCTCCGCGGACAACGCACGAACCAAATCCAATGCGCTCATAATGTTATCGCCGCCATTCGCTCCATCACACATTCCTCTATGCGACGGCTGATTGTCGTCGCAGGTTCCGGCTCGTGCCCTGCCATTTCCGCCGTGCTCGGACCGTATAGCGCTTTGATCGGATAGCGCTCCTTGGTCAGTCTCTTGAAATATGTGTCCGCAAAATCCCCCATAAATCCTCTTTTTATGATGCCGCCCTCTCCTTTGACAATCTCCGCGTACAATTTCTTACCCTTTTGTCCGCGGCGCTCGCTGTAGCCTCCGCGCACCTTGAAATGCTTGATCGTCTGCCGCCAACCGCGCACCACTACCGAACTTATCAAATCCCCGTAACTCACGCGGATCGGCAGCGCTTCTTTGTACGTGTAGCGCCGACGCACTTCGCGACGGATGAGCGCAGGCACTTGCCGCCCTACCGCCTTCACCGCTCGTTGCGACTTTAGCCGCACATTTCGTCCCAGCGAAAACTTCATATCCGTTCGCGCGCGCCCGTGTATCGTGTCCGCTATCCACATTCGTATCACGCATACCGCCCCCTTTGACTCGCCAACTCCAATCGGCAGACTCCGTATTCTTCGCTCGCGCGCTGCACGTCGTACCAAGATCCGTCGTACAGCACGCGCTCCTTCTCCTTCGGCAGCCGTGGCGCTTTCCTCAAAAAATCGTCGCTACGAAACATCACCGTCACCTGCTCGCCGTGGATCGCATCGT
Source organism: uncultured Selenomonadales bacterium (assembly GCA_946411735.1). GTDB lineage: Bacteria > Bacillota > Negativicutes > Selenomonadales > Selenomonadaceae > Quinella. Next base: position 2,851 of record CAMKFB010000101.1, read on the forward strand.
AGTCCTCCGATTGCCGATCCGTCAGCCGACCCGTCCAACGCCGCTCCGATCCCGCCAGCAGCACCCCGTTCAGCCAATGCAATTTCGTCAACTCGTCAAAGTTGAAGAACAACCTTTCGATGTCCACTCGGAAGCAGTCCTTCAATTTCATTGCGCTACCCTCGCATGCACAAAGTCGCTAACGAAATACGGCGCCAAGATGAAGCGCGACCACAACGTCAGCACACTCTGATTGCTCTCCAGCGATGTCGTATACCGCGGCACATACGTCGCCGCATAACTGTTAAATCCTCCGCTCTCGTCCAGCAACGTCACCGCCGCGTGCAGGCATTTCCCGCGCCCGGGCACTCCGAGGATCACATCATCCGCGCCCACATACGGTTGCAATTGCCCGTCGTCATCCGTGTACGTCTCGTTGTAGCACACCACTTCCAAGTTCAGCGCCTCGATCTTGCCCACATACATCACATTCGGGCTCACGTACCGCGGTTGGAAACTCATCACCGCCGCATTCTGCCGATTCGGCATCATCAGCCAGTCTAAGATCGACTTGTTCGACCGCAAGTACTTCGGCACGTTCTTGCCCACTACCAACAACGTCGGCACCACGCCCGCCTCTTCTTGGATTTTCTCCGACATCATCTGCAGGTCATCGAAAATTTTCGCGCTCGCAGACGTCCACGAAGTCCCGATCGAAGACGTCATCTCTCCGTCCCAATCGTAAGTCACCTCGTCCAGCCTTTGATACACTCCGTCGTCCGCGTAGCCCCCGATCGTGATCCGACCCGTCGTCAGCAACTCCGCCGCCATTTGATTCTTCCGATTCACCGTCATCGTGATCAGGTCATAAAGATCATCCGCTTGCAACTTCGCTTGACGCTCCGAGGCGCTTACCGTCGAGAACATCGGCATCTCTCCGAACGCTCGCCGCGTTACATCCGCTTGCGTCAACACTCGACGAGGCGCCATTAACGGCGGACTGTACACCCGCATCGTCGAGCCCACGCGCGATACATTCACGCCCTTCGAGCCCTCTACCACATACGGCGCCAATCGCTCATAGCCACGCTTGCGATACTCCATCACTACTGTCGGCTGCAAACTTATCTCCACCGTCGGGAAAAACATATCCGTCAAGTACGTCGCCGGCGCTTTTATTTGCTCCGCCGCTTGGATCAAACTGATTGTGTCATTCACGTTTATCACTTACCACACCTCCGTCAATCTTATCCCCTGACGCCTCATCTCCAACTCAAAGCCCGACAGCGGCACCGCGCTCTTCACCGCCGACCGATTGAATCGCCCGCTCTCGTACGCCGTGATCACTTCCATCGACGCGCTGTCCGTCGCCGCTATAAACAGCTCCTTCCCTACCGTGTCTGCCGCCGTCGCCAAGTGCACCGTCGTGCCTGTCCCATCGAACGTGCCCGCCAGCAACGCTCCGCGCTCTATCGTCGTTTCGCTCGAAATCCTCACGTTCCGCGTCAAATACTCCGCGCCCGCCAACAAGTTCTCGTACCTCGCGCCTTCCATCGTCCCGTTCATTTTACGACCTCCCATTCGCTAATCTCACTACCTCCGCCACCGCCGTTCGGCTCTCGCTCTCCTCGCTCGCCTTCACCGAACTCGCTCCAGAATTGACATTGTCCGCTATCAGCGCGTATATCTCATCCGCCGTTTTGATCTCGCCCTTCAATCGCTCCATCTCCAATTTCAATCGATCCAACTCCGACTCAAGCTCCTGCTCCCGCGCCGATTTCTTCCGCCCGAAAAACTCTTGCACTCGCTCCAACAATGTCGCGTTGTCCATCATAAATCCCTCCATCAAAAAAGCTCCCCGCAGGGAGCCCCTAATATAAAATTACGCGGTCAACGAACGCAACACATTCGTCACCGCTTCCATTGCTCGGATTGCCGTGTTTATCTTCTCCGCAAAATTCGTCACTGCCGGCGCCTCCGACGGCGCCGCCTCCACGTTGTAATACGCCGCCAATTTCGTCAGCCCGCGCTCCGTCACCAGTCGCAACGCTTTGCACTTCATCATGCCGTTCTCGCATTTGTACTGACGAAGCTCCGCGCCGCGCAATACGTACGTGTCTTCGCGCGTCAGCACATTCTCCGCCGCGTATTTGATGTGATCCTTCGTCAGCATCGGGTACATCTCCAACACGTCTTGCACCGTCCACACCCGTTGCCCGCGCCAGTACTTTGACTTCGCGCGGGGCAGCTCCTCCGTTTTCGCCGCCGACTTCAAACGGGGCTGTGCTTCGTCCACTACCGCGAAATACACGTCCTCCATCTGCTCATAGATGTGCCACGCCTGCTCCGTCGTCAATAATTTCGCGTGCCGCGCCACTCCGCGCCGCGTCCACAACATCAGGTGCGACGCAAATTTATGAATCGACGGTTCGGGAACCCACACATCCGCCGCATCCGGCTCCTCCATCAGCCGAACAGCCAACCCACTCTCAGTAGTTTGCCTCTTCGAGCCCGTCGCCGCGCCGTTTATCAACGCACGCAACTCTTTGAGCGCTTCGCCCGTCACTTTGAAGTAGTGCTTACCCTCCTCAAAGTAGTCGATGTTCCGCGTGTAGTTCATCTGAATGTTCTTCGGGGTGGTGCCGAGGATCGTCGCCAGCTGTTCCGTCGTCATCACCAGATAACCCTTGTACCAGATTTTCAACATAGGATAATTCCTCCTTTACAAACCGCCGGAGGATTGCTATAATGATTTAGCAATTATCCATTG
>CAMKFB010000102.1 GCA_946411735.1 uncultured Selenomonadales bacterium
ACATTTTCGATGTGGTCGGCGGCTCGACGCCGAAGATCATGGAGCCGGGCGAAATCGTCTGGGTCACTCCCGCCGATTATAACTCCGAACAGATTTACATCACCGATTCTCGGATAAAAATCTCTGAAAGAGCCTACTCGTCTTGTAGCACAAAAATAGTTCCCGCCGACAGCATCATTTTATCGACGCGCGCACCGATCGGCACCGTCGCCTTAGCCGGCGTTCCGTTATGCACCAGTCAAGGCTGTCATTCATTGATTGCTACCCGTGATGTATGCGCTAAATATTATTATTACGTCTTCTATGCTTCAAAAAAATCTTTAATAGCGATGGGGAACGGTTCGACATTCCTTGAATTGTCGGGGCGTTCGTTGAAAAATTTTAAGGTTCCGTTGCCGCCGTTGGAGGAGCAGCGCGCCGTCGCCGCCTTCCTTGACCGCAAATGCCGCGCCGTCGACCGCCTCATCGACAACTGCCAACGTCAAATTTTTTTGCTCCGCGAACTCCAACGCGCTACCATCTCCGAAGCCGTCACCGGCAAAACGCCGAGCATCGCCACGGGAGGCTGATCCTTTGTGAGTTTAACCGAACGCGATTTTGAATCAATCATCGCCGAGCATCTCGCCGACGTCAATCATTTCGAGCGCGCTTCCAATTCCGACTTCGATAAGCATTACGCCTTCGATCCGCGCCGCCTCCTCCGATTCCTCAACGACACGCAACCGGATATCGCAAAGTCGCTCGACCAAAAAAATTTTCTCGACGCAATTGATAAGGCGCTGTCGACCATCGGGATCGTGCGGCTCATTCGCGGCGGACTCCCCTTCAACGGAAAAACAATCGAAATTTATCAGCCGCGCGCAACCGAGGGCAACATCAAAGCCGCAAAACTTCATGCCAAAAATATTTTCGCTGTCGCCCGCCAAGTGCATTGCTCGGAGGCAAATCCATATCAATCGATCGATCTGGTGATCTTTTTGAACGGGCTGCCGTTGATCACCGCCGAGCTCAAGCACTCCTTCAGCGGGTCGACCGTCAGAGATGCCGTCAATCAATATATGAGGACGCGGGCTCGGGCGGGGAAAATTTTTCAGCCGCATCGGGCGTTGGTGCATTTTGCGGTGAGCGACGACGAGATCGAGATGTGCACCAACCTTGAGACGGAGAAATTTTATCCGTTCAACAAGGGCAACGGAGGCGGGGCGGGCAATCCGATCAATCCGCGCGGAGCGAAGACGGCGTATCTTTGGGAAGAAATTTTGACGAAGGATATGCTCGCCAACCTGCTCGAAAATTACGTTCAGGTAGTCGACGACAGACAAATTTTCCCGCGTTGGCATCAAATTCGCGCGGTTGAAAACATTGTCGGGCTGATAAGTCGAGACGGCGTCGGCAAGCGATATCTCGTTCAGCACAGCGCCGGCAGCGGCAAATCCAATTCGATCGCGTGGCTGTCGAAGCGGCTGGCGGAGTTGAAAATCGGAGGCAAAAAAATTTTTGACAGCGTTATAGTGGTGACCGATCGGATCAATCTTGACAATCAGCTAACGAACACGATTGGGAGTTTTACACATCTGCGCACGACGATTGATCACGCGCAAAACACGGACGCGCTGAACAATCTGCTCGACGATCGGAAGGACATAATCACGACTACCATTCAAAAATTCCCTCATCTGATCAAGAAGATTGACGATCGCTATAAGGATCGGACGTTCGCGATTATTATTGACGAGGCGCATTCGAGCCAGGGCGGAAAATTTTCGATGAAGATGAACCAAGTGATGAGCGGAAATATCGCCGACAAGGATGCCGACGTTGAGGACAAAATCAATTTTGAGATCAAAGGCAGTCGGTTGGCGTCGAACGTGAGCTACATTGCGTTTACGGCAACGCCGAAGGCGAAAACGCTTGAGCTGTTCGGTTGCAAAACGGACGACGCGGACGGCGTGATTCATTCGAGGGCGCATGACGTTTACACGATGCGCCAGGCGATCGAAGAAGGTTTTATACTCGACGTGCTGAGGAATTATACGACGTACCGGAGTTATTTCAACATCGTCAAGACGATCGAAGGCGACCCGCTGTTTCATAAGAACCGCGCGGTGCGAGTATTGCGGGCGTGGCTGAATGAGCAGCCGACGACAATCGAGCAGAAGGCGCGCGTGATGGTCGATCACTTCATCGGGAATGTGCAATCGCAAATCGGAGGGCAGGCGCGGGCGATGGTGGTGACCGACGGGATCAATCAGGCGGTGAATTATCATCGGACGATCGGAAAATTATTGGTCGAGCGCAACAGCCCGTATCGAGCGATAGTGTCGTTCACCGGCAAGACGATGATCGACGGGGTGGAGCATGACGAGAAAAGTTTGAACGGTTTCTCGAACATCGAAAAGAAATTTCAAGAGGAGCCGTATCGATTGTTGATCGTGGCGGATAAATTTCAAACGGGCTATGACGAGCCGCTGTTGCAGACGATGTATGTCGATAAGCCGCTGAGCGGCGTGCAGGCGGTGCAGACGTTGTCGCGGCTCAACCGTTGTCGGGCGGATAAGCGCGAGGTATTCGTGCTGGATTTCGTCAACACGACGGAGGAAATATTGAAGGCGTTCGAGCGGTATTATCAAACGGCGCTGATGTCGGGGCTGACGGACGCGGCAAAACTGAATGAGACGGTCGAGCGGCTGAAGTCGATGAAAATATTTTCGACGGAGGAGCTTGACGAGATCGCGGCGGCGGAGTTTGCGCAGGATTGGTCGAAAACGCTTTCGATAATCGACGGGATTGTTGAGAAATTCAAGGCGCTCGGCGACGATGAACAAAAAAAATTCCGCGCGGGGCTGAAAAATTTTTTGAAGGCGTATAATTTTTTATCGTGCGTGGCGGAGTGCGACGGCGGGAGCGAATTTGCGAAGTTGGCGATGATGCTCGATCGACTGAAGGCGAAACTGCCGCGCGATGCGGAGGAAATTCGGGCGGCGGAGGAAATAAAGAGGTGCGTTGATTTGAAAAGCTATCGAGTGGCAGAATATCAACGGAGTCGGGCGTTGGCGATCGCGAGCGGCGATGTTGAGCAATCGGCGCTGTCGATTCAAGCGGAGCGCGATCGGTTCAACGCGCCGGAGCTTATGAGTTTGAGCGACATTTTAGAGATGTTCCGTCGGGAGTGGAGCAAGCAATTCGACGAGACGACGCTTACAAAATTGGCTGATGAAACTCGGGAGGCGATCGACAAAGTTGCGCGCGACCGACGATATTTGAATGCCAAAAAATATTCGGATGAGCAAAACGCGCGAATTGAGAGCGATCAGATCGTTTTGAGTTTGCTCATGAATTTGGACGCGCTTTATGATGCGTTCAATTCGCGCAAGGTCGACGATTGGTCGAAGAAAGAATTTCGGGCGTGGTTTTTTAACCTTGTATTTCAAAAGACCTATTACGATACGGAGGCGGTTGCTTTGTAGATGCCATGTGCTTGAAAAATTTTCGTTTGACGGATAGAATTTAACATCGAAAACATTTTTGGGAGGTTGAAATTTTGAGCGAAGAGATGTCGAAGACTTACGAGCCGCAGTCATTCGAGAAGAAGGTCTACGATTTTTGGGAGGCGCATGATTATTTCCGCGCGGATGAGCACTCGTCGGCGCCCGCCTACAGCATCGTGATTCCGCCGCCGAATGTGACGGGGCAATTGCATATGGGGCATGCGCTCGACAACACGCTGCAGGATATTTTGATTCGCTATCATCGCATGCGCGGCGACGCAACGTTGTGGATGCCGGGCTGTGATCACGCGGGGATTGCGACGCAGGCGCGCGTCGAAAAAACACTCCGCGCGGAGGGAACCAATCGATATGAGCTCGGGCGCGAAAAATTTTTGGAGCGCGTCTGGCAGTGGAAACAGGAATACGGCAGTCGCATCTTATATCAATTGAAGACGCTCGGCTCGTCATGCGATTGGGCGCGCGAACGCTTTACGATGGACGAAGGCTGCTCGAAAGCCGTGCGCGAAGTGTTTGCTTCGCTTTACGAGGAGGGGCTGATCTATCGCGGCACGCGGATCACCAATTGGTGTCCTCATTGCAATACGGCGCTGTCGGACATCGAGGTCGAGCACGTCACCGAGGCGGGGCATTTGTGGCACCTTCGTTATCCTTTCGAGGACGGCAGCGGCTACGTCGAGGTTGCGACGACTCGTCCCGAGACGATGCTTGGCGATACGGGAGTCGCCGTCCACCCCGACGATGATCGATATAAAAATTTGATCGGCAAGACGCTGATCCTGCCGCTGGTCGGTCGCAAGATCAAACTTTTCGCCGATGAATACGTCGATCGGGAGTTCGGCACCGGCGCCGTCAAGGTCACGCCTGCCCACGATCCCAACGATTATGAGATGGGCTTGCGCCATAATCTCGAGCAGGTCAAGGTGATCGAAAACGACGGCACGATGAGCGCGGGGCTCGGAAAATATTCGGGGCTCGACCGTTACGAGTGTCGTCGAGTGATCGTCGAGGATTTGAAGGCGCTCGGCGCGCTGGTCTCGACGGAGGATCACGAGCACGCGGTCGGGCATTGCTCCCGTTGCAATACGACGATCGAGCCGCTGATCTCAATGCAGTGGTTTGTCAAAATGGAGTCGCTTGCCAAGCCCGCGATTGAGTGCGTGCGCGACGGGCGGTTGAAGTTTGTGCCGGAGCGCTTCTCGAAAATCTACGAGAACTGGCTCGAGAACATTCGCGATTGGTGCATCAGCCGGCAGCTGTGGTGGGGGCATCGGATTCCGGCGTGGTATTGCGACGATTGCGGGCAGATGTCGGTCTCGCGCGTCGACCTCGACCAATGTCCGCACTGTCACGGTCGAAACATTCATCAGGACGAGGACGTGCTCGATACGTGGTTCAGTTCGGCGCTGTGGCCGTTCTCGACGATGGGTTGGAACGAAAAGACGCCGACGCTCGAAAAATTTTATCCGACGAGCGTGCTGGTCACCGGCTACGACATCATCTTTTTCTGGGTGGCGCGGATGGTGATGATGGGCTTGAAATTCGCCGGCGACGTGCCCTTCCGCCATGTATTCATTCACGGGCTGGTCAGAGATTCGCAGGGGCGCAAGATGAGCAAATCGCTCGGCAACGGCATCGATCCCGTCGAGGTCATTGACAAGTACGGCGCCGACACGCTTCGTTTTATGCTCATCACGGGCAATACGCCGGGCAATGACATGCGCTTTTATTGGGAGCGCGTCGAATCCGCGCGGAACTTCGCCAACAAAATTTGGAACGCGTCGCGCTATCTGCTGATGAATCTTGACGGTTTCGATCGCTCGTTCCGACCGTCGGAGGAAGATTACACTTTGGCGGATCGGTGGATTATGTCGAGATTTGAGCAGACGCATCGCGCGGTGACGTCCAATCTCGACCGCTACGAATTGGGCGAGGCGGCGCGGCTGATTTACGAGTTTCTCTGGAGCGAGTATTGCGATTGGTACATCGAGCTGACGAAGGCGCGGTTATATA
>CAMKFB010000103.1 GCA_946411735.1 uncultured Selenomonadales bacterium
CTTGAGCTACAAGGGCGCGGATCGCTCGAAAGGTTCTTGGGGCGCGGGCGCGTTCTACCGTCGGCTCGGACAAAACGCGGCGCTCGTCCCGACTTACGACACGGCTATGAGCAATGCCAAGGGCGTTGACTTGTATCTGCAGTGGGCGCCGCTCAAAAATACTTTGACGCAGATCAATTACTTCACCGGTGAGAGTCTCGAGCGCGGCAATCGCGACGTCGATGTGCTCTTCGGTCGCGTCAGCTTCTTCTTCTGATCGACAATCAATCGACATAGAAAAATTTCAGCCCCTTTGACGGGGGCTTTTTTATCGACAAAAATTATTGGAGTGAAAACAGTTATGAATTACAGGACGCTCGGCAACACCGGGCTAAAGGTCAGCGAGATCGGCATGGGTTGCGAGGGCTTTTCGGAAGAAAATTTTTCGATGGCTCAAAAGCTGTTCGATTTCGCCGAAGCCAACGGCATAAATTATTTCGATCTCTACGCGTCGAATCCGAAGATAAGAGCCGCCGTCGGCAACGCACTCGAGGGGCGGCGCGACAAATTCATCGTTCAATCGCACATCGGCTCGGTTTGGGTCGACGGGCAATACAAACGCACGCGTAAGATCGACGAAGTCCGCGCGGGCTTTGAAGAGATGCTCCGACTGCTCAAGACTGATCACATCGAAATCGGCACGATCCATTATTGCGACGACCTCAAGGATTGGGAGCGGATCGTCAAGGGCGGCACGCTCGAGTTCGCGCGTCAATTGAAAGCCGAGGGGCGGATCAAGCACATCGGCATGAGCAGCCACAATCCGCAAGCGGCGTTGGCGGCGGTCGAGAGCGGCGCGATCGAGGTGCTGATGTTCAGCGTCAATCCGTGCTACGATCTGCTGCCGCCTTCGGAGGATGTGGAGCAATTGTGGGCGCCGGAGAATTACGCGCACCGGCTCGTCAATATGGATCCCGACCGTCAGAAATTATATGAGACGTGTCAGCGGCTCGGCGTCGGGATCACCGTGATGAAATGCTTCGGCGGCGGCGATCTGCTCGACGCAAAACTGTCGCCGGCGGGCGCGGCTTTGACCGTCAATCAGTGCATTCACTACGCGCTGAGTCGACCGGCGGTCGCCGTCGTATTGGCGGGCGCTCACTCCGTCGTTCAACTGAAACAGTCGCTCGAATACGAAACGGCGTCGGACGAGGAAAAAGATTTTGCGACGGCGTTTGTGTCCTTCCCGAAAATCAGTTGGAGCGGGCATTGCATGTATTGCAGTCATTGCGCGCCTTGCCCGAAGAAGATCGACATCGCTTACGTCACGAAGTTTTTGAATCTGACGAAGGCGCAAAAATCCGTGCCGGAGACGGTTCGGGAACATTACGCGGCGCTCGATCATCACGCGGGCGAGTGCATGCAATGCGGCGTTTGCGAAACTCGTTGTCCCTTCGGCGTCGAGATCAGAAAAAATATGCGCGACGCGGTCGCCACCTTCGGTTACTGATCCGCGCGGAACCGAAAAAATTTTTGATCCCCTTCGGGGGATTTTTTAATAAAGTTTTAACCATGATCTAATTCTCGGGTGCTAGAATAAGAGAAATTTTATCGAGTGGAAAGGGAGGATTAGCATGGCAGACGTGTACAGCGGCAGCGGTGGCGGCGGAGGCGGAGGCGGAGCTATAGGAGAAACTGTAGAAGAAACTTTTACAGCCGAAGAAAAAGACGCTGTTCGAAAGAGCAGCCTTCCGCATTTGCGCATGATAAGCAACGCAGCCAAGACGCCAATTCTTTCGGCTTTCGTTACCGTTCTTGAGAACGCCAAAACCACGACGGAAATTTTGTCGTCCACGGCGGCTCCGATCTTCAACTTCGTCGGCGCGCTCTACAAACAGAAGTTCGGCAAAAACGCCTTGCTCCATCTGAAAGAAGAGGCGGCAATTTTCTCCTCGACAGTTAAATTCGTTGACTTGGTGCTGGATCTTTTTGATGATCTTGCCGACAGCGAAACGACTGCACTCGACTTCAACACAAAAATGGTTAAGGCAGTCAATGAGACATTCAAGATTTCGGAAGCCTTTTTGAAGAAGGACGGCGACAAGGGAATTTTTATGTCCATTGCAACGGGAGCAATGTCGTACGGGATCAGTGTTATGTCGACGCTCGACGGCATCGAACCGGAAGAACAGGCGGCTCTCAACAAAGCGGCGTTCAAATTGGGCATCACCTCGATCACGTCCGCGTTCAAGGAGATGGGCAAGGACACAGAAAAATTTACAGCGCCTTTCGGCTTGGCGTCTCTCGGCATATCGGCACTCACCGGATTGATCGAAGGCATAGCTCAAATGGGCATCCGCGCGGACTACTATCGAGCGGACGGCTTGCCCGAAGATTTTGCTCGAAACGAGGCACTTCTCGACGCGCTCGTCAGCGGACTCCACGAAACTTTCTCGACCTATCTGAAGGGACTCGATGACGCGGTCTTCAACATCACGAGTTTCGTCACTTACGGCATGAAATGGCTTGACGAGCAAACTGCCGCGTTCTTTACCGATAAAAATTACTCCGCCTTCGAGTATACCGCGAACGAAAAAAATTATATGGAGTGGATACGCGAGGCGGCAAAGAGAGCCGCTTTCGAGACTTCGGATGTGTCCGACACAATCGAGATCGACAGAGGAAATTCCAGCCTTTACGCGCAGGACGGCGACGATCGAATTTATAACATGTTTCCGAACGTCACGATTTACGGCGGGCACGGCAACGATTCCATCAGCCTCTATGAGGGCGCGATTTATAACTCCGTCTTCGGCGGCAACGGCGAGGATTATCTCTATACCGTTTACCACAGCAATACGATTGACGGCGGCGCCGACAATGATCGCTTTTTGATCCTCGGCAATAAAAATAAACTCAACGGCGCGGACGGTCGAGAGGTTTTCTTTGTCAAAGGCAACGCAAACACTGTCAACGGCGGCGCAGGCAATGATCTTATCGATTTGAACGGCGCGACAAAATCCGTAATCGAATACACTGCCGGCGACGGCACCGATGCCGTTTACGGCTACGGAACGGACGCTCTTTTCAAAATCACGGGGAATTATTCGACTCAAGTCAGCGGCAACGACGTTATCATTCAAGTCGGCAAGGGCGGCATTATCGTCAAGGACGCCAAAGATTTGAGGCTCAACATCAATAAGATCGAGCCGGAAGAAATTGATCTGTCGCCGTCCGACACCGAAGGCGGATTTACTCCTTTCGGCGCGGGCTTGGTTCTGATGCCGAGCTTTTGGGACGACGGCAATGCGGTTCGCGGCACGAATACCAATGATATGATCGAAAACACGCTCAGCAACATCATGCTCTACGGATTTACCGGCAACGACACCATCATCAATTACGGCAGTAATGTTACCATCAACGCGGGTGCGGGCAACGATCACATCGAAAACCACGGCGCGCGCGTGATGATTAACGGCGGCGAGGATAACGATTACATTCTCAACGATGCATCGAATGTCGTTATTAACGGCGACGACGGCGACGACACGATCGAAAATGCCGGCAGCAATTCTGTTATTGACGGAGGGAACGGAATGGACAGCATAACGAACAGCGGCGAGAACACCGACATCAACTCGGGCGGCGGCAGAGATCGGATTTTCAATTCGGCGAGCAACACCAGAATCTATGGTTGGCTCGATGACAACTACATCACGAATACCAAGGCTTATGTCACGCTTGAGGGCGGCGACGACAACGACTACATTTTCAACAGCGGAGACCGGGTTTATATTGATGCGGGCGCGGGCGATAATTCCGTTTCTGTCGACGGTTCAGCAAGCGGGGATCAATCGATCTACGCGGACGCCGGTGATGATACGGTTCAAGTCGGCGAGCGCGACGAGACCGAAGAAAAACGATATTACAACCACATCGACATGGGCGAAGGCAACAATTACATCGACAACAGCAATGTTGAGCGCTCGACGATAAGCGCGGGCGCGGGCAATGATTCCATTATCACCGGCGGCGGACAAAACGATCGTTTTTGGGAGAACAGAACTTCGATCAATGCGGGCGCGGGCGATAATCTCATCACCGTCAACAGCTACATGACTTACGGTCAAATTTATTCGGGTGGCGGCAATGATTTTGTGTCTATCGAAGGCGGCGGCGAATATAATGTGGTCTCCGTCGGAAGTGGCAATGATTCTGTCATCTCCGATGTCGACAACTCGACAATAAATGTCGGCGCGGGAGATAATTTCGTGAGCCTCTACGGTGGGAGCGATGATATTATTGCGGGCAGCGGCAACGATTATGTGATAATAACGGGCGGAGGCAATAAGGCATCGATCGGCAGCGGCAACAATACTTTAGTCAGCGAAAACGGACGTGAAACAGTTTTTGCGGGTGACGGCAATGATGTGATCACAGTCAAGAGCGGGCACATTGATGTCGGCGACGGCAAAAACGATATCGTGATCCTCTATGGCGGCAATACCACAATCTATTCGGGCAGTGACGACGACACAATCAACGTTGCCGATAAAGCCGAGGAAGCTACCGACGCAAGAAATTATCACAACATCAATGCGGGCGAAGGCAATAATTACATCAACAACAGCAATGTCGAGCTCTCGACGATAAGCGCAGGCGCGGGCAATGATTCCATCATCACCGGCGGCGGTGATAGTGACTGGTATAGTACCTCGATCAACGCGGGCGCGGGCGATAATTTCATCACCGTTAACAGTTACATGATTGAAGGCGAAATTTATGCGGGCGGCGGCAATGATTTTGTTCTTATCGAAGGCGATGGCAATTATAATGTGATCTCCGTCGGCGACGGCAGAAACACTGTCTTTACTCACCACTACTACGACACCAACTACAATATCCAAAATACACTCGAGGCGGGTACGGGCTCGGATGTAATCTACACCAGCGGCAACAACGGCTTCATCAACGCCGGCTCCGGACGCAATCTGATCACTTTGGTGGGCGGCTATGACAACACCATCGTCACCGGCAAGGGCAATGACACGCTCCGTCTCGGCGCGGACGCCGGTAATAACGTGATCATCTTCGGCGGCGGCAATGATATCGTCGAGGGTTATCACTCGAGCGATACCGTCAAAGGCGCCGGCGCACTCACAAAACGAACGGTCGGCACTGACGTAATTCTGACTGACGGAACGAGCAGCATGACGCTCAAAGGCGCGGCTGATAAAACGGTCAACACGGCGGCGCTCTCCTCCGGCGACAACGTCTACAAAATTCTTGTCGCGGATAAGACGGCAGGCGACAGTCTCATGCCCGATGGTTCGGCGGCGCCCGCCTCGCCCGTCACGATTGCACCTGAAGTCGCAACGATCTCCAATTCCGTCGACGACACACTGATCGTCGGGACGACGAATGCCGATACGATCATCAACGCGGGCATAAATGTCACGATCAATGCCGGCAGCGGCGATGATTACATTGAAAACAGCGGTGCGTCCGTCACGGTGCAGGCGGGCGCGGGCGACG
>CAMKFB010000104.1 GCA_946411735.1 uncultured Selenomonadales bacterium
CGGGTTGAAAAAATTTTTTCTCATCGCCCCCGTTGTTCCCTCGGGCAAAATTACTTGCGACGACGAACGATAAGCTTATCCGACGCCTTCTTACGCCGCGTCTTTGCGCCCATCGCGCACTTGCCCCACTTCGTAACCGGATGCTTGCGACCGACAGGGCTGCGACCCTCGCCGCCGCCATGCGGATGGTCGACAGGGTTCATCGACACGCCGCGGTTGGCAGGACGAATGCCCAACCATCTCGAGCGACCCGCTTTACCGATCGAAATGTTCTCGTGATCGAGATTGCCCACTTGACCGACCGTTGCGCGGCAGTTGATGTGGATTTTACGAATTTCGCCCGAAGGCATGCGGATCAGCGCATAATTGCCTTCCTTCGCCATCAGCTGAGCCGCCGCGCCCGCGCTGCGAACCAACTGACCGCCCTTGCCGATCTTCATCTCGATGTTATGAATCAGAGTGCCGACGGGGATGTTTTTGAGCGGCAACGCATTGCCCGTCTTGATGTCGGCTTCCGCGCCCGACTCGATCTTGTCGCCGACCTTGAGCCCGTTCGGTGCGATGATGTAACGTTTCTCGCCGTCCTCATATTCCAGCAACGCAATCCGCGCGGAGCGGTTGGGATCGTACTCGATCGTGGCGACCTTTGCGGGGATGCCGTCCTTATTGCGTTTGAAGTCGATGATGCGATAACGGCGCTTGTGACCGCCGCCCTGATGCCGCACCGTCAGTCGACCCTGCTGATTGCGACCGCCGTGCTTTTTGAGCGGCGCCAGCAAGGGCTTATAGGGCTTATCGGTCGTGATCTCTTCGAACGCCGAGACCGTCATGAACCGCCGCCCGGGAGTGTACGGCTTGAATGATTTAATGCCCAATGTCGTTTAACCTCCTTCTTCAAAAATTTACGCGTTGAAGAACTCGATCGTCTCACCCTCGGCGAGCTTGACGATTGCCTTCTTATAATCGGCGCGTTTGCCGACCGTCCGACCGCGACGCTTGGTCTTGCCGGTGACGTTAATCGTGTTGACCTTCTCGACCTTCACATCGAAAATCTCTTTGATCGCCTTGCCGATCTCAATCTTATTCGCGCGCTTGTCGACAACAAATACATATTTGCCCTCCGCCATGAGCTCCGTCGAGCGCTCGGTGATCAGCGGGCGAATGATGATATCGCGTGCTTCCATCAGACGTACACCTCCTCGATTTTGGCGATGGCGTCCTTGGTGATGAACAGCTTATCGTGATTGAGAATGTCGTAGACGTTGAGATTGAGCGCGCCGATCGTCTTGACGCCTTGAATGTTGTTGGCGGAGCGCGTGACGTTCTCGATCATCTCGAGCGTGATGAACAGCGCCTTCTTCTCGACGTTGAAATCGCTCAAGAGTTTGACGAACTGCTTCGTCTTGGGAGCCTCGAAATTGAGATCGTCGAGCACGATCAGATCGCCGCTCTTGACCTTATCGCTGAGCACGCATTTGAGCGCCAAGCGACGCTGTTTGCGCGGCATCCTGAAAGCATACGAGCGGGGTTTCGGTCCGAAGATGATCCCGCCGCCGCGCCAGAGCGGACTCCGACGCGAGCCGACACGAGCACGACCGGTGCCCTTCTGCCGCCACGGTTTGCGACCGCCGCCGCGAACTTCCGCGCGGGTTTTGGTCGAGTGCGTCCCCTGACGTTGCGACGCAAGCTGCATCACGACCGCCTGGTGCACCAGCCCGACATTCATTTCCACATTAAAAATGCTCTCGCTGAGCTCAATGTCGCCGACCTTCTCGTTGGTCATGCTGTAAACTGCAACTTTTGGCATGTCTGCGCCTCCTTTCCGTTATTTTTTATTGGGCTTGACGGTGTCGCGGACGATGACGAGCCCCTTCTTCGGACCCGGCACGGCGCCCTTGATCAGGATCAGATTGCGATCCTTGTCGATTTTGACGACCGTCAGACGCTGAATCGTGGTGCGGGTGCCGCCCATTCGACCCGGCAATTTCTTACCCTTGAAAACGCGACCGCCGGGACCGGACATCATCGCGCCGTTCGAGCCGGGCTCACGATGCGACTTGGAGCCATGCCCCATAGGTCCGCGCGCAAAGTTGTGACGCTTAATGCCGCCCGCGAAGCCTTTGCCCTTCGACGTGCCGATCACATCAACCAGATCGCCCGCGTTGAACACATCGACCTCGATCATATCGCCGACTTTGTGCTCGGACTCCGCCTCGAGACGCTGCTCGCGAATGAATTTGACGGGCTTGACGTCCGCCTTCTTGAATTGCCCTTCCATCGGCTTGTTGACTTTCGACTCTTTGATCTCGCCGAAGCCGATCTGCACCGCGTTGTAACCGTCGGTCTCGACCGTCTTGTTGCGAAGGACGACGTTGCCGCCCGATTGAATGACGGTCACGGGGATGACGCGCCCCTCCGGTGTGAAGAGCTGAGTCATTCCAAGTTTAATGCCCAAAAGCATTCTTGCCAATTCTCACGCCTCCTCACTTTAAGCCTTGATTTCGATGTCGACGCCGGCGGGCAGGTCGAGACGCATCAGCGCGTCGACCGTCTTGTTCGTCGGCTGCAGGATGTCGATGAGCCGCTTGTGCGTTCTCATCTCGAACTGCTCACGCGAATCTTTGTTGACGTGCGGCGAGCGGAGAATCGTGTAGATGCTTTTCTCCGTCGGCAGCGGAATCGGTCCGGAGACCATTGCGCCGGTTTTCTTGGCCGTCTCGACGATCTTCACCGCGCAACTGTCGAGCGATTTGTGATCGTACGCTTTGAGACGGATGCGGATTTTCTGTTGTTTTTTTGCAGGCAAGTAAATTTCCTCCTCAGTCGGGAGTCGTCGCTCCCAACATTTCTCAACGGCAGTTCCCTCGATACGCGCCGAGCTATCTGCCGAATCACAGCAAAAATTTTCCCCACCCGCCCCCTCAACAGCAAATCTGTCGAAATCGGGCGGGCGGGAGAAATATTTTTATCGATCGAAGGCAGCCGCCTTCGGATTATTACACTTCGTCGATGTCGATGACGCGACCAGCGCCGACGGTGTGACCGCCCTCGCGAATAGCAAAGCGCAAACCTTTTTCGATAGCGATCGGCGTGATGAGCTCGACCTGCATCTCAATGTTGTCGCCGGGCATGCACATCTCGGCGGGATTGCCGTCGTTGTCCTTCAGGTTGCTGACCACGCCCGTAACATCGGTGGTGCGGAAGTAGAACTGCGGGCGATAGTTGGCGAAGAACGGCGTGTGGCGACCGCCCTCGTCTTTGGTGAGGACGTAGACTTGCGCCTTGAATTTGGTGTGCGGATGAATCGAACCGGGCTTGGCGATAACCTGACCGCGCTCGATCTCTTTGCGATCGATGCCGCGAAGCAGAACGCCGACGTTGTCGCCCGCGACCGCGCTGTCGAGGAGTTTGCGGAACATCTCGATGCCGGTTGCGACGGTCTTGCGCGGCTCGTCCATCAAGCCGACGATCTCGACCGGCTCATTGAGTTTGAGCTCGCCGCGCTCGACACGACCCGTTGCGACGGTGCCGCGACCGGTGATGGTGAATACGTCTTCTACAGGCATAAGGAAGGGTTTCTCCTTATCGCGCGTCGGAGTCGGGATGTAAGTGTCAACGGCGTCGAGCAGCTTGAGGATGTTCTCCTGCTGAGCCTCTTCGTCGGCTTTGGCGACTTTGCCGTCGGGGTTGAGCGCCTGATAAGCGGAGCCCATCACGATCGGAATCTCGTCGCCCGGGAACTCGTAGCTGGTGAGAAGATCGCGAACTTCCATGTCGACGAGCTCGAGCAGCTCGGGATCATCAACCTGGTCGACCTTGTTAAGGAAAACAACGATCGCGGGCACGCCCACCTGACGAGCGAGCAGGATGTGCTCACGAGTCTGCGGCATCGGACCGTCGGAGGCGGCGACGACGAGGATCGCGCCGTCCATCTGTGCAGCACCGGTGATCATGTTCTTGATATAGTCGGCGTGACCCGGGCAGTCAACATGCGCGTAGTGGCGACCCTTGACGGGCTTGCCGTCGACTTCGCGATCCCAAGTCTCGTACTCGACGTGAGCGGTGTTGATGGTGATGCCGCGCTCCTTCTCCTCCGGTGCCTTATCGATCTGATCATAAGCCTCGAATTTCGCGAGATTCTTCGCGGCGAGAACTTTTGTGATGGCGGCGGTGAGAGTGGTTTTGCCGTGGTCGATGTGACCGATGGTGCCGATGTTGACGTGCGGTTTGCTTCGATCAAACTTCTGTTTTGCCATTAAATATTCCCCCTAAAAAACTGTTATTCGCCTTTATTTCTTGCGACAATCGCCTCGGCGATCGCCTGCGGAACTTCAGCGTAGTATGCAACTTCCATCGAGTAATTGCCGCGCCCCTGCGTTTTCGAGCGAAGATCCGTCGCATAGCCGAACATCTCCGACAGCGGCACGAATCCCCGAATGATTTGCGCTCCTCCGCGCGGCTCAATTCCGTCGATCCGTCCGCGCCGCGCGTTCAAATCGCCTATCACGTCGCCCATATATTCTTCAGGCACCGTGACTTCCACACGCACACACGGCTCGAGCAGGACGGGCTTGGCTTTTTCCGCCGCCGCCTTGAAAGCGATCGAGCCCGCAATTTTGAACGCCGCTTCCGAGCTGTCGACCTCATGAAAACTGCCGTCGTAGACCGTAGCCTTCACGTCGACCATCGGATAGCCCGCCAAAACGCCGTTTTCCATCGCCTGTTTGACGCCCGCTTCGATCGGATTGATATACTCCTTCGGGATCACGCCGCCGACGATTTTGCTCTCGAACGCGAAGCCCGCGCCCGCCTCCTGCGGCTCGATCTCGATCCAACAATGACCGTATTGCCCATGCCCGCCCGATTGCCGAATGAATTTGCCCTCGGCCTTGGCGGACTTTCTGATCGTCTCGCGATAAGCCACTTGCGGCTCGCCCACTTGACAATCGACTTTGAACTCGCGGAGCATGCGGTCGACGATGATCTGTAAATGCAACTCGCCCATGCCCGAAATGATCGTTTGACCCGTCTCGGGATCGGTTCGCACTTGGAATGTCGGATCCTCTTCCGCCAACTTTTGGAGCGCGATGCCCATCTTGTCCTGATCGTTCTTCGTCGCCGGCTCCACCGCCACCGATATCACCGGATCGGGGAAGCTCATCGACTCGAGAATGATCGGATGCTTTTCGTCGCAAAGCGTGTCGCCGGTGGTTGTATCTTTCAAGCCGACCGCCGCCGCAATGTCGCCGCTGTAGACGACATCAATCTCCTTGCGATTGTTGGCGTGCATCTGAAGGATACGCCCGATGCGCTCCTTGCGCCCCTTCGTCGAGTTGTAAACGTACGAGCCCGATTGCAATGTGCCGGAGTACACTCTGAAGAACGCCAGCTTGCCGACGAAAGGATCAGTCATGATCTTAAACGCC
>CAMKFB010000105.1 GCA_946411735.1 uncultured Selenomonadales bacterium
CGTCACGTCTCGAGCGTCACGCCGAAAGTGAAGACGGTCGGCGTGTTCGTAGACGAGCGATCGGATGTGGTCAATTCGATTGCCGATCGCGTCGGGCTCGATTACGTTCAATTGCATGGTCGAGAGACGATCGAGTACGCGGCGGCGATCGAGCGTCCGATCATCAAAGCGTGGCGCTTCGGAGATAATTTCGACGTGCAATCGGCGGAGGAATTTCCGTGCGAGATCGTTTTGCTCGACAGCTTTGTCAAAGGGCAGGCGGGCGGCACGGGGCAATTGTTTAACTGGTCGGCGGCGGCGATGCTGACGTCTCGATTGACGAAGCCGTTGCTGATTGCGGGCGGGATATCGATTGAGAACGTCTCGACGGCGGCGGCGATGTTTCGACCGTTCGGCGTTGATGTGAGCGGCAGTCTCGAGGTCGACGGCGAAAAGTCGGTCGAGCTTATAAAAAAATTTCTCCACGCGGTGCGGTCGATGGACGGAGGGCTCAAATGAAGCTGAAGAAATTGGATCGAGCGCTGACGATATGCAAGGTGGCGACGCTCGAGGAAGCAATACTCGACGGGCAATTTTTATTTGTCGGCAAAACGGATCGGGAGATATCCGTCGTATGCGAGACGGATCACGCGCCGACATCGACGCTCGAGCGCAGTGACGGCTGGATGGGTTTTCGCATCGAGGGACAATTGGATTTTTCGCTGATCGGAGTACTGGCGCGGATATCGAAAGTGCTGGCGGAAGCATCGATCGGCATCTTCGTGCTGTCGACGTTTGACACGGATTACGTGTTGGTGCGGGCGACGGACTTCGATCGGGCGGTCGGAGCGCTGACGACCGAGAGCTACACTTTCATAGATTGACGGAGGCTTGTAATGAGAGATATATTGGCGGAGATCGTCGCGAAGAAGCGATTGATCGTCGACGAGGCGAAAAAAAATATGCCGCTCGATCGATTGAGGGCGGAGCTTGAGGTCGGGCGCTTTCAAATGTCGCGGGCGGTGGTCAAGGGCAGTTGGTCGCTGATAGCGGAGTGCAAACTGCAATCGCCGGCGAAGGGGCGGCTCAATGCGACGCACTCGGTGGTGGAGCTTGCGAAAATTTATGAGGCGAACGGCGCGGCGATGCTGTCGGTGCACACCGATCCGCATTTCCTCGGCTCGAACGAATCATTCATTGACGTTCGACGGGCGGTGGGGCTGCCGCTGCTTCGGAAGGATTTCGTCATCGACGAGTATCAAATATACGAGGCGCGGTGGTTAGGCGCGGACGCCGTCTTATTAATTGTTCGTATATTGACGGCTGAGCAGTTGAAAAAATTTTTGTATGTGACGTGGTCGCTGGGGATGGACGCGTTGGTCGAGGTGCACGATGAGGCGGATTTGTCGACGGCGCTCGAGACGAACGCGGCGTTCATCGGGATCAACAATCGGAACCTGAAGACGTTCGTGACATCGATCGATCAAACGCTCGAACTGCTGCCGTCAATCCCGACGGAGGATCGCTCGAGAGTGCTGATCAGCGAAAGCGGCGTCTCGACGGTCGAGGACATAAAAAGACTCCGCGCGGCGGGGCTCGACGGAATTTTGGTCGGCGAGGGGTTGGTGCGCGCGACGGACATAGCGGCGCAAACTCGGGCTTTTTCCGTTTGACACGTTTGATCAACGATGATATATTGCATTTGACTTTTATCGGAAGGAATGGTGTGGATGGCTGATTTCAAATTGCCGAAACCGCTGTTCGACGTCAAAAATTTTTTGCCCGAGGGGATCACGCCCGAGGTGAACGGGATGATCCCCGTGGATTTGCTGCAAAAAGTTCCCTGCGGCGGACAACTTTACATCGACGCGGCGCGGGCTTGGAACGCGATGCAGCGGGCGGCGGAGCTCGACAAAGTCTTTTTGAATTTAAATCATCCGCTCAACGCGTATAAAACCCTCACCAATCAGAGAACGCTGTTTCAAATACGTTTCGGCAAGCTCGATTCGCCGGCGGAGGCGCGTCCCGGCGTGCTTTGCGTCGAGTTCGACAATCAGCTGTGGCAGTTGCGCGAGGGCAAAGAATTTGTCGAATGCCCGGGGCAAATGTCTCACGGTTACGGCTTGGCGGTGTTCATCATCAACGAGGTGCAGAAACCCGTTCGCGCGTGGCTCAATAAAAACGCGGAGTCCTTCGGATTCGTTCGCGAGTATGATTTCATCCCGGGGCGTTTCGTTTACATCAAAGGGCGCGAATCGATCCCCGCACGCGTGCTCGAGATCGAAAACCTTCCGCCCGTGCCGAAATACTCCGCCGCTCAAGTGATCAAATACGGCGGCTGCAAATGGTTCCGAACGCCGCCCGCCGATTGGTACTGTACCGGTATCTTTCACGACGAGCCTTATCGATTGGGGGCGTTGGCGGTCGCCGATCAAGGTGACGGTTTCGGCTTAACCGATAAGTACCTTGAGGTTGTTTCGCGTCAATGTAAAGCGATCGTCTGTACCGAACCGACGCAAGCGTTGAAGGATTTCAAATGCCCGCTGCTCATCTCGACCAACATCAAAGAAACCGTCGAGAAGTTGACGACGATGTTCGAGACGGTGCCGCCCGAGGACCCGTCGGCGGAGAAAAAGATCGACGCCGCAACGAACGAACAGTTGATGTTCTATAAGCGAATCAATCCGGAGGCGGCGATTTTCGAGCGCAAAAAGCAGATCGCTCAACAGCTGCTCGAAATCCCCGTCGAGGATCTGAAGGAGGCGCCCGAACAGTCGTGGTACAAAGAATATCTCACGCTGCTGATGATCCGTCTCGAGAATCCGGCGCTGATTTGTCTCGCTCGAAAGTTTTGCGATGAGCTCCTGGCTTGGTACAACGATCATTCCAAAAAGGACGAGCGGGAATTGGCGCTGCTTGGCTTCATTCAATTTCGCGAGCCGACGGAGCTGCGGGTGCCGCTCAACGAACATCTGTGGCATAAGGACATGATCTCCGACGTGCGCGGGATTTTGTTGGATCAATATCCGCGGGTGGTGCGCTTCACCAACACCGATTTCGATGACGACGTCATCACGTACTATCTGGCGCGGCAGCAAAAGTGGCGGCACGGCAAACGAAAAATGCGCGTGGTGTTCTTGGTGCACTCGGTCAACAAAGCCGACAAGATGATGCAGGTGTTTGACGCGTTGAAGGCGCGCGACGACGTCGAGATCACATTGGTGCTGCACCCGTCCGCCGATTACAAGCACGGCGAGACCGTTTGGAAATATTTTCATGAGAGATATCCCGACGAAGTGATCTACGATACGAGCGGGTTGCTCGACCTTCGGAAGTTGAAGCCGGATTATGTTTTCTATCGGACGCCTTACGAGTGGCGGCGGCTTTTTCCGACGTTCTCCGTCACCGACATCATGCGGTTCGCGAAGGTGTGCAACATCAGCTACGGCGCAACGCTGACGCATACTTTTATCGACCGCCTGCTCGACGAGATTCCGAAGTTTTATCAGAGCCTGTACTTCATGTTTTGCTCGGCGCCGACGGTCAAAAAGAAGATCGTCGAGCACAATCAATCGAGTGTCGACATGGGCTATCAGCACGTGGAATTTTTGGGTTATCCGGTGCTGGACGAGGAGCCGCTGCCGATGAAGGAGCACTCGAAAAAAACGATCCTCTGGACGCCGCGCTGGTCGTATGACGGGCGGATCGGCGGCAGTCATTTTCTCGAGTACAAGGATAATTTTGTCGGGCTGCGCGCGCGGTACGGCGACAAGGTCAATCTGTCGATGCGCCCGCACGAGAATACCTTTCGGGATTTGCAGGAGAAGAAGTTAATCAGCGCCGAGGAGGTCGACGCCTACAAAAAATCGCTCAAGGACAATGATATCAACCTGTACTACACGACGTTCGATCTCAACGAGCAGTTTCGGCTGACGGATATTTTGCTCGGCGATTATTCGTCGATTCTGATCGTGTATTTCTTGACGGGGCGCCCGATAATTTATTGCGAGTTCCCGAATGCGGTGCCGTTCGACGAGTACAAAGAGATGTTCGATTGCATGTATATCGCGCACAGTTGGGCGGATGTCGAGCGATATCTGGACGATCTCGTGGCGGGCAACGATCCGCTGTTCGAGCGTCGACAGGCGGCGGTCGAAAAAATTCGCGCGTTGCATGCCGATGCCGCTCAAAAGATCGTCGCGCGACTGGTCGAGGACTTTAAGTCTTGCGAGGATGACGACATCGACGAGAGGACGGTTGATCATGATCGATGGGATTAATGTGCCGAAACCGTTGATAGACATCAAGGAATTTTTGCCGCGGGGGATCGCTCCGAATCAGAACGGCATGGTCGATGTGCACCTGCTGAAAAAGGTTCATAACGGCGCTCAACTTTACGTCGACACCGCGCGGAGTTGGAATGCGATGGTGGAAGCGGCGGCGCAGGATAACGTGACGCTCGATCTGCATCATTCGCTCAACGCTTATAAAAATCTGGTCCAACAGAGGCGGCTGTTTTTGTCGCGCTTCGCCGTCGTCGATCCCGCTGTCGAGCCCGCGCCCGATGCCGTCCGTGTCGAGTTCGACAACAAAATTTATGAGCTGCAAGCCGGCAAAGAATTTGTCGAGCGCCCCGGCGAGATGTCGCACGGCTACGGTTTGGCGGTTTTCATCAGCAACGGTCGCAATCGCGCGGTCAAAGAGTGGCTCGATCACAACGCCGCCGACTTCGGTTTCTTTCGAGAGTATGACTTTATCCCGGGGCGCTTTGTTTATACGAAGGCGCGCGAGTCCGTTCCCGAGCGCGTGCTCGAGATCGAGAGCCTTATGCTCGAGGCGAAGGGCGATGAGGACGGCGACGTCGATGTCGATCGGTTCCGCGCGGAGCTGAATTTCTACAAAAACATTTCGCCCGAGGCGGCGATCTTTCGTCGGAAGAAAAAAATGGCGCAACGCCTTCTCGAGATCGATGTCGACACGCTCAAGGACGCGCCCGAGCAGGATTGGTACAACGAATATCACGCGCTGCTTCAAATTCGGCTCGAGACGCCGGCGTTGATTTGCCTTGCTCGAAAGTATTGCGACGAGTTGATGCGTTGGTACAACGAGCATGCTAAAAAGGATGAGCGGGAGCTTGCGCTCCTCGGTTTCATTCAATTTCTCGAGCCGACGGAGTTGACGGCGCCGTTCAATCAGCATCTGTGGTCGAAGGAAATGATTGCGGATGTGCGCGGCGTCTTCACGAAAAGTTTTACGCGCGTCAGCTTCTCCGACGACGAGATATCAACGTATTGGCTTGCTCGACAGCAGACTTGGAAGCACGGTCGGCGCAAAATGCGGCTGGTGTATTTGATCGACTCCAACGGTCAGAGCGACAAGATGATGTTGACGTACGAGCAGATGAAGGCACGCGACGATGTCGATGTTTCGATATGCCTTTACGC
>CAMKFB010000106.1 GCA_946411735.1 uncultured Selenomonadales bacterium
TTCCAAGATCGAGCTCGATCCGAAATTCCGCGCCGCCGACGAGCACGAGCTCAACATTTTTCAACAGGAGATCATCGAGGACGTGTTCGAGCGACATTACGCCGATCCCGACAACGCGGAGCGCTTCCGTCGATTCACCGACGAGTTCGGCGGCAACGAGCACGGCGACACCGCCCTTCACGAGCTGATTCTCGATCTGTATGCGACGGCGCAAAGTCATCCCGATCCCGAGGGCTGGCTCCGAACATTGCCGGCGGATTTTGATGTGCCGCCCGACGCCGACATCACTCGGGTTCGTTGGTATGACGAGGCGAAGGCGCAAATCAATTTCGAGCTGGACGCCGCCTTCGACGAGTGCGTCCTGCTTCAAAATGTGCTCGGCGAGCGGGCGCCGTCGGTTATCGCCGATGATCGGTTGGCGATCTCGTCGTTGCAGGGACTGTTCGAGAGCGATTGGCAAAATCTCTACGACGCCGTCAATCGATCAACCATTTGGAATCGGCTGCCGCGCGGGCTCGACGAGGCGGCGAAGGCGCAAGTAAAATCGTTGCGCGACGACGGTTATAAGAAACGTATCAAGCGCTTGCAGAAGGAGTATTTTTTTGCGCCGCCCGAGCGTTTGATCGAAGACCTCCGCGCGGTGCGACCGTCGATTGAGACGCTGGTCGAGGTGACGATCGACTTCGCCGAATCATATGCCGCCGCCAAGCGCGAGCGTTGCATCATCGATTTCAACGACATGGAGCATCTGGCGCTCAAAATTCTCGAGGATAAAAATATCCGCGCGGCGCTCCGCCGTCGATACCGAACCGTGATGATCGACGAGTATCAGGATACGAATGCCGTGCAGGAGGCGATCCTTCAATCGATTGCGAGCGACGACAATCTGTTTGTGGTCGGCGACGTCAAGCAGTCGATTTATCGATTCCGGCTTGCCGATCCGACGCTGTTCATGAAGAAGTACGATGAATATCCGACGCGCCCCGATTGTGAGCGGATCGAGCTGTCGATGAATTTTCGTTCGCGGCGGCAGGTGATTGACGCGGTGAATTTCGTGTTCGAGAGGCTGATGCGCAAAGACGCGGTCGAGATCGATTACACCGACGACGCGCGGCTCAATTGCGGCGCCGATTATCCTGCGATCGATGGAGCGACGCTCGACAGTCCGACAGAATTGCATTTGATCACGCTCGACGATGATCGGATCGAGGCGCCGACGGACGAGGCTCCGCTTGTCAAGACCAACGCCGATTTTGATGTGAGCGATGCAAGCGGCGATTCGAAGGCGACGAAGATCGAACTTGAGACGCAACTGATCGCCGATCGGATCAAGGCGCTGATCGCCGACGGCACGCGCGTGTTCGACAAAACGACGGGCGGTTATCGACCGATCGAGTATCGTGACATCGTTATATTATTGAGATCGGCGGCGCGCTCGACGGGCGCGATCCTCGACGTGCTCAAGAAAAACGGCATCCCCGGGTATTCGGCGGAGGAAGAAACGTATTTTCGAGCGACGGAAATTCAAGTGATCGTGTCGATGCTGACCGTGCTCGACAACGCGCGGCAGGACGTACCGCTGTCGGCGGTGATGCTTTCGCCGCTGGGCGGCTTCAGCGCGGAGGAGCTGGCGCGGCTTAAGTTGATCTCGCCGTTCGACGACTTTTACACGCTGTTGATGACGGCGGCTATGGACACGGACGGCTCGCTGTACAAACTGCCGCCGGAGCTGCCGTCGAAGGCGCGAACCTTCCTGCAAAACCTCAACCGTTGGCGCGACCTGTCGATGACAATGAGCGTGCCGGAGCTGCTGTCGACGATCTATCGCGACACGAAATATTACGAGGCGGCGGGCGCGATGAGCGACGGCATGCAACGGCAGGCGAACCTTCGAATGCTGATCGATCGGGCGGCGGCTTATGAGCAGACGTCGTTTCGCGGGCTGTCGAGATTCCTGCAGTTCATCAAAAAAATTCGCGAGCTCAACAACGATCTCAAATCGGCGCGGACGCTCGGGGAGAATGAAAACGTCGTGCGCATCATGACGATCCACAAGTCGAAGGGGCTCGAGTTCCCGATCGTGTTCGTGGCCGACCTAGGGCATGGTTTCAACATAAAAGACGACACGGCAAGCGCGCTGTTGAAGCATCGTGAGCTGGGGGCGGGACCGTATCGAATGCTCGAGAATATCCCGATCAAGACACCGACACTGGCGCGGCGAGTGATCGGGCGGCGGAGTTTGAACGAGCTGATCGCCGAAGAGCTGCGGATATTGTACGTGGCGATGACGCGTGCGCGGGAGAAATTGATCCTGGTCGGCTCGATCAAGAAGAGCGGACTGCAAAAATACGATTACTTGCGCGCGATCGATCGGCTCAAAAATTTTTCGATATTGGAGGCGCGGTCGTTTTCGGATTGGCTGATGATGGCGCTGACAGCGCCGACGACGGCGATCGAAACGTTCAAGGTCGAGGCGAAGAAAATAAAAATCGGCGGCGTCGAGGAGGAGCAACCGACGGTCGAGACGCCGACGATGCTCCGCGCGGAGCCGACGGTCGAGCCGGCAAAAACGGTGAGCATTCCCGCAAAGATGTCGGTGACGGAGCTCAAGCGGCGGTTTTCGACCGACGACGAGACGGCGGTCAACGTGATGCGGCAGGAAAAATTTTATCGACGTCCGCAATTCGAGCGCGAAAAGAAAATGACGAGTCTCGAGTACGGGCTGGCGATGCACTCGGTGATGCAACATCTTGATCTCAAGGGTGACTTGACTGTTGCGGGGATCGACGGACAGATCGCGTCGATGGTCGAGCGAAAAATTTTATCGGAGGAAGCGGCGCGGGCGGTGCGACGTGATGATGCGGCGCGGTTTTTCGAGAGTGATATCGGGCGTCGAATGCTCCGCGCGGAGCGGATATATCGGGAGCTGCCGTTCAATGTGCTGATCGCGCCGACGGAGCTCAATCGGCTGCTCGAGAGCAATGCGCTGCCTTCGCTCGA
The DNA here is from genome assembly GCA_946411735.1 of uncultured Selenomonadales bacterium. Taxonomy (GTDB): domain Bacteria; phylum Bacillota; class Negativicutes; order Selenomonadales; family Selenomonadaceae; genus Quinella. Next base: position 3,001 of record CAMKFB010000106.1, read on the forward strand.
CGAGAAAATTTTTATCCAAGGGATCATCGACGTGCTGTTTTGGGACGAGCGCGGGGCGGTACTGATCGATTACAAAACCGATCGGGCGGAGGTCGAAGCGATCCGTCAAAAATATCGGCTGCAGGTTGAGCTCTACGTCCGCGCGGTCGAGACGATCCTACGTCAACCGGTCGACGAGCGGTTTATTTTTGTGCTCTCGACGGGAAATTTGATTGATATGCACAACGAAACAGGATATAATTGACAAAATTTGATGTTGGGAGGTATAACCATGTTGAAGAAGACCAAAATCATCTGCACGCAAGGTCCTGCGACCGATGCGCCGGGCATTGTCGAGAAGCTGATCGAGAACGGCATGAACTGCGCGCGATTCAATTTCTCGCACGGCGACCACGAAGGTCATCTGATGCGCATCAATCGCGTCCGCGAAGCCGCCAAGAAGTCCAAGACGGTCGTCTCGCTGATCCTCGACACCAAGGGACCGGAGATGCGCCTGGGCGAGTTCAAAGACGGCAGCGTGATGTTGACGGCGGGCAACAAATTCGTCCTGACGCAATCCGACGAGCCGGGCGATGAGACTCACGTTTCGGTCAACCACAAGAAACTCTACACCGAAGTCAAGCCGGGCGACAAACTTCTTCTGAGCGACGGTTTGGTTGAGATTTTGGTCGACGAGATCAAGGGCGAAGACATTGTCACGACCATCCTCAACAGCGGCAAGATGAGCACGCGCAAGCGCGTTGCGGCGCCGGGCGTGGCGTTGGGCTTGCCGGCTATCAGCGAGCAAGACGAGAAGGACATCATCTTCGGCATCAAGAATGATATGGATTTTATTGCGGCGTCGTTCATTCAGCGCGCCGCCGACGTCAAGGAGATTCGCGCTCTGGTCGAGAAACACGGCGGTCATATGGAGATCATTCCGAAGATCGAGAATAAGGCTGGCGTTGACAACATTGACGAGATCATTGCGGTCTCCGACGGGATCATGGTGGCGCGCGGCGATTTGGGCGTTGAGATTCCGGCGGAGGACGTGCCGATCATTCAGAAGCAGATTATCAAGAAGTGCAATGCGGCGGGCAAGCCGGTTATCGTTGCGACGCAGATGCTCGAGAGCATGACGACCAATCCTCGTCCGACCCGCGCGGAGGTCTCCGATGTGGGCAATGCTATTCTCGACGGCGCGGACGCTATCATGTTGAGCGGCGAGACGGCGGGCGGCAAGTATCCGGTGGAGGCGGCGGCGACGATGAAGCGCATTGCCGAGCGCATGGAAGAGTCGCTGGAGTATAAGGAGATATTCCTGACCAAGGGCATGCATCACACCAATTCGCAGACGGATGCGATTTCTCATGCGACGGTGCAATTGGCTTATGAGCTCAACGCCAAGGCGATCATCACTCCGACGAAATCGGGCTTCACGACGAAGGTAGTGTCGAAGTACCGCCCGAAGGCGGACATCATTGCCTTCACGCCCGACTTCAGGATTGCGCGGCATTTGAATTTGAGATGGGGCGTGTTGCCGATCCCGGGCGTACCCTGGATGAATCCGGACGACATGATCCGCTTTGCGTCGAAGGCTTCGCTCGAGCACGGCTTGGTACAGAAGGGCGATCTTACGATTCTCACCTCGGGCATGAAATACGGCGAGGGCGGCACTTCCTCGATCCAGTTGCACACCATCTGAGCGACACTCATCACTCGAGACTGACATTATATATACATATGTGGGGCTCCGCGCGGAGCCTCTTTTTTGTGCACCGCAAAGAAATGTTTCTAATGCGTTTCTAATAAAATTCTAATTGACAAGATTTGAAGCGGTCTTTAAAATAGCTCCTTGTAGGTGAGTGTTGATTTTGGAATGTTTTTCAAGATGCGACGCACGGATCGAGCGATGCGGCGTCGACCGGGAGGTGATCATTCTGTCTGAGGGACGTTGATCGATTTCCTCGGACGGATTCTTCCGATTGTGCACAGGCTTTTATCGAGCACACTCGGGAGAATAATTGTTTATAGACACAAGGGGTGAGATAAATTTGGACGAGATAAGGAAATCTCCGGAATGGGTTCCCAAGGATCCATTTGTGTTTGATGTTCAGGAGTTTGGCGATTCGACCGACAGCGGCGACTCTGGTGATAGTGGCGACAGCGGCGACTCTGGTGATAGCGGCGACAGCGGCGACTCCGGTGACAGCGGTGATAGCGGCGACTCCGGTGATAGCGGCGACAGCGGCGATAGCGGCGACAGCGGCGACTCCGGTGATAGCGGCGACTCCGGTGATAGCGGCGACAGCGGCGATTCCGGTGATAGCGGCGACAGCGGCGACAGCGGCGATAGCGGCGACAGCGGCGACTCCGGTGATAGCGGCGATTCCGGCGACTCCGGTG
>CAMKFB010000107.1 GCA_946411735.1 uncultured Selenomonadales bacterium
GATGAGTTGGTGCATTCGTACATCGCAAATCACGATCAAATAAAGCCGTTCGGGGAGCGGCCGTGGTCGGAGATCGGGCACGAGCGTTGGCTGGTGCGTACGGTAGGAAGCATGCGGTTGCGCGACAACGGAGAGCTGTATTACGATGACAGTCGGGAAGGGCGACAGGATTGGGTGTACGAGCAAGCGACGAACGCGTACGAGAATGACGACTCCGATCCGCTCGATCGACCCGAGGACGGATGGATGTGGTCGGAGCTGTTCGCGTTGGCGATCCGCGCGGACCTGCCCGATCCGATGATGTTGACATTCGCGCTGCGGAAATTGCGCGGCGTGCACAAGTTGCGGATAGTGGCGACGCCCGAGGGCTTGCGGTTACGCGGGAGCGCGGAGGCGACGACAAAGTTCCGTCGAGCGATGGAGCGGCTGGAGGCGGCAGATTGGTTGCGGGAGCAGATGCGACAGATGAGGAGGCGTTCTAATGGAAAGGACGGAGTTGGAGCGATTGCGGGAATTGAAGCGGGAATCGGTGACATTGGACGAAAAGCTGCATCGGCTGTACGAGCAAGCGACGCGAACGACGGCGCTGCTGGACGGGCTGCCGAAGGGGTCGACGATGCGCTCTAAGATCGAAGACAGCATCGTGAAGATCGAGTCGGCGATCGAAGAGACGCGGGCGGACATCTACGAGTTGGTGTTATTGGAGGGTGCGTTCGAAGAAGCGGCGTCGAAATTGCCGATGATGGAGCGGTTGGTGTTGACCGGGCGATATCTCGAAGGAGAAAGTTACCAAGGGATTGCCAACGACCTTGGGCGCTCGATCGACCACATTTTCAAACTCCACCGTCGCGGGCTCAAAAAAATTTTATCCGAGGACAGTAAATGACAGTAAATGACAGTAAAAGCCATAAAATGACAGTACGGGGACAGATTGACAGGCGTGATATGATAGACTCGGGCTGAGGTAGCAGAAACATTCTCCTTTACAGGATGAGCCGCTCGTTGCGGGACGGGCGGCTTATCTGGTTCCAAGGTACTTCCGGCGCGCGGGAGCGTTGCGCGCGCGAGTGAGTGCACCGAATAAATTTAGGTAAGTTGATTTGACGGGACTTAATGGCATGGTAAGTGTCGAAAAGGGAGGCTTCGCGTCAAAAAATGAAGTTGAATGGAAATATAAAGGAAGTGACGGTGACGCAGACGGCGTTGTCGCGAGCGCTGGGATTAACTCCGGCGCGAATCAATCAGCTTATCGATTTGGACGTGGTAATTCGAGACGAGAAGGACGCGTCGGGCGGAGTGTTTCTGTTCGAAAGCGTGAAGAATTATTATCTGACGAAGAAGGCGGCGAAAGAGGACGCGGATTTATTCAAGGAGAAAGCGCTGCACGAACGAGTGAAGCGGCAAATGACGGAGCTGAAGTTAGCGCGCGAGGAAGGACGGCTGTACGAGGCGACGGTAGTGGAAGCGGTGATGATCGAGCAGCTGGCGGGTCTTCGGACGCATTTACTGTCGCTGGGCTCGAAATTGGCATCGCAACTTGAGGGCAAAACGCGCGAGGAGATAGCGACGGTGATCGATCGGGAAATGGAGGATCGGCTGATGGAGCTGTCGGAGTACAAAGCGGAGCTGTTTAGCAATGAAGGGGAAGGCGGAATTACATCGAACGACGCTGCGACGTGGTCTGCGGCCGATCGAGAAGGTGACGGTGAGCCGGTGGGCGGATGTAAATCGAGTGCTGCCGAGTGAATCGGCGGAGCCGGGGCGGTGGCGAACATCGCGAGTGCCGTACATGGAGGCGGTGATGGACGCGTTTACGGAGTCTGGCATCGAGAAGGTGGTAGTGAAATCGGCGGCGCAAATCGGCAAGTCGGAGGTACTGCTGAACGTGATCGGGCGATATGCCGCCGTCGATCCGTGCACCATCATGCTCATTCAGCCCACGCTCGAGATGGCTACCGACTTCTCCAAATCGCGGCTGTCGCAATTGATAGGAGAAACGAAGGTGCTAAAGCCGCTGTTTTACGGGCACAAGGAGGCGGCGGACACACGGAACGCGAATCAAACGCTGCTGTCGAAGTTTTATGTGGGCGGGCGAATCGTATTGGCGGGAGCGAACAGTCCTGCGGGCTTGGCGTCCCGACCGATCAGAATACTGTTGTGCGACGAAGTGGATCGATTTCCGCCGAGCGCGGGCACCGAAGGCGATCCGTTATCGATCGCGGCGAAGCGGACGACGACGTATTGGAATCGGAAGATCGGGCTGTTCTCGACGCCGACGATCGAGGGGCTGTCGAGGATAGATGTGGAGTATGACTTGGGCACGCAAGAGGAATGGCAGCATCAATGCCCGAATTGCGGTGAGTACTCGACGTTGACGCATCAGCAGATTGACGGCGACTTGAATTGGCACTGCCCGCAATGCGGTTACGGCTTCGACGAGCGCGCGATGAAGGCGGCGGAGCAGAAATACGTGGCGCAAAATCCCGAGGCGGTAGGCGTGCGCTCGTTTTATGTGAGCGGGCTGAGCAGTCCGTGGATCAGCTGGTGCGAGATCATGAGGGAATGGTCGGAGGCGCGCGGGAAGCCCGACTTGGAGAAGGTGGTATACAACACGCGATTTGGTCTGAGCTATCATCCTGCGGGCGCGCTGGAGGAGGAAACGGATAGCGAGAAGCGATTGGAGCGCTACGAGGCGGCGATACCGCGCGGAGTGACGGTCTTGACGGCAGGGGTAGACGTGCAGCAGGATCGGCTGGAATATGAGATCGTGGGCTGGGGCGCGGGCGAAGAATGTTGGGGCATATGTCGCGGGCGCGTGTACGGCACGCCGGACGAGGCGGCGACGTGGCGCGGGTTGGACGAAGTGTTGGATCGGGAATACTCGGGCACGGACGGAGCGTTGAAGGTGGCGCGGGCATTCATCGACAGCGGGTATATGACGTCGAAGGTGTACGATTATTGCAGGCGGTCGGCGCGGAAGGGGCGGTATGCGATCAAGGGCTACGGCGGAGTGGGCAAAGCGTTGATCTACCGTCGAGAGTACCACAAGGGCTTGACGCTGATGCTGCTTGGCGTGAACGAAGGGAAGGCGTCGGTATACAATCGGCTGCGGGTGAAGGACGTGGGTGCGCAATACTGCCACTTTGGTCGAGACGATGAGCATCTGACGCGGCAGTACGACGAGACATATTTTCGGCAGCTGAACAGCGAGCGAGCGGTGCGCAAGAGGAGCGGAGGCTTGATGTACGAGGTCTACGAGCCTGTGTCGCGGCACGTGCGGACGGAGTGTTTAGATTGTCGAGTGTACGCGTTGGCGGCGTACAAATCGATCGAGCCTGTTCGGAAGGATGCGCGGAAATTGAAGAGTCGGGAGGTAGACATCTGGTGAATTGGAAGGTGGAGCGGCTAAGGAAATACTTGGAGGCGGAGGAGCACATTTTAGCGGGTCAGAGTTACACGCTGGACGGTCGGTCGGTGACGTACGCTGATTTATCGCAAATCCGAGAAGGGATAGCGGCATTGGAGGCGGAGGGCATCACGCCGAACGGAGTGGAGCGCAAGCGCCGAACGATGCAGGTGGTGTATAAAGAATGAGCGGGTACGACGGGGGCGGAGCGTCACGAACGTCGAAGGTATTGAAGGGCTGGTGGCCGCGATGGATGAGCGCGGGCTCTGACATCGACCTTAACTACGATACCCTTCGGAATCGAGCGGCGGATTTGGCGCGAAACACGGCGTTGGGAGCGGCGGCGATCACGGCGTCGAGCCGCGGGGTGATCGGGACGGGGCTGAAATTATATCCTCGTCCGAACCACAAAGCGTTGGGGCTGACGGCGGAGGAGGGGCGTGACTGGTCGCGACGAGTGATGACGGAGTTCGAATTATGGTCGGAGACGTGCGACTTTGCGCGGCGCAACAATTTCTACGAGATGCAGCACATAGCCTACGAATCGTATTTGACCGACGGAGATTGCTTTGTGCTGTTTCGTCGGGAGCCGCCTACGTCGAGGAATCCGTACACGCTGCGTCTACAATTGTTGGAGGGGAATCGAGTGTCGACGCCGTATCGGGAAATGACGAGCGGGATCGAAGGGCGGGCGGCGAACGGGAATCGGATAATCAACGGGATCGAGGTAGACGAGGACGGGCGTTGGACGGCGCTGTACGTGTCGAATCGAGTGCCGAATGATGTGGTGGATCGCGGACGGCTGACGGAGTGGGCGCGTGTAGAGGCGTTCGGCTCGAGCGGCTACCCTAATGTGCTGCAAATAAGCCACGACATCAGGGCGGGGCAATACCGCGGGGTGCCGTATTTGGCGAGTGTGATAGAGACGCTCAAGCAGATGAGCAGATACACGACGGCGGAACTGTCGAGTGCGATAGTGAAGTCGTTTTTTAGTTTGTTCTTCACGCAGCCCGAGAGCAATTTCGGAGTGGATGAGACGTTGGGCGAGGACGGCACGTCCGGCGCGTCCGGCAAGAGCGACTTGGACATAAGCGAATACAAATTGGGTACGGGGACGTTGACGGCGCTGCCGCGCGGAGTGGACGTGAAAACGGTAGACAGCGGTCAATCGCAATCGACGTTCGGAGAATTTATGCGGGAGCTTGAGACGGCGATCGGAGCGGCGCTGGGCTTACCGCGCGAAGTATTATTGGGTTCGTTCAATGCAAGTTACAGTGCGTCTCGAGCGGCGCTGTTGCAGGCGAATGACGAATACAAGCGACGACGTTCGTGGTTTATTCGAGACATGATGCGGCCGGTGTACGAGGCGTTTCTGACGGAGGCGGTATGGTCGGGTCGAATCGAAGCGGCGGGGTATTTTGATGATGCGTTGCGGCGGCGAGCGTGGTCGGAGTGCGATTGGCACGGACCTGCATTGGGTATTCTGGATCCGATTAAGGAAGTAAAGGCGTCGGAGATGAGAGTGGCGCTGGGCTTATCGACGCGGCAGAAAGAATCGGCGGAGCTGACGGGCACCGATTACGAGCTCAATCGCGAACAGTTACTCTACGAAGGCGAGTTGCAGGCATAAAAAAAAGCCTCTTGACATCACGTGTCGCCAACAATATAATACGTGATGAAAGGAGGAATGCGGAATGCCTCGTATGGGACGACCGCCGAGTACCAATCCACGTTCGATCAGTATAAGGACGAGGATGACGGTGTCGGAAGCGGAGCGCCTTCGGAAATGCGCCGAAGCGCGGCAGATGACGATGACGGCGGTATTAATGCGCGGGCTGGCATTGGTCGAAGCCGAAACTACGAAAGGACAGGCACCCACGAAAAGCTGACCTGTCCTTCTCGAAAATAACCGTCAATGGATAATTGCTAAATCATTATAGCAATCCTCCGGCGGTTTGTAAAGGAGGA
>CAMKFB010000108.1 GCA_946411735.1 uncultured Selenomonadales bacterium
AACTCAAAATCGCCCTCAAGCGTACACTCGGCGTCATCGACCCCGCCAACTACGTAAACTTCTACGCTCGCGCCTCCGTCCAGGATAATCAAACTCAGAATTCCGCCTCCGCCGCCGATATCACAGGCGCCGTTCAAATCCTCGGCGTCGACGATAACGCCCTCACTCTCCTCGCCGAAGGCGTCAAGGTTAATTCCAATTCCGCCGCCAATCTCACATCCAACGCAGGCACCGATATCGTTGAGCTCACAGGGCAGGGCGGTAAGTACCTCGCCGCATCCGATTTCGGCGCGGGAGCGGGCGTCGGCGCCTCCGTCGTCGTCACCGGCATCGATTCTTACGCCACCACCGTCGTCGGAAAAAACAATTCCCTCAACGCCCCCAATATCAACGTCTCCGCCGATACCGAAGTCGATGAGCTCGGCATCATCTACGGCGCGGGCATGGCAGGCAAGGTCGGCGTCAGCGGCATGGTCAATATGATGTACGGCGATTCTTTTGCAATCGCTTCCATCGACGACCAGACCACCATCAACGCCCCCACCGCCCTCAACGTCACATCCAATAACGAAAGCGACCTCATTGCCGTCACAGGCGGCGTCACACTCGGCGATTCAAACACCGCCGCCGCCGTCGGCGCAGGCTTCAACCTTAACAACTTCGACGTCCACTCCTTTGCGCTGATCGCCGATAACTCCTCCGATCAGTCCGTCGACGATACCGTTCTCACCGCCTCCCAAATCGCCGCCATCACCAACGCCGTCGATGACGATATCGCCGCAGGCAAAATCGATTCCGATTACCGTCAGCAGGCTATCGACGAGGCGCTGTCCGTCGCTCGCAAAACCATTCTCGCCAACGACCACGCCAAGGACGTTGAAGCCAAGCGCATCGACGCCGTCAAAGCCATTCGCAAAGTCCTTTCCAACGACCAAGTCAACCTCCTCGGTACCGCATCCCTCGACAAGGGCTCCATCAACGCCGGCAACATCACCCTCGACGCCACCACCGACGGCACCATTAACTCCGTCGCCATCGAGGGCTCCTTCATCGGCGATACCAATACCGCTTTCAACTCCGTCAACAAAGTTCTTAACGCCGGTGACGATTTCACCAACATGGGCAACTCCATGATCGATTTCCCAGGCAAGAAACTTTCCTCCACTCTCGGCGGCAGTACTTCTTCTCTACTCGGGCGCGGCTCCGGCGGCGTCGGTAAGATCGTTAACCCCGGCAATACCGGGCTCGGCGGCGGGCGCTCGGGCGGCTTCGACGGCACCAATAACGGCGGCGGGCTCGACAGCGATCTCAACAACGCCGATAACGGCACCAACGAAGTCGAAAACCCCGATTACGACGACTCCGATGACCCCGAGGCCACCAATGAGGAAAATCTCTTCGGCACCGTCGCTCAATCCTTCTCCACCGTCTCCTTCCAAATCGCGGGCGCAGGCTCCGTCGCCGTCAACCTCTCCGACGGCGATACCGTCGCTCTTCTCGACAACGCCAACGTCAACGTCAATAACCTCAACCTCCATTCCTCCGACGACCTCTACTCAGGCGCTTACTCCGGCGGCGCTGCCATCAACTGGTCAAATTCTTCTTCCTCCAACGCCAGCGGCACCGTCGGCGCTGCCGCCGCCGTCAACCAAGGCGATCGCAAAGTCGATGCCCTCCTCGCCAACTCCATCGTCTCATCCAACGGCGGCGACCTTGACATCAATGCCTCCAAGAACGGCGTCGATGTCGCTGCCGCTCTCGGGCTCGCCGTCGCCATTTCCTCCAATACTCAGGCCAATACCATCAACGTCTCTGCAGGCGTCGGCGTCAATAATGCCGATAACGACGTCCGCGCCATGGTCGTCAACTCCGACACCGCCAACGCCAAGTCCAAATTCAATAACCTCGACGTTCACGCTCAGTCCAACGACGTTCAGGTCGCAGGCGGCGCCGCCGTCAACCTCGCCATCGCCAACTCCGGCTCCTCCGTCGCCATCACCGCCAACGTCATGATGAGCGACATCGATAACGACCTCCAAGCCGGTATCTTCGGCGGTCAGCATTTCGCCGACAACGTCGACATCTCCACTCTCAAATCCGATACCCAAGTCAACGCCGCCGTCGCTTTCTCTCTCTCCAGCTCCGGCGATTCCACCTACGGCAACACCAGCTCTTACGTCAACCCTTATTCCTTCGGCGGCACCATCACCCTCGATAACTACGATTCCTCATCCAACGCCTTCATCGACAACACCACCATCAACTCCACCACCATCAACCTCCTCAACGACCAGAAATCCAACGATAACTCCAAGCGTCAAACCCTCGAAAATCAAGGCCTCGACCTCTCAGGCGCAGGCTACCTCGGCGAACAGGCTCAACAGTATTTCAAGCCCAATGACGCCGGCGGTGCTGTCATCGTCGGCGCTGCCGTCGGCATCCAAGCCGCTGCCACTTTCGACAGTAAAGGCAGCTCCAGACCCGTCGGCGCCGCCGTCGCCGTCAACCACGTCAACGTCGATGATTCCGTCAACATCAATAACTCCACCATCAACTCCAACTCCATCGTCACGGGCTCTCTCGACAAACTTTCTCTCGTCAACGTCTCCGCAGGCGTCGCCGCTTCTTATTCCGGCGGCTCCGAAGGCAGCGGCAGCGGCAGCGCTAAAAGTTCCGGTGTCGAGCTCATCGCCTCCGACAGTGCTTTCAGGAGCGATATGGCGGGGCTCAACATCATCGGCTCCGTCGGTTGGAACGTCGGCAGCATCAACAACGACGTCAACATCTCCAATTCCACTATCAACGCCTCCAACCTCACTCTCAAATCCGATAACCTCTCCAACGTCGTCAACGTCGCTGGCGAAGTTTCCGTCGGCGATGCCGCTTCCTTGGGGCTCGCTCTCGCTTCCAATTCTCTTAACAGCTCCGTCGATTCCTCCATCGACAACGTCACCTTCAACGGTCTCGACAATTCCACTAACTCCATCAACGTCGCCGCCACAAACGATTCTCAAGTCGTCGAGGTCTCCGCTTGCGTCAATGTCTCCACCTCCAACAAGGTCTTAAACGCCAACATCGCCATCAATAAGGGCTTCAACGACACCGTCGCCGACATCGACCGACTCAACGCCACCAACATCGACAGCCTTGCCGTCACCGCCGACGACACTGCCACAAAAACCACCGTCGCAGGCACTGTCAACGTCGCCGCCGGCGGCTCTCTCGGCGCTGCCGTCGCCTACTCCGCCATCGGCAACGACGACGATCGCGAATCTCTCCAAGCCACCATCAACAACTCCAACATCCAAACCCGCCAAGGCGCCGACATCTCTCTCAAAACTGTCGACGATTCCACCATCTCCAACACCGCTGCAGGCGTCGCCATCATTTTCTCCGGCAAAGAGGCTTTCAAATTCAACGCCAACGGCGCCGGCGCCGCCTCCTACATTTACAAGGACGTCGACGCGGGCATCAACAATTCCCTCATCACCGGCGCGCCCAACCTCGACATCCAAGCCAACTCCGACGGCAAAGCCACTTCCGTCGCCGCCATCGTCTCAGGCTCCTTCAAAGCTCAAATCACTGCCGCCGTCGGCGTCGCCATCAACAAAATCGACCAGGATACCGACGCCTTCTTCAAAAACGACTCCATCAATCAATCCCCCAACCAACTTGCCAACGTCGACATCCGCGCCAAATCCAATCAGGACATCAAAACAGGCGTTGCCTCCGGCGCTCTTGCCATCTCAAGCGATTCCATCTTCACCGCCGCGGGGTCGGGCTCCCACAATCAAATCGATTCCGACACCAACGCTCTCGTTCAAAACGTCAACGCCAACGCCAACAAAAACTTCGGCGTTGTCTCTCAATCCGACGACCTCCTTGCCAACTACGCAGGCACCGTCGAACTCTCGGGCGGCAAGGTCGGCATCGGCATCTCCGCATCCAACAACAAGATCAACGGCGATACCACCGCCAAAATCACAGGCTCGACCTTGAGCGTTGCGGGCTCCGACGACCACCTCATCACCGTCAATCACTCCATCAACGACGGCGCTCTCATCTCCAAAGCCGTCAACGACAACACCTGGTCCGCGGGCGGTCTTGCCGACAATCGCAAATCCGAGAACCTTTCCGGCATCGTTGTCGACGCCAGCTCCACTCACGGGCTGAGCAGCGATCTTGCCTCCGTTGCCGTGCAATTCGGCGATACGGGCGCCTCTCTTGCAGGCTCCCTCAACTTCGTCAACATCGGCGGCAACACCGTCGCCGGTTTCGACAATTCCTCCAACACTGCCGTCAACGACAAGGTCTCGCCCAACATCAACATCGGCGCCTACGACTACACCAACAAGGGCGGCTTCATCGGCGGCGCTGCCGGTGCTGCCAACTTTGCCGCGGGCGTCTCTGTCGGCGTCACCGACGTCGAGCGCAACGTCACCGCCTCCGTCAACAACGACGCCAACGACCCTCTCAACATCGACGCGGGCAACTTCAACGTCACTTCTGTCAGTCAACAGGGCATCTCCGACTTCATGCTCAACGCCGCCGTCGCCTTCGACGACACCTTTGCTCTCGAGACTGCCGACAATGCCGCCGCCAACTCCAACACCTCCACCACCACCACCAAGGTCAACAACGTCAACGTCAACTTCAAAGGCGATTCCAACATCAACGCCGAGCATCTTCTCAACGCCGCCACTCTCAACGTCGCCGCAGGCGTTTCCATCGCCACCAACCCCGAGTCCGGCGTCGCTGGCGCTCTCAACACCGGCATCTCCGTCACTCAAGACCAATCCACCGTCAACAACCAAATCTCCAACTCCAACCTCGTCGGAGCCGCCGGCTCCAACGCCAACATTTCTTCCTCCAACAATGCCTACTTCTCACCCGATATGTTCTCCATCGGCGGCGCCGTTGCCGTCATCAGCGCGGGCATTGCCGGCGACATCATCATCAACGACCTTCAGACCACCACCACCAACCTCATCGACAATTCCTCCGTCAACGCCAAGAACATCAACGTCAACACCGAAGACAACATCTCCTTCAACATCAAGGGCGGGTCGGGCGCCTTCGGTTCCTTGGCGGGCGTCGGCGCTGCCGTCAACGTCAACAGCATCAACAACACCACCAACGCCAACATCACAGGCTCCACTCTCAAC
>CAMKFB010000109.1 GCA_946411735.1 uncultured Selenomonadales bacterium
AGCGATCACGCCTTGGTCGACCCACTGATGAATCAGCTCATTGGTGTCGGCGACCTCCACGCCCGACTGATAATCCGCCGATTGCGCGACCTTGCCGTTCATGCCCGTCTTGGTGATGAAAACTTCGCCGTCGTCGCTCGTCACTTTTCCGATATTGAGCGTGCCGTTGTAGGGGCTCGCAATATAAACATCGTTCTTGGCGTTGACATCGACGGCATTGGAGGCGTCAAGGCGCATGGGCGTTGCGCGATCGGTGCCGACGCCCGCGTTCTCACTGGTGAGCACAATCGTCTTACCTGCCGCGCCGTTGGCGCCGCGAATTTGCCCCGTCGCCTTCACCGTGACGTTGCCGCGCGTGCCGTCGGATGCCACGCTCCGAATGCCCTCGCCGCTCAAGAATATGTCGCCGGGCATTGCGTGACCGTCCGTCGTACCGCCTATTACGTTGATGTCGATGTTGCCGCCGCCCGTCGACTGCACATCCAACGAAATTTGATCGTAGTAGTCGCCGCGATCGTTGAGCCGTCCCATCGTCTCAATGTTGATGCCGTCGATCGAATCGCGCGCTCTCATAAACGCGCTGCCCACTTTCAAAGCGGTGCCGTCGAGCTGACTGATGCCGCCCCGATTGCTGTACATCGTCAACGGCGTGAGGGCATCGCTCATCTCCACGTCGCCCGTCATGTAGAGATTGCCGTTGGAGTTGATCGTAGTCGGCCCCTGGCGACGCCCGAGGAAGCCCACCTCGATCGGTTTCGACGCGTTGATGTCGAAGGTGTAAGACTGCGTGCTGCCGGTTGTGTACTTCCAATCGAGCGTGAATGTGTACTTGTTGACGATGAGGTAGGTCTTGACCTTGGTGTCTCTTGCGACGAGGATCGGACCCGTCCGCTCATTCCGCACCGATTCCGCCTTCAAATTCATATTGTCGTCCGAAGAACCGCCCGTCGACAGGAAGCCGCCCACGTCCAAATTGCTCGAACCGCTTGTGGAGCGCGGCGTCGTATCCTTCTCAAAACTCTCGATACGCTCACGTTCCGCGCCATGAATTATCGCTTTAGATGTAAAAAGATCGGTGAAGAAGATGCCCCAGCCATCCTCTTCGTGGTGATAAATCTCGTCGGTGCGAGTTTTTTCGCCTTGCGTCCAATTGTATCGCAAGCCCGTTGCCGGCTGATACGTCGTCGTGTAATACGTGCCGGTGTCGGGATTGAGCGCGTTGAGATTATTCTCGGTGGTCTCGACCGTGTCATAGAGTTTGCCGTCGGAGAAATGCTCCTTCAGCAATTGACTGTAGTTGTTGAGTACGCGGGTTTGACCCGGGGTATATTCCGTCCAACGATCGAGCGCGGTGTCGACGATGGTGATCTTCGCTTGACGGTCGTTGTTGACGATCTTGCCGACCTCGAGCGGCAGATTGGTGTTGTTGTTGATGTTGATGGTGGCGTAGCCGTTGGCGGCGAAAATCTTGCCGCTGCCCGTCGACGCTATTCGCCCGCTCAAATGAATTTTGCCGCCGCCGGTCTCGAGATCCTCCATCACGAGTTTATCCGCGACGGTATCATAATAAACGGGGAGCTCGTAATCGTAATAGCCCTTGACGCTGTCATACTTGGCGCCGGCATCATTGACGGCATAACGCCCGCTCGAATCTTTCATGCGTTGGTCGAGCGCGGCGGTATTGTTGGCGGCAATCTCGCTCTTGAGCTTCTCGATATCCGCGTCGCTGACCGTCGTGCGGTACGTCTCGTAGCCCGCCTGAATCACGCCGTTGATATTAATATCGAGCGCCGCCAGATAAATATTATTGCCCGCTATCCGACCGTTGCCGGTGTCGCCGCCGTTGACCGCGTTCTCTTTGACCGTGTAAGTCTTGGTGTCGGAGGCGGCGGTTTTGTTGAGCTCGGAGCGCGCCTTGCTTTGAGCGCTCGTCGCATCCGCGTGGAGAATGTCCTCGGGCGTGCCGCCCACGTTCACCAGCCCCTCGACATAACCTTGGTTGATGGTGCCGTTTGCCTCGATGTAAATGTTGACGGCGTTGATGCCGGCGGTGTTGGCGGTGGAGGTGATGTTGCCCTCGGCGTCGCGCTCGTATTCGCTCGAGATGTCGACGTCGCCGCGCGTGTTCGTTATCCGAACGTCGCCGTTGGTATTGTTAATCGAGCCCATCAAACGAAGATCGGGGCGGGGATCGTAGGTGCCCCTCAAGCTCGATTTGCTCACGTATAATTTGGACGTCACATTGACGGGGGAGATGTTGGGATTGTTGTAAATCGTGACGTTGCCCGCGCCCGACTGCACTGCCGTCTCCAAATTCAAGGTCGAGGCAATGCCGATGTCGCCCGCCAACACCGGATGACCTTGCAAATTCACATTGCCGCTTGCTCCGCCGAGGGTGATGTCGTTGATGCGCAGGTAAGCGTTGGAGGTGTTGGTGATGTTGAGATTGGGCGCGCCTTTGGCGATTAGCTTGCCCGTGCCCTTGACGTCGGGCGTATTGAGATTGACGTTGCCGCCCGCGATCGAGATGTCGCCAAGCTCGACGTAGCGCACATCGACGCCCTCGGACAGCACGGTATTGTTGCTGTCTTCGCCCTCGGTCACGACCAAGCCCAGCTCGCGCATTTTCTCTTCGACGCGCTCTATCTCGGCAAGGAAGCCCGCTACGGCGGCGGTGTCTTCCTCGGAGCCCGTTGCGTACTGATTGACTAGGTCGAGCAACGTTGCGCGGCGCGTCGCAAGTTCGTTGGCGTAATCGAGCGTGCCCTCTTTGTAAGCGACGGGCTCATCGGCGGTGGTGGTCACCTTCAACGTGCCGGAGTTGGTCGTGCCCGCTATGTAATAATCGTCGGGGATGACGGTGCCGCTGATGTTGATGTCGACGTCCTTGGTGTCGTTGCCGGCGGTCACGGTGCCGTTGACGTTTATATAATTGTTGCGCTTGACGGTGTCGGTGGAGGTGAGGTTGGTGTGGTAGGTGCCCTTCTCGACCGATTTGCCGGCGTTGCTCAGATCGGGGACGCCCGTGCCGGTGTATTTCTCGAGGGAGGAGAATGTTCCGGTGTAGCTGCTGTAGAGCACTTCAAACTTGCCGCCGTCCGCGCGCATGTTCACGTCGTGACCGCCCGTTATCGACCCGTCGACATTGATCGCGTTAATCTCGTTTAGCGAGTACTCTGCAGTGGGCGCATTGATTCCAATGAAGACAACATTATTGGATTCGGTGTTCGTCTTGACATATATCTGACGAGAATTATCGAAGAACGCATCCTTCGAGCCGCCCGCTTCCATATCGAACGCGCCCTTGGTCGACAGCGCACCTTGGACGGTGATGGTGTTGGTGCGATAAATGTCGTTGTAGGTTGTGTTGAGCAAAGAGCCCACGACGCCGCCGTTGACACCCGACGAAGAACTGTCGACGTTGAGTAAATCCGTCGCCGTCACGGTGAAGGCGCTCTCTTCGGTCGCCGTCGCCGTCGTGTTCTCGCCGAAGTTTATCTTATTGCGCGTCGTCACCGTCGTATCGGCATCTGCGGTTATGGCGACCAGCGCGCCGCCGCCCGCCGCGTTGAGCTTATTCATCACGTTGCCGTCGGATTTTGCGGTATAGGTTTGAGCGCCCGTGGTGGTGATTGTCGCGCCGCTGTTGACGTCGGTGTACGCGTTCTTCTCGATCTTGACACCCGTTGTCAGGCGATCGATCGAAAAGCCGGCGCCGTAGTAATCCGCCAGCTGGAAACTTTCTTCGCCTTTGTAGCCGTCGGTCTTAAACTTGTTGAGCGCGTTGACGGAGATTGAGCCGGCATTGATCGCGGCGTTATCGGTCACCGTCGCACTCGTCGTGCCTTTGATTTTGGCATCCGCATAGACACCCGAGCCGCCCGCAAGACCGCCGTGCCCTTGGCGGACGTAACCGCGAACGGTGTCATCGGAGGTGGCATTGATCGCAACCGCGCCGTCGACGTTCCAAGTGCCGCCCACCTTTGCCGTCACGTTGATATCGTTTGTGGCATCGGTCGTCGACTGCGAAGCAATGTCGAGCACGCCGCCCGAGCCGCCCGTCGCCTTCAGATCGCTCAGATTCTTATTGACGGCGTTGACCGTCAAGCTGCCTGCTTTATTCTCGATCGAGTTGTCGGTGCCGATCTCCGCCACAACCTTATCGGTCGAATTGATCCGCGCCTTATCTCGACCGCTCGACAGCGCCAGACCAATTGTAAATCCGTTGGCGTACGCGTCCTTGTTGAGCTGCGAAGTGCTGTCGATGGTGATATTGGGGCTGTTATGATAGGTCTGATTGCCCACCTTGACGGAGGTTGTGGTGTCGGTGATGATGTCAGCGATATTGGGGGCTGTGTCGAGCGACACGCCGCCGCCGTTTATCGAGAACATCTCCGCCTTCGCCGATGTCCTGTTTGTATCCGCCGTGCCAGTTGTCGCCGAGTAATTGATGTTCTGCGCCTCGAAGGTGTTGCCGGCGGCGACCGCCACTTCCGAGCCGCCCTTGACTTCCGCCGTTGTATTGATGTGCGTGATCCCCAGGACATTCAACGGGAAGACACTCGGCGCATACGCGTATACCTTCGGATCGGATTCCGCCGTCAAACTCACCGTCGTGCCTGCGAAACGATTGCTCGCGTCCGTCACCAACACAGACGCCGGATTGTTGTCGTGCGCCGTCGAAAACGTATTCGCTATCGTGACGCCGCCGGCGCCCGCGCTCGTCACACTCACATACGCATCGTTGGCGCTGCGCGCTTTGACGTTGAGCGCACCCTTCGCCGTCAGATCGCTGTTGAGGTTGCTGTTCATCTCTTTCTTGTCGATCAAAACGGTGGTGGCGCTGTCGTTGATGCTCTTGCCCGTCGTCACAGGCACCGCCAGCACCGCCACGTTGACGCCGACATTGTGCACATGGGTCTTGGCGTTGTCGAGTGCGTTGATATTCGTGTCGCCGGTCGTCGACTCGACGTTGCTGCCTCTGACGTTGACAATCGTCTCGCCTTTAAGATAAACGGCGTTATATCCCACGCCGACACCGAGAACGCCCACGCCCACTTCGTACACATCCGTCCTGATGCCGTCGCCGGCTT
>CAMKFB010000110.1 GCA_946411735.1 uncultured Selenomonadales bacterium
CGCCGATATCATTCAGCTGCTCGGTCGGGAACGGTCCCTCGCCGACTCGAGTGCAATACGCTTTGACCACGCCGACCACACTGTCAATCCGCTTGGGCGCCACGCCCGCTCCGACACCGACCCCGCCACTGATCGGATGGCTCGCCGTCACATAAGGATAGGTGCCGTAGTCAATGTCGAGCATCGTCGCCTGCGCGCCCTCGAACAAAACTTTCTTGCCCGCGTCGAGCTCCTCATTCAACAGCACCGTCGTGTCGCAAACATACGGCGCCAGCCGCTCGGCGTATTTCGAGTACTCGTCGAGAATGTCGTCGATGAACAGCGGCTCGTGATCGTAAATGCGCTCGAGCAGCATATTTTTTATCGGCAGCAACCTTTGCAGTTTCGCCGCAAACGTTTCCCGATCGATCAGATCGCACATGCGAATCCCGATCCGATCGTCCTTGTCGATGTAGCACGGTCCGATCCCGCGCTTGGTCGTGCCGATTTTTTTCTCCGCGCGGAGCTGTTCGCCAAGCTCGTCGATCAATTTATGATACGGCATTACGACGTGGGCGCGGTTTGAAATTCTGACCGTGCTCGTGTCGATGCCGCGCGCATTCATCGCATCGATCTCCTCGAGCACAACCTGAGGATCGAGCACCACGCCGTTGCCGATCACGCAAAGCGTCTTCGGACAGAGAATGCCCGAGGGCAGGAGCCGAAGTTTATATTCTTCTCCGTTGACCGTGACGGTGTGACCGGCATTCGAGCCGCCCTGAAAACGAACAACGACGTCGGCGCGCGCGGCAAGGTAGTCGACGATTTTGCCCTTGCCCTCGTCGCCCCACTGCGTGCCGGTGATTACCACTGCTGACATATTGATCTTCCTTTCGATTTTCTCCAAAAAAAAACCGATCGCATTGTACATCATTTCGAGCGATGTTACAATGATCAAAACGATCGGGAGGGATCGATTATGGCGTTTGAAATCATTCACGGCGACATCACGAAGTTGAAGGTCGATGCGATCGTCAACGCGGCGAATACTCAACTGCTGGCAGGCGGCGGAGTATGCGGGGCGATCTTCCGCGCGGCGGGTCGAAAAAAATTGCAGGAGGCGTGCGATCGTGTTGCGCCGATCCGAACGAGGGAGGCGGTGGCGACGCCGGCGTTTGCGCTCAACGCGAAGCTCATCATACACACAGCGGGACCGATATGGCGTGGCGGCTCGGCGGATGAGGTCGAGCTGTTGAGGAATTGCTATACCAATTCGTTGGCGCTGGCGAAATCGGAGGGCTGTCGATCAATTGCGTTTCCGCTGATCTCGTCGGGGATATACGGCGTGCCGCGCGAAGTGGCGATGGAGTGTGCGCGGAGCGCGATCGAAAAATTTTTGGCGGCGGACGATTCCATGAACGTCTATCTGGTGCTGTTCGGATAATTTTTCCAAGTCTCGACGAGAACTCGGGCGGCGCTCAACGGATCGTCGGCGCCCGCGACCGCGCTCACCACAAAAAATCCGTCCACGCCCGTCGCCGCCAATTGCGGCAGATCATTAACCTTCACGCCCCCGCCGACCACAATCGGCAACGGACTCACGCGCGCCAATTCCTTCAATTCGTCAAAGCCGTGCGTAATGATCGTGCCGTCGATCGTCCGACCGCAATCGGGCTTGGTCGCCGTCTCGTGCAACGGTCCCGCGCCGAAGTAATCAATGTCGGCGATATCGGCGGTCTTGACGTAATCGATCAGATCGACCGTCCGCGCGGAGAGTCCGATAATCGAGTCGGCGCCGAGAAATTTCCTGCAGATGTCGACGGGAATGTCCGATTGCCCGACGTGAATGCCGTCGACCTTAACGCCGAGCGCTCGAGCGGCAAGCACCACATCAAGGCGGTCGTCGACGAGCAACGTCACATTCGGATTGACGCGCGCGATCACATCAGCCGATTGCTTGACGAGATCGATAAGCTCCCGCGCGGAGGCGACCTTCGATCTAATCTGGACGGTGGTGAAGCCGGCGGTGATCGCCGCCTCGACTATCGACGGGACGGGACGGTCGAGCGTGTTCTCGGGACCGACGACCAGATAGGCGCTGATGTTAAGTTTCTTCTTCATTGTTGCGCCCCCATCGCCGCGTTTAACCGCTCGAGTTTTTCGCTCATCATATTTTCGAATCCCGGGCGAATGTCGGCTTTGAGCAAGACCTCCGTTCGAATGCCGCGCTCCGCCAACACGAATGTGGCGCGCTTGACGACTGCCATCACTTCGTCCCAATCGCCCTCGATTTCGGTGAACATCGACGAAGTTTTGTTCGGCAGCCCCGACTCGCGTATGACTTTGACGACTTCGCCCACGTGCGACGCCAATTCCTCACCGACGCCGACCGGCGCGATCGATACCGCTATCAATGTGTTCATCAATCAGACCTCCTCGAGTCTCAATGCATTTTCCGCCACGATCGCCGCCGAGTTTTCGTAGAGCGCGTCAATGAACGCGACCTTGAAACTTGCCGGCGCGGTCGTATTCGACGCCGCAAACAGCCCCGCCGCGTTGTACGCCGCCGTTGCCGTTATCGCCGCCGTGAACGGATCGGTCACCGCCAGATACACCGCCATCACTCCGCCGAGCGAACAGCCCCCGCCGGTGATCTTGGTCATCAGAGGCGAGCCGCCCGCCGAGTACGCAATCGAGCGCCCGTCGGTGATCAAGTCCTCGGGACCGCTGACCGCCACCGCTCCCTTGATGTAATCGGCGAGAATGATCGCGGCGCTCCGCGCGGAGCCTACCTCATCAGTGGAGTCGACGCCGCGGACGTTGCCGATCGCTTGAGCGTCGATCAGATTCCACAATCGAGCGACGGCTATGATCTCCGAGGCGTTGCCGCGAATAATCGTCGGCGGGAACTGTTTCATCTGTCGGAGCAATTCCGTTCGCAGCGCGCTCATCCCAATCCCGACGGGATCGAGCACCCACGGCGTTTTGTTGTCGGCGAGCGCGCGGATCATGCGCGGGAGCGTTTCGGCGTAGAAGGGGAGCGCCGTGCCCATGTTGATGTAGACCGAGGGCGCGATTGAGGCGATCGCTTCGCACTCGTCGGGCAAATACAACATCGCCGCCGAGCCTCCGACCGCCAGTTGCGCGTTGGCGACGAAGTCTTGTGTGACGGTGTTGGTTACCGACGGCGCCATCGGATTTTTCGCCCGCGCGTCGTCGACCGCCGCCCGTATTTTTTTTCTGAGCTCTGCTTCATTCAATGCGATTCCCCCCATCGATCGTAAAAGGAGCAGCTCAATCGAACTGCTCCTTGAATATTCATATTGGTGACGCCTATGGGATTCGAACCCATGTAGCCAGCGTGAGAGGCTGGAGTCTTAACCGCTTGACCAAGGCGCCGCGTGTCTCAACGGTTGGCAGTATACTATAGCGCGCGGAGATTGTCAAGCGTTTCGTTGAGCCGAGCGATGGAATTTTTTTTGCCGAGCAGATAGAGTATCTCGTTGACGCCGCCGGGCGTGACCTTTTGCCCCGACAGCCCGACCCTCAAAGGCCACATCACGGTGCCGACCTTGAGTCCCGTCGACGTGGTGAACGCCGCGATCGCCGCGCCGATCGTCTCGAGTGTCCAATCGTCGATCGCTTCGATCGCTCCGAGTGCGGGCGTGATGATCTCGATCGACTTCTCGACGGTGATTTTATTTTTCTTGTTGACGAACAGCTCCGCATCGAACGGCGGCTTCTCGATCAAAAATCTTATCGCCGGTTGAATGTCGCTCAACTTCGACACGCGCGTCTTGAGCAGCCCCGCAAGGAATGTCCACTTCGACGAGAGATTGTCGTCGAGCTCGACGAAGCTCCGCGCGGAGTCGGCGAATTGCTCATCGCTCATCCGCTTGAAATACTCCCCGCTCATCCAATCGAGCTTGTCATAATCGAACACCGCCGGCGACTTCGACAACCCCTCGAGACTGAACGCCGCAATCAGCTCATCCATCGAAAAAATTTCCTGATTGCTGTTCTTCGGACTCCAACCCAGCAGCGCCACGTAATTTGTGATCGCCTCGGGCAGATAGCCCGCTTGGATCAGATCGTTGAAACTCGTCGCGCCGTGCCGCTTCGACAGCTTTGATATCGTGCCGTCGGCGGCTTTGCCCATCACCGGCGCCGGATGTATGAATGTCGGCGGCTCCCAACCGAAAAATTGATACAGCAGCACGTGTTTCGGCGTCGAGGTGATGAACTCCGTGCCGCGGATGATGTGCGACACCTCCATCAGGTGGTCGTCGATCACATTCGCGAAATTGTACGTCGGCATGCCGTCGCGCTTGAGCAGCACCTGATCCTCCAGCTCGGAGTTGGCAATCGTGATGTTGCCATGCAGCACGTCAAAGAACGTCGTTTCGCCCGCCAGCGGCATCTTTTGTCGGATCACGTACGGGAGCCCGTCGGCAAGATTCTTTTCGATCTCGGCTTGCGAAAGATCGCGGCAATGTCGATCGTAGCCGCCGAATTTTTTTTCGCCGTCCGATTGTTCCTCGGATTGTTGACAGAAACAGCGGTAAGCGTGTCCGCTCTCGATCAACTGTTCGGCGTATTTTTTATAGATCGGCATGCGCTCGCTCTGGACGTACGGAGCGAATTTGCCGCCGTGATGCGGTCCCTCGTCGGGAATGATGTGCGCCGCCTCGAGCGTCTTTTCGATGAACTCGACCGCGCCCTCGACATAGCGCGCGCGATCGGTGTCCTCGATTCGCAAAATAAAATCGCCGCCCGACGACTTCGCCAAAAGATATGCATACAGCGCCGTTCGCAAATTGCCGATGTGCATAAAACCGGTCGGGCTCGGCGCAAAACGTGTGCGTACTCTGGTCAAATAATCTCCTCCAAAATTTTTTCTCCCGCCCACCCGCCCTTTGAAGGCTTGCCGCCTTCGACCGCCGATCCTAAATCATTCCGCGCGGAGCGTGAGCGACGGCGATCGCGACCGCCAACGCGTCGGCGGTGTCGTCGAGCGCGATC
>CAMKFB010000111.1 GCA_946411735.1 uncultured Selenomonadales bacterium
CCCGTGTCGATCGCCGGTCCGATTGCCAGCTTGACGTCGCCGAACAGCCGCTTGACCGCCTGCGCCATGATGTGCGAAGCGGTGTGTCGCAATGCCTTCAACATTATCACCTCAATCAATCTTGTATCTTGATCTTATCGTCGATTTATGGTAATTTCTTAAATAAAGGAGCGTGATTGCCATGAAATTGCAGGCGGCGGTGATTTTGGAGCAGGGCGTGACGTTCGCGGTGGTCGCCGTCAACCAATCGGTGACGCGCTACACATCGAAAATTATCCGAACGCGATATCAGCTGTCGGCGTTCTTCCCGAACATGCCGATCATTTTGATGTCGCAGGACAACAACGGGGCGCCGCATTTCTACGGTCGAAAGGACATCGTGGAGTTTCTGAAGTCGATTCGGCTGAGCCAGATACCGTGGCGCGACTTCTACATTTATTGACCGACGGGAGTGATGAGGATGAAAAAGGCGCTGGTGGTAATCGACGTGCAAAATGATTTTGTCGACGGAGCGCTCGGAACGAAAGAAGCGCGGGAGATGATTCCGCGCTTGGTTGAGAAGCTCGAGAAGACTCGCGACGACGTGATCTTCACGCAAGACACTCACAAGGAAAATTATCTTGAGACGCACGAGGGTAAAGGGCTGCCGGTGGTGCATTGCATCAAGGGCACGGAAGGTTGGGAGCTGCTCGACGAGATTCAGCCGTTCACGACGTACGCTAAGGCGGTGATCGAGAAAAAATCTTTCGGCTCGACGCGGTTGCCTTCGCTGCTCAAGCCGTATGACGAGATCGAATTTTGCGGGCTGTGCACGGACATCTGCGTGATCTCGAATGCGCTGCTGATCAAGGCGTTTTATCCCGAGACGTTGATCTCGATCGACAGCAAATGCTGTGCGGGCTCGACGCCCGAAGCGCATGAGGCGGCGCTTTCGATCATGAAGAACTGCCTGTGTAAGATTTATTGATTGGACCAAAGAACTTCAGCGATGTCGACGAGCGGCATTATGAGCTCGCCGACATTTTTTATTTCGACCAGCCGCCAACGTTCCTCCGCCTTCTCGAATGTGAGCGCGATCGGCAACGTATGACTGCCGCCGGCGTATAAACTCTCGACTTTCGCCTCGAGCCGAACCTCCGCGCGGAGTCCGTCGGCATCGACTTTGATATCTTTGACGGTCGATTGCGCGGTCGCATAATAATGACGGAGCTCGGCGGCGGTCGCCTTGATCGTGTCGTCGTCGAAATCAGCGGGCGGCACCAATGTCCGATCAAAGCACTCCTCGACAGCCGCATCGACGAATTTCATGTGCTCGTCGCGATGCAACTCGTTGTAGAGGATTATCTCCTCGGAGGAATTTCGGAAGAACGGGTCGTCGGGATAAGCCGTCCTCAAATCCGACACTCGAAACGCCAGCTCACCGTTGGCATCGTCATACGCGGCGTTGAGCAACCGTCGAACGTCCGCGCGGCTCTCAAATTGATCATAGTTGCATTGCTCGATCGACGCCTTGATATCCTCGAGCGCCGCCTCCGGCGTGTCCTCTCGAGCGCAACCGACCAGCACCAGCGCCATCAAAGCGATCGGCAAAAATAATTTTCTCATCAACGAATATCACCGTCGATCATCGACGAGAGCATCTCGGGCGTGACGCTCACCGCGCTTATGCCGTATTCACACAGCTCGATCGCTTGACGGACGACCTTGAATCGCGTCGCAATCACTTCCGTCTCGAGATGATTATTCCTAAGCGCGTCGAACATATTTTTGACGGTTTCGACGGCACTCCGACCGTCAAGACGATTGATCTGCGGCACCACATATGACGCCCCGCATTTGCCCGCCATCAGCGCTTGCATCGGCGTGCGCACTCCGACCGCCGTGAATGATACTTCGCTCGACGCCAGCCGTTTCATCGCTCGAAATCCCTCGGCGCCGACCGATATCCCCACGTACGTGCTCGGTCCCAATTCGCCGACCAGCCGCCGTGCCTCCTCGACTATATCCTCCGCGCGGAGCCTTTCGATCGGAACGTGCAATTCGCAATCCTCGCCGATGACGCCGCGAATTTTTTTCTGCACATCAAGCCCGACCGTCGAGCGAAGCACCGCGCCGTCAATCGGATAATAATCCAAGCCCCGACGAATCTGATCAACGTCGGCGCTCTCGATCAAAAGTTTCATAGTCCGAGTCCTCAATCGAGTTTGATGCTTGTAATCAGCCGCCCCAGTCGCGTCCCGCTGAATAAGTTCCACGACCACTTGATCGCCACCGTGAAGTTGGCATGCGCCCCCGCCAATCGGATCAAGTGCACCAACATCCACGCGCACCACGCCATGAAGCCCGTCATTTTCGGCTTGTTGACGACCGCCTTCGCGCGACCGATCGTCGCCATCGCTCCAAGGTCTTTGTATTTAAACGTGCCCAGATCGGTCTGCCCTTTGATCAGTTTCATGATATTCTTATGCGCCAGCACCGCTTGTTGCGTCGCAACCGGCGCCACCGTCGGCAGCGGGCGTTTCATGTCGCCGTGCATGTAGCACGCGCAATCGCCGATCGCAAACACATTCCGATTGACCGCGCCCGTCACCATCAGCGTCTCGTCAATTTTGATGCGCCCGTCGCGAATGCACTCGCCGCCGCATTTCCCTATGAAGTCGACCGCGCGCACCCCCGCCGCCCAGATCACCGTCTTGGTCGGAATCTCCGCGCCGCTCTTTAGCTTGAGTACGTCGCCGTCGTAATCGACCACTTGAGTGTTGAGCATCACGTTGACGCCCTTCTTTTTGAGCACACGCACCGTTTCTTCCTGCAAATCCTCCGTCATCATCGGCAGCACGTGCCCCGTCGCTTCGATCAGCGTCACGCTCACATCGTCGAAATTCAGGTTGTGGAACTCCTTTTTCTGAATCTCGATCAGCTCTGTCAGCGCGCCCGCTTCTTCGATGCCCGTCGGACCGCCGCCGACCACTACGAACGTCAAGATTTTTTTGCGCTCCGCCGGCGACACCTCGTTCGGCTTGTTGGCGCGCTCAAATTCGTGCAACACGTGATTGCGGATCGCGATCGCCTCTTGTATCGTTTTCATCCCGTAGGCGTGTTGCTCGACCGTTTTCATCCCGAAGAAGTTCGTCGTCGCGCCCGCCGCCAGGATCAAATAATCGTAAGGTACCTCGCCGTGATTGGTCAGCACCACATTGCGCGCCTGATCGACTCCCTGCGCCTTCGCCATGAATAAATCGACATTCTTATTATCGCGAAAGAACGCGCGGATCGGATAAGCGATCTCGTCTGTCGAGAGCACCGACGTCGAGACCTGATAGAGCAGCGGCTGAAACAGATGGAAGTTGTGCCGGTCGATGATGGTGACATCGACGTTCTCCTTCGCGAAAAGTTTTGCCAGCTTGATCCCGCCGAACCCTCCGCCGATGATCACGATTCTCGGTTTTCCGGTTGCCATTATCAACGCGCCTCCCGTATTCGCAAAATGGATTTTCACGTTGAAAATGATAGCATCATCGACAAAAATATCAATAGGCAGATCAAAAATTTTTTCCTCAACGACGTCGAACATCGTTGCATAACTCGGGCGGCGGCGCATATGACACGGCATCGTCGCAAACGCCCCCGCGCGTTTTTTTCGTTGACGCGGCGCGAGCAACTGTGATATATTATCGACAGTCGAAGAATTTTTTTGGAGGGATTATTTTATGGCAATCAGTTTGGCTAAGGGTCAAAAAATCGATCTCACGAAGACCAATCCGGGGCTCAAAAAAGTTCTCGTCGGGCTCGGTTGGGACGTCAATAAGTACGACGGCGGTAACGACTTCGACCTTGATGCCTCCGCGTTCCTGCTCGGCGACAACGGCAAGGCCGCCGGCGAAGGCGATTTTATTTTCTACAACAATCCCAAGCACGCTTCGGGTTCGGTCGAGTCGCTCGGCGACAATAAGACGGGCGCGGGCGCGGGTGATGATGAGGTCGTCAAGATCGATCTTGCCGCCGTTCCCGAGTCGGTCAAGCGCATCGAGTTCACCGTGACGATTCACGAGGCCGACGCGCGCAAACAGAATTTCGGCATGGTCGAGAACTCCTACATCCGCGTGATGGACGAGGCCAACGGCAATGAGCTCATCCGCTACGACCTCGGCGAAGATTATTCCGTCGAGACGGCGGTCGTGGTCGGCGCGCTCTATCGTCAAGGCGCCGAGTGGAAGTTCCAAGCGATCGGCTCCGGCTTCAGCGGCGGGCTTGCGGCGCTCGTTCGCAATTACGGTCTCGACGCCTGATTAAGGTGGTGCAATTATGTCAATCAGTCTTAAAAAGGGACAAAAAATAAGCCTCGCAAAATCCGACGGCACCAAGCTGACAAAATTGATGATCGGGCTCGGTTGGGACGCCGCAAAAGCCGAGGGCGGCTTCTTCGGCAAGCTCTTCAGCTCGAAAAAGGACATCGACTGCGACGCGTCGGTGATTATGTGCATCGACGGGCATCTAAAGTCGCGCGAGGACGATATCGTTTACTTCGGCAATCTCAAGCACAAATCGGGCGCAGTCGTCCACCTGGGCGATAATCTCACCGGCGAGGGCGAGGGCGATGACGAGGAGATCAAAATCGACCTCTCGAGCGTGCCGAGCGAGTATGACAAGATGGTGTTCGTCGTCAACATTTACAAGGCGCTCGAGCGCAAACAGCACTTCGGGATGATTGGCAACGCCTACATTCGCGTGGTCGATGACACCACCGGCGAGGAGATTTGCAAGTACAATCTCACCGATAAGTACGACGGCAAGCTGGCGATGGTGCTGGGCGAAGTGTACAGAAAGAGCGGCGAGTGGAAGTTCAATGCGATCGGTCAAGGCACCGAGGACACCGG
>CAMKFB010000112.1 GCA_946411735.1 uncultured Selenomonadales bacterium
TACGCCCGCCTCAAATTCTTGCGTCTCAATCAAGTGCCGATTCGCATTCATCAGCAACTCCGCATACGCCGTCGAGCCGTACTCCCGCCACGCCAATTCTTCAAACGTGTCACCCTGCATCGTCCTATGCATACGCCCTCCTTGCTTGCTCGTGCCGCAATCGCTCCAGCATTGCCTCCAACCCTTCCATCACTCCCGCCTTCGTTTCCTCTCGATCTACCGACCCGTTGAATGTGATGTTCACCGTGATCGGCAAGTCTCCCGCCGGTGTCATGCCCACGCTCGTCGTCGACCGCTCGAATGTCGCCTCCTCCCGATCCAAGCGCTCCGTTTCATGCAGCGCCTCTTCGAGCGTCTTTCCGTCTACCTTCCGCGGCGTTCGACCCACATACGGCGGCGTTGTCAAAGGAAACGGCAGCCGCGACATCGGAAAAGTGGGCGTCGGCGCTCGACCTATCGACGGTTGCGGCGGCTTGATCTTCTCTGCCATCGGCTCCTCGGGCGCCGTCGGATAACCTGCAGGCACAGGCACTCCCGCGGGCAGCGGCGCCGCCGTCGGCGCAGGCGTTTTCTTCTTCGGCTTCCATTTCTCGGGCAGCCACCACGGCAGTTTCACTCTCGACCCGCTCGCGATCGACACAGGCTTCGGCGTCTGCTTCACCTCCGGCAGGATGCCCATCATCCGACCCACTTTCGTCCACAGCGTCTCCGACCGTTTCGACCCGTCTAACGGGATCGCCGCCTCCGCACTATCCTCCGCAAACCACGTTAAATGCGCTCCACGCGGAAAGATGCCGCCCGATGCATGCCCCGGAATCGCCGCCCCCGCCGTCGGAATCGGCACCGTCACCGGCATATAGTTCACCTGCGGCACGTTGATCGCTATCGAACCGATCTCGCCCGCTTTCGCCGATAACGCACTCGCCACATCCGCCGCCGCTGCGCTCATTCCTTGCACGTTCCCCGACGCTTCGCTGCTCGCTCCATTCAACAGCTGCACCATCTGCCCCGCTTGCTCCGAGTTCACGCCCAATTGTTGCGCCAGCTGCCCCGTCAGCTCCAATTGCAACCCCGTGTCGTTCGCGCTCGTCTGCAATTGCGTGAATGTCTCCGCCGCCGCTTGCCGCTGCTCCTCTTGCGCCGTCGCCATCGACGTCGTCAGCGCCTCCATCATCGCCGTGATTTCTTCGCTCGAGCGTTGCCCCGTCGCCTCCAACGCGCTTTCCACCGTCGTCAGCATCATCTCCACCGACGCGCTCGATCTGTCCTCTTGCGCCATCAGAATCGTCGTCAATTGCTCCGTCAACGCACTTTGATCCGTCGTTTCCTTTATCGCCGTCGCTACCTGATCCCCTATCCGCGCCGTCGTTTCCTCTTGCATCCGCTCCCGCACCGCCGACAAAATTTCGCCTTTGAACGTTTCCGTGATGTTCGACTGCGATTGCACATACTCCGTGATCGCATCCAGCTTCGTCGTCACGTCCGTGCCCTTGTCTCGATCCGCTATCGACAGCAGCGCCGTCGTCACTCGATCCGCTTGCGTCACATTCGCCGCCGATACCGTCTCCAGCGTGCTTTCCAACCGCCCCATAAATGCGTCACGACTTTCCGACCGCGCCGTTTCCTCAAACGCTCGCATCAGCGTCGCCGATGTGTCTTGCCTCAAACCCGACAGCTCCGTCTTCACCGTCGACAGTACGCTCGATACCGTTTCCGCGCTTATTTCCTTCCGACTTGCCAGCTCCGTCGATACTCGCTCCAACAGCGCATCTTGCCGCGCACCCGTTTGGTTCTCTATCGACCGTAACTCCGTCGCTATCGCTTTGCCTATCGCCGTCGCATCGCTCTCGCTTCGTACCGCATTTCGCGTCGCCAACGTCGCCGCATCACTCTCCTCGCGCCTCAGCGTCGTGTTCGCACGGTAGATTTCCTTCGCTTGCTCTTTCCGCTCGTGACCCTCCGCCGTAAAGCCCGCTTCGAATATCGTCCCGTCCATCAGCCCGCCCAATAATCCGCTCGCCTTCTTCGATATTCCGCTCAGCGTCCTGCTTATTCGATCCCCCAAATTGTTGAAAAAACTCCCCACTTTGTCCCAATTCGCTATCACTACCGTCGCCGCCGCCGCCAACGCTATGCCCCACGGCCCCGCTAACGCCGCCAACGCTCGTCCTACGCCACCCAGCACCGTCGTCAGCCCGCCGAATCGCCCGATCAAGCCACCCACCGCGCTGCCCATTCCGCTCAGCCCGCGAATCGCCGCCGTCACCTTCAGCATTTCCGCCGTCGTGCTCAAAAAACTAAGCCCCGCCGTCACCAGCCGAAACGCTCCAAGTCCCGCTATCGCCGCCCCAGCCGCCGTCGCCACGCCGCCCAGCACGCTTATCAGCCCGCGATTCTCCGACGCAAACGCCGACGCCGAGCGCACCGTCGTCGTCAACATCTCCGTCATCGACCG
Source organism: uncultured Selenomonadales bacterium (assembly GCA_946411735.1). Classification (GTDB taxonomy): domain Bacteria; phylum Bacillota; class Negativicutes; order Selenomonadales; family Selenomonadaceae; genus Quinella. The sequence continues at coordinate 2,456 of CAMKFB010000112.1, forward strand.
CGCCGCCGGCACGAACGCTCCGCCCGCTTCGATCGACAGCGATTCCAGCGCACTTTGCAAGCTCAACCACGACCCTTGCAGGTTGTCGCTCATCACACCCGCCGTTTGCGCCGCCGCTCCGTCCGAATTCTTCAGCCCGCGATTGAACGCCAATATCTTTTCGTAGCCGCCGTTCTCCAACATCGCCATTACGCCCGGCGCCGCGTATTTGCCCGCCCACGCCTCGATGAACGAAGTCTTGCGCGCGTCCGACCAGTCCTTTGACTTCTCCGAGTATTGACGGATCAACGACATCAACACCGATTCGCCCTCCTGACGATTCTCGATGCTGATTCCCTCCTCCGCCATCAGCTCTTGGAACGCCGCGTTCTGATTCATCTCCTCCGGCGTCATTATCCCTGCCTCCGCCAGCGCCTCCATCGCCTTCTTCGGCGGCGCCACACTCCGCAGGATGAATGACTTAAGCGCCGTGCCCGCCATCGAGCCTCGTACGCCCGAGTCCACCATGAATTTTTGCGCCGAGTACAGGTCGTCTATGTCGATTTTCATCGCCGACGCGATCGGCGCCACGTATTTCATCGTGTCGTCGAGCATCGTCAAAGTTTGGTTCGAGTGCGTCGTCAGGTACGTCGTTCGATCCGCCAGCCGCTGGTAGCCCGCCTCCGATTTCTCTATCCTCATCGACGTCGCTATGTTCGAGAAAATGTCCGCCGTTCGATCCAGCTCCGTGTTGTTCGCTATCCCCAAATTCACCATCGACGCCAAGCCCGAGTTGATTTGCTCCGCCGTGAAGCCCGCCATCGCCAGATAATTCCCCGCGCGCTCCGCTTCGATCGCCGAGTACCGCGTCGTCCGACCGATCTCCTTGTACCGCTCGTCGAGCATCTTCATCTCCCGTTCGATCTGCACCGTCCGACCCGCGTTGATGTTGTCCATTTGCGTCAGCGCTCGCGACCGCGACAATTCCGCCTCGTATTGCATCGCCGTTTGCGTCGAACCCGCCAACGGACTCAGCACGCTCTGCGCCGTCGTCACCGCGTTTGACATATTCGACCACGCCGCGCTAAAATTTTGATGCTGTTCGCTCGTCCTTCGTTGCGCCGCCAGCACGTCGTTGATTGCTCTGTTGCGCGCTTGCGCCGTCCGAAGCTCGTCGATCATCCGTCGCAGCGTCGCGCTCGAACCGTCCAAATTCTTGATGTTCACGCCCAGACGCCGCAGCTCCTCCGCCGCTTTCCTTATCTCCGTCGCGTATTTCGTAAAGCCACTTTGCCCGGGACCCGCCGCCTGCAACCGCTTGAATTGCTCCAGCGCGTTTTGCGTTTCCTTCAGCCGCTTGAGCATGCTCTGCAGCCGTCTTTCGCCCACTTCAAAGCTCGCCCCGAACCGACCCGTTCCCGCGCGCGTCAAGCCGCGCAGCGCTCCTTGCGCCGTCGCTATCGCGCCCATAAACGACCCGCTCAATTCCCCGCTGATTCGAAAGATCGTCTCTAAGATTTTCGCCATTCTTTATCACCTTTCAAAGGAGTGTTTTGCCATGCTTAACTCCGACTTCCCGCTCTATTTCGGGCGCGACTTGCCGCCATTGGTCATTTGTCGCTGCGACGTTCACCGCTTGCAAGAGCGCTTTCATCAGCAATGCCTTCGCAACTTCAAAAAATACGGCATTGGGCGCGACGACGACGGTTTTGACGAGAACGGTTTCGACCGGTGGGGCTTTGACCGCTACGGCTTTGATATCGACGGGCTCAGCCGGCACGGTTTCAAAAAGCCCGACAGCATCGCCGCCATCGCCTCGTTGATGTCGGATTGGTTTAACGAGCGCGGGCTTGATTGGGATGATTTCGACCGCGAAGGATACAACGCCGACGGCTTTGATCGTTTGGGCTTCAATCGAAAGAACATCAGCACCACGGGTAAGCACAGAAAGCGCTACATCATGGGGCTCGACGCCGACGGTCGCGATCCGTGGGGACGTCTGCCGCCCGAGCACGAGCCTGCTCTCGACGACGGCACCTTTAACGCCGACGGCTTTGACAAGGACGGCTTTGACCGTTGGGGCTTCAACAAAGACGGTTTCGATCGAGAAGGCTACGATCGGGAGGGCTTTGACGCGAACGGTTTCGACCGCGAAGGCTTCTCGTTTTGGGGCGTCGACAAATTCGGCTTCACGCGCGAGTTTCGACGACGCCAAAAACTTGAGCACTCATAAAAAAAGCAGCGGACGCTTTTGACGGCGCCCGCTGTTTTTATTTCCGACGCGCCGACTTCATATTCTCGAGCCGTTCCTTGCGCTCCTCG
>CAMKFB010000113.1 GCA_946411735.1 uncultured Selenomonadales bacterium
ATATGTTTGGCAAAATTGATATCCTCGAGCAGAAAGAATTGACTGCTTTCCCTCAGAAGGCCGCATCCGCGTGGACCGTCATGAACGACATCGTCGGCGCGTCCTATAAGCCCTTCGCTTACGTCGGCACCCAGGTCGTCAAGGGCATCAATCACTTCTTCCTCGCCGAGCAAACCATTATCACTCGTAACCCCGAGCGTCACATTACGCTCGTCAACATCAACGAGTTCGACGGCCAATTCAAACTCGTCGCCATCGAACGCATCATCTGAGCACGCTTCGCCACTATCAATCCTTTTACTCGCCCCGCAGGGGCTTTCTTTTTAAGGAGGTTTCATTATGGAGTACAACATTATCATGGCTTACGCTGACGGAGCGTCCGTGCGCGGCACGCCCGGGCTTTTCTACCCTGCCGACAAGGCGCGCGTCGATTACCTCTGGCGCAAGATTCATTCGATGGATAACGCCGAGCTGTCGTTTGCGGGCGACGTCGAGGGCTTCACTCTCGAGGACACCGTGTCCGGCGCCCACACCGTCTTCCTCACCGTCGACGGGCTCGACCAAATTAAAGACGACATCGCCATCCTCAAAACCGAATTGGCCTCTTGCCGCGACGAGCTTGCCTCCATCACCGACAATTCCTCCGGCGATATCGCCGACATCAAAGACCGACTCGATCGCATTGATGCCAATCTTGACGAGATGGACGGCTTTGCAGAGCGCCTCAGCAATTGCGAAGCGGGCATTGATTCTGTGGCAGAGGAGCAGCTGTCCTACTTCAAAGCCGCCGATTTCTCCACCGTCGACGGCTCGCTCATCTTCTTCGACGGGCTCGGCGCTCACGCCTTCACTCTCGGCGCCGCCACTTGGGACACCGTCGCCGGAGAATGACTGCCATGAAGATTTTCATCAATCCCGGGCACGATCGCGCGCGCGATCCCGGCGCGGGCAACGCGCGCCTCGAGCTTAACGAAGCGGATGTGGTCGCGCGGATCGGCGAAGCGGCAGGCGATTATCTTGCCGACGCGGGTTATCACGTCCGCCGCGCTCAACACGACGATCTTACCCGGCTTTGCGATGCCGCCAATCATTGGCGCGCCGATGCCTTTGTCTCTATCCATTGCAATTCCTTCGACGGCTGCACTCGCGGCATCGAAACTTGGTACTGCTCGAGCGCGGGGGAACGGTTGGCGCGGTGCATTCAGCGGCAGATAATTGAAAGCGTGGGGACGTTGGATCGGGGGTTGAAGGCGGGCGACTTCTACGTGTTGCGCGCCACCGACATGCCCGCCGTCCTCGTCGAGACTGCCTTCATCGACAACGACCACGACGCTCGACTGCTCCTCGATCGCCAAGACGACTTCGCACGCGCCATTGCACGCGGCATCTCAGATTTCTTTCTTTGAGAATACAAAAAGGGAGCGCGATGCTCCCTATATTTTTTTGCAGTTTTATACGCAAAACACTTGACAACCTTCTACGCAACGTGTATGATTGTCATTGAAAGGAGGGAACAATCAATGCCGAAGGATCCGAAACGCGGGATTCGCGAACTGGAGCGCGAAGGTTGCCAAAAGAAAAAAGGCGGCAAGGGCGGGCATCAAAAGATGTATAATCCTTCGACAAAGAAAACGTCGGTGGTGCCGGTGCACACGAAGGCAATCGATGACGCCTTCTGGCGCGCGATTCGCCGTCAGCTCGGGCTGCCGGACATTCCGCCAAAATAACCTAACGGGGAACGGGCGCCTGCAGCGCCCTTCCTTTGAAAGGAGCGATAGATGATGAAGTACTATTATCCTGCGGTGTTTGAACCGATGGATAATGATCCCGACGGGTATGTGTTGACGGTGCCGGACGTGGCGGGTTGCGTGACGCAAGGGTATACGCTTGACGAAGCGATGGAGATGGCGCACGACGCCATCGGCACCTTGCTCGATGACACACTCGAGGCGCAGTATCCTGCTCCCTCCAACGTCAACGACATTAGCCTTGACGGCTTTGCGCCCGGCTCGTTCGTGTCGTTAGTGTGCTTTGACAAGGACAAATGGGATCGCGACACGATCGGGATCAACGGGGCACGGGAGCGAGCGGGTCTGTCGATCAAGGGGTTGGCAGATTTGTTGGAGGCGCCGTATCGGACGGTGCAAGACTGGTGTCGCGGCAAGCGCAATCCGCCGCCGTGGCTGCAGAAGTTGGTGATCGCGGAGATCGAGCGGGCGACGAAATAAAAATTATTGGGGGCGGAGACGCTCCCGTTTTTTATGTGGTATAATAGGTTGGAGGTGATAAGAATGGAAGAGACATTGAAGAAGAAGCAACAGGAGATAGCGATGCTGTATCACGATCGGCTGATAGAGCGGCTGCGCGAACCGCATTGCAACATTGAGCAGTTCTCCGACTGCATTCGTATCCTCAGCCGTTTCACGTCCGACGGCACCGTATTTTATCCCAACCGTCCAGCCCCGATGGAATCTCGGTGAGATCGAAATCCGCATTGCCGGTGACGTGAAGGGCGACGTCGTCAGCGGCGGCGACGGGACTATCGTATTGTCCGTAGACGTCATCGAGCACGTACAGCGACCATCGTCCGCGGCATCTCAGATTTCTTTTCTTGAGCCTCCGCGCGGGGCTCCTTTTTTTTACAAAAAATAAGGCAATGCCTTGACAAGATAAGGCAATGCCGCTATAATATGTCTTGAAAGGAGTTGATAATGATGGACGACATTCAAGGCATCGTCAACGATGCGGCGGCGTGGATCACGGTCGGCGGCTTCATCTGGCACATCGCTAAGCCCGTAATTCGCATCCTCGTCGCCAAACTTCGTCGGCGCGGGCTGTCGTCCGTCTTTCGCTATGAAATTCGAGTTGTTCATCGCCGTTATGTGGTTGATTGTCGCTTTCGCCTTCAACGGCATCTCCGTTTGGCACGATTGGGCTGTCGGGCTCATCACCGGCGGCTGCTTGGTCAGCGTCGGTTACCGGTTGGCGTTGCGGCATCCGAAGGCGAGGCGTTGGCTTCATGAATGAGACTTGGTTGAAGGAGGCGCGGTTGCGAGCGGGGCTCAACATCAAGCAGGTGGCGGAGTTGATAGGAGCGCCGTATGCGACGGTGGTTGATTGGAACAACGGGCGCCGCACTCCGCCCGAGTGGTTGCAACGTTTGATTGTCGAGAAGATTGAGCGGGCGGCGAAATAATTTGATCGGGGGCGTTGGCTCCCGTTTTTTATGGTATAATGAAGAGGAGGTGATTGCGATGAAGGTAAGTCCGAATGAGATATTGGAAGTGGAAAGTCACTATCACTATGTGCTCGAGAGACGGCTCAACCCGGGGCTGATAAAGCTCGAGGCGAACATATTGGCGCCGCGAACAGAGATAGGCGCCGCGGTAGAGGAATTTTACGACATGGTGAGCGAGAAATTTGGTTTGACGCGGAGCGCGCCGTTATCGAGCGAGACGGAGCGCACATCGTAACGGCGTTGATGTTGGATAAGGACATCGCCGGCGCGAATGTCGGAGTCGGTGGAGCACAAGATGTCGCCGCGCGAAATGATTGCTTTGAGGGTGGCGATGTGTTTACCGTTGCGCTCGAGCTTAAATTCCTCTCCGAATTCCTTTAAAAAGATTTCATCGAAGTCTCGTTTCAATTGGTCTTTTAACATAAGCTCCTCCGTGGGGCGTTTTTTTTATGCGTGAGCTTGAGCGAAGAGGGCGGCGATCATGCGGTTGACGGCGGCGCGATCGGCGTCGGGGAGGCGCTCGTACATTTGAAGATTTTGGTCGCGCGTGGCAGGGGCGTCGTTACCGAGGAGGTAGTCGGTGGAGACGCCGAAGTACCGCGCCAATTTTTTTAACATCACATTATTCGGCTCCGTTCGACCAACTTCCCAACTCGCTACAGTCTGCTGTGCCGCTTCCAAATCCTGTGCCACAATCCGTTGTGATAATCCTCTGTCCGTCCGCAACTGTTTCAATTTATCCTTCAACATTTTCGTCACCTCCCTTGCCTTTGTATTTTATCACAATCTGTTGTACTTTCAACCGTTCTTTATAAATTTTATTGACAACCACATTTTGATGTTATACAATCTACAACATATCATAGTAAAGGAGGCGATAATGTGTTGAAGAATTTATTGAAGGTCTTGCGGGGCGAACGGTCTCAATCGGAAATGGCTAAACAATACGGCGTTTCGCAACAGGGCTGGCAATCGTGGGAGACGGGGCGCACCGTCCCCGATAACGCTACCATGCTCCGTATGGAGAATGCTTTCGATGTTCCGATGGAGCATATTTTTTTTGACGCCTTTAACCACAAAAAGCCGTCAAATCTTCCGCGTTAACCCAGTGCACTCGAAAGGAGAATGATTTATGAACGACATCGTCGTCATCCGCAATGACATCGTCGTCACCGATTCCCGCACCGTCGCCACTTACTTCGATAAACTCCACGCTCACGTGCTCCGCGACATCGGAGAAATCATCGACGATCTCAAAGCCGTCAACACCGAAGAAGCCGCGTCGGACAAACCCCAGACCAAAATTGGATCGGGGCTGTCAAATCAAGCTCCGTCCGCCTTCTTCATCCGCGATCGTCAGCCCGACGCCCAAGGGCAGTTGCGCAAGATGTACTGGCTGACGGAGGACGGATTCAACCTGCTGGCCATGGGCTTCA
>CAMKFB010000114.1 GCA_946411735.1 uncultured Selenomonadales bacterium
CCCGCCCCTTTTTATTGAAAAATTTTTTTGGGGGGGGGGGCGGGGGGGATCGAAAAAAATTTTTCCGTCACCTCGAAGAAATTACCGCATTATCGGTTCGATGACGATTTGACGGTTTTTGATCGATGCGCGCTCGGGCTGATCCACCTTCTCAAATTCGTCCGGCGAGCGCGCCACCAAATCCGCGATCCGAATCTGCACCGGCATCAACCGATCCGCGATGATCACCGCTTTGTCGTTGCCGCCCGCGCCCGCGTGCACCAGTCCTCGGCACACGCCTCGAATGTCGATCGAGCCGCCCGCAATCACTTGCGCCCCGGGATTGACGTTGCCGCATATCAGCACCGAACTCTCCGTCCTGATCTCTTGCCCGCTCCGCACCGTCCGATTGACCACGAGCATTTGCTCCGTCTTTTTCGGAATCGCTTTCGGCTCGACACTCGCGGCAGGTTTCGGCGTCGGCAACTTCGGCTTCGGAATCTCGTTGCGAAACAGCATCCCATGCCGATGAAAGATGCGCCGCAACACCTCCATCTGATCGGTCGGGAAGGCGCCCTTGGGAATGTAAACCGTCGTCCCGCGAATGAAGAAGTTGCTGCCCGACTCGAGCTTGCCGACGATGTTCGACTTGATGTCGTCGAACTTCGCTCCGGTCGCGAACGAAAGCTGCAGCCCCGCTCGCGTTCCCTTGATCTTAACTATGTCTTCACTCATTTCCGCCACCTCGTACAGTTGCGATTGAATCCCGAACTCTCACCTCGAGACTCTCATAGTTTCTTCACGCTAACTATACACTATCGCCAACAAAAAAGCTACATTTTTTTTTCATACTGAGTCATTGAGGTGGCGATTGGGGCTTATTTTTTTGAGCGAGATATTGAGCGCGGTCGTTGGCAACGGCGAAGGCGGCTTCCATGATCTTTCGACCGATCGGAACCGCGCTCGAGGCGCCGTAGCCGCCCTGCTCGACGATGACGCTCACGACGATCGTCGGATTGTCAAAAGGACCGTAGCCTACGAACCAACCGTGGTCGCGCCCCTGAGAATTTTCCGCCGTCCCCGTCTTGCCGGCAATGTCGTAGGGGAAGCCGATGAAATTGCTCGCCGCCGTCCCGTACTTTGTCACGTCGTGCAGGCTCGATTGCACCAGCTCGATCACCCACTCCGGCACGTCGAGTTGCGATAAAAGCTCCGGCTGAAATTCTTTAATGAGCTCGCCGTCCTGCGTCACGATTTTTTGTACAACGTGCGGCTTGTAGCGCCGACCGTTGGCGGCAATTTCGCCCATCACCATCGCCGCCTGCAACGGCGTCACCAGATTGAACCCTTGCCCGATCGCCGCGTCGAACGTCTCCGACAAATACCAATCGTCGTCGTAGAGCTGCCGCTTGAGCGCCTTGCTCGCAACCATGCCCTCGGATTCGTACGGCAAGTCGATCCCCGTACGCTCCCCGAGCCCGAACATCCTCGAGTAATGCTCCAACAAATCTACGCCCAAGCGATTGCCCATCTCGTAAAAATACACGTTGTCCGAATGCGCCAGCGCATCACGGAAATTCAGCCAGCCCAAAGCCTCGCCGCCCGCATTGCCCTTCGGGATCAGCCAGTGCGTTCCGCCGTCGAAGATTTGCTCCTCGGGCGTAACTTTCTCCGCCGCCAACGCCGCCGTCCCCGTCACGATCTTGAATGTCGAGCCCGGAGGATATTCGCCGGTGATCGCCTTGTCGTCCATCGGATGATACGGATTGTTGTTGATCTCGTTCCAATCCTTGGTCGAGATGCCGTGCGCGAAGAGATTCGGATCGAACGCCGGTCGACTTACCAGCGCCAGCACTTCTCCCGTCTGCGGATTCATCACCACCGCCGCTGCCGCGTGCGCGCCGATCTCCTTCAGTTGAAAGTCGACCGCTTCCTCCGCCGCCATCTGTATGTCACGATCGAGTGTCAGGATTAAATCCGCCCCGGGCGTCGGCTCCTTCTTCCCCAAAATCTGTACCGGCTTGCCGGCCACATCGACCTCGACCTGCTCGCCGCCGTTTTTCCCCCGAATGTATTTGTCGTAAATCCGCTCGAGCCCGAACTTGCCGACGATATCGCCCGACTTATAGCCCTCCGACTTCTTCCGCTCAAGCTCCTCATCGGATATCTCGCTGACGTAGCCGAAGGTATGCGCCGCCTCCTGCTTCAATATGTAATTTCGGATCGGCTGCACCTCGATCACCACGCCGGGATATGTGCTCTTCTGCTCCTCGATGATCGTCACGATATCGGGTGTCACGTCCGTCTTGATGCGGATCGGATCGAAGCCCGAATGCACGTCGATGCGCCGCTTGATATCCTCGATCGGCACGCTCAGCAGCTCCGACAGCTTGACGATCACGTCCTCTTTGATCGGCTCAGTCAAGGGCAGCAGCGACACCGTAAAGCCCGGGCGGTTGGTTACGAGCAGTTGACCGTTGCGATCAAAAAAAGTTCCGCGCGGAGCCATCGACGGAATAATTCTGATGCGGTTGCCGTCGGCCAGCTTGCCGTAATACTCGCCGTCGTAGACCTGCAGATAGCCCACTCGAGCTATCAAAATCGAGATCACCATAAAAATCAAAAACGTCAGCGGTTTGAGCCGCCCGACAAATTCGTCGTTGTTGTTGTCGACCACAAACGTCACTCCGTTATATTCGCTTGACGCGCTTGTCGAAGTTGTATACCAGCCGGTGCACGGGATATGCAAAGAGGAATTGATAAAGCATCATCGGCAGGAGCGTTTGACCGGCGTGCGCCTCGATGTCGAATCGATAGCCGAACAAAAGCATGAACATCAACATCATCGCGTAATGAAACGCCGCCGCCACGATCGATGTCAGCACCGGCACGAAAAATTGTTCTTTGAAAACGTGCGTCGAGAATTTACCGCAACCGAGTCCGATCAACATGTAGCTGAAAATCGAGCAGCCGAAATACGAGCCCGTCGTCAGATCCTGCAACAGTCCGGCGGCGAAGCCCATGAACACGCCCTTGCGCGCGCCGAGGATGAACGCGGTCGAGACCGTCAGCAGGAGCATGAAGTTGGTCGAGATGCCGCCGTAAGAAAAAATCGGCAGGAGAGATGTTTGAAGGACATAGAAAACGGCGGTGAGCAGCGCCCATAGCCCGAAAGTCTTCAATCTCAGTCCTCCCTATTCGGTCGCAGGCGCAGGCTGCAACGGAGTCGGAGGCGCCTCGCGCGAGACAACGATCACCGCCAAATCCTCCAGCCGTTGAAAGTCTACCGTCGTCTCGAGCACGCCGTATTTCAACAGTCCGCCCTCATCATTCTTGATCTCGCGGACGTGCCCGACCACGATCCCCTTCGGATATACTCCGCCGAAGCCCGACGTCACGATCACATCGTCGACCTTCACGTCAGCGTCCTTGGGAATGTTGACCATGCGCGGCATCGTCGGATTGTTGAGATCGCCCTCGACGATCCCCAGCACTCTCGACTCCGGTCGTTGGACAAGCGTGCCGACCGATGAGCGCGGATCGAGTATCAGTTGCACTTTCGAGCTGTTGAGCCCGACCTCGCTCACATGACCGACCAGTCCGAGCTCCGTCACGACCGCCATATCGTTCATCAAGCCGTCCGCCGCGCCCCGATTGATCACCACCATGCTCGACCACGTCGCCGACTCCCGTCCGATCACCCGCGCCGCCATCAGATCGAACTGCTTCGCCGATTCTTTATAGCCCAATAACGCGCGCAACCTTTGATTCTCCGCTACCGCTTCGCTCGCCTCGAGATTTTGCGCCCGCAATTGCTCGATCTCCGCACGGAGCTCCTTGTTCTGCTCCTGCACCGTCATCAATTCCTGCACCGTCGATGTTACGTGCCCGATCCGCTCGCCCGTCCACGACACCACGCTTTGGAACGGCGACAAGACCAGCATCAGCCCGTGGCTCGACGCCGGCGCCATGAATTTTCCCCGCGCCGCAAAAAATACGATGCAAAATACGCTCAAGAATACAAAGATCAACGCAATAATTTTTTGCCCCGAGCGCTTTTCGCGCCTTATTCTATTCGCCATCGTTCAACCGTCGTCTCACGCTTTGATTTTTTTCGACGTCATCACGACGCGCTTGAGCAGTGTCAAATTCTCCAGCGATTTGCCCGTGCCCTCGCCCACGCAAGAAAGCGCATCGTCCGCCACCATCACCGGCATGCCCGTCTCGCTCGAGATCAGCTTGTCGAGATTCTTTAACAGCGCGCCGCCGCCCGTCATCATTATTCCGTGATCCATGATATCCGCTGCCAACTCCGGCGGCGTTTTTTCGAGCGTGCCCTTGACCGCGTCGACAATCTTGTAAATCGGCTCGCGCAACGCCTCAAGGATTTCTTTCGACTCAACCGTCAGCGTCTTCGGCAGCCCGCTGACCAGATCGCGCCCGCGTATTTCCATCTTCTTCTCGCCGCCCGGCGGGACGATCGCCGAGCCGATCGTGATCTTGATCTCCTCCGCCGTCCGCTCGCCG
>CAMKFB010000115.1 GCA_946411735.1 uncultured Selenomonadales bacterium
CGAGGAGCGCAAGGAACGGCTCGAGAATATGAAGTCGGCGCGTCGGAAATAAAAAAAGCGGGCGCCGAATAAGCGTCCGCTGCTTTTTTTATTTTTTCCACGAAGGAGGATAGAGAAACAGATCGGGCGATTTCCAATTGCCGTCGCGATCCAATCCGTATTGATTCACACCGTTACGGTCAAAACCGTCTTTGTCATAGCCGTCCCAATCATAGCCCTCGTCGTCGCGGGCAATGCCCTTCTCGTTTATGTTGCGGATGATTTGATTTTGACGTTCGAGCGGCTCCATCATTTCCTTCTGATACAAATCGTCCTCCTCGATGTAAGGATCGATGTAGGGGACGACGTTGCCGTTACGATCGAGCCCGAGGCGATCGGCACCGTGGCGATCGTAGCCGTGCTCGTCATAGCCGTCGGCATCGTAACCTTCGTCGTCGCGCCAAATGCCCTTCTCGATGCCGTTTTTGAGCAATTGCTGTTCACGAACGAATTTACGGCGTGCGATGCGAGAGTAAATCATGGATGCATAAGCTTCGGCAGGATTGCTCATAATGTGACCTCCTTTGGAAAGGTGAATGACAATGGCAAAAGTATTAGAGACGATATTCCGAATCACGGGCGAAGTGAGCGGGAGCTTGTTGAGCGCGATCGCGACGGCGCAGGGCGCATTGCGTGGGCTGAATGCGACGTCGAAGGGCTTTAACGGCGGATTTGGCGCCTCGAAGAACACGTTGACGCAACAGTTGACGGCGTTGCAAAAAATGCAGGCGACTCTGACGGGCTATCAAGCGGCGCAAGGCAAATGGCAGGAAAGCTATAAGAGGCTGACGGAAACGCAGCGGCAATCGACGCAAGCGAGTCGGGAGCATTCGGAAGCGACGGCGGAAACGCTCCGCCTTCGAGAGCGAGTGAAGGAGCTGGATCGAGCGCGGCAAAGCGCGACGAGCCGCGAGGACAAGCAACGGTTGACGGAGCAATACAAGGCGGCGCAAGAAACGTTGCGAGCCCAATTGAAGTTGCAAAATCAGCTGACGACGCGAACGAGCAGCGCTCAACGCTCCGAGCAGTCGGCGTTACGAACATACAGCGCGCAAATGCGCGAATTGCAGCGAATGTCGGATGCGATGCGTGCGGCGGGTGTGTCGACGTCGAATTTTGCAAGTCGGCAAGCGGCGTTGGCGGCGCAAATAGCGTCGGTGAGCAACAGGATACAAACGCTCAACGCTCACCAAATGCGGTTGACGAATGCATACGAAGCACATAATACAGCCGGTACGAATTTTAATACGGCGTGGGATAACCTGTCAAACGCGGTGACGACGGCGCAGAGCGTGCTAAGTCCGGTGGCGATATCGGCGCAAACGGCGATGACGTTCGAAGAGGCGGTATCGAAAACGCGGGCGCTGACGCAGATGGATCGATTGAACCAAGCGTCGGAGAAATACGATCCGTTGGAGGCGGAGCGGCGTGTGGGGATGTTGGAATCGCGTTACATGGAAATCGGTCGGACGACGAAGTTCAGCGCGACGGAGGCGGCAAATGCGGGCAACTTCATGGCGATGGCGGGCATGTCGGACGAAGTGATCAACGTGGGGCTGAAGCCGATCGTGCAGTTGGCGACGGCGACGGGCTCAAGCTTTGAATCGGCGGCGGACATCATAACGAACGTGATGACGGCGTTCGGGGAAAGGTGGGACGCGCCGAACGTCGGTGAAAAGATACAGGAGTACGCGGACAAGCTGACGTACGGCACGACGCACGCGAATATGACGCTGCAGATGGTGGGCGAGGCGCTCAAGTATGCGGCGCCGACGGCGCGGATGTTCGGGTCGGGGATAAGCGAGACGTTGGCGATGGCGAAATTCGCGCACGACGCGGGCGTGCAAGCGAGCATGGCGGGCACGTCGATGCGGTCAATGTTTTTGAGGCTGTCGGCGCCGCCGAAAGCCGCGCGCCAAGCGATGGAGGAAAACGGGATATCGGTAAGCGATTCGATGAAAGAATGGCTGGGCGCGCAGGAGCTGATGGAGCAAGAGGGATTTGAATGGACGGCGGAGTTTGACGAGAAGATGAAGCGCGGCTTCTTCGACTTTGCCAAGCAATGGGACGCGGTGATGAAGGACAAGTCATCGCGGGAGCAGATGTCGGTAGCGTCGGCGATGTTTGGCAAGCATGCGGCGTCGGGGGCGATCAACATCTTGAATGCGTCGAGCCAAGGGCTGAAGGAGTTCACGGATGCGCTGGACAACAGTGCGGGCTCGGCGGAGAAGACGGCGACGGTGATGATGGACAACGCGCAAGGGAGCCTGATATCGTTTCGTAGCGCGTTGGAGGCGGTGCAGATATCGCTTGGGCGAGCATTTTTGCCGGCGATCAAGGGCACGCTGGACGGCTTGACGGGTTCGCTGCGCGGGCTGGCGACATTCGTTAGCGAGCACGAGGGCTTGGCGCGAGCGTTCGGGACGTTGGTGACGGCGATCGGCGCGACGATCATGGGCTTAGCGGCGTTCCGATTGGCGTTGGCGGGCTTGAATTTTATGCGAACGACGCTGGAGCTGATGCAAGCGACTTCGGCGATGAGAGCGGTGAGCGCGGTGCCAGGCGTGACGGAGCTGACGACAGCGGGCTCGACGGTTGGAGCATTGGGCGCGGCAGGCGGCTCGACGGTTGGAGCATTGGGCGCAGCGGGAGCAGCAAGCTCGACGGCGGCAGGCGGCGCGGCTCGAGCGGGCGTATTGGCGCGAATGTCGGCTCGATTGGCGCCTTATATGAATGTGGGGGGCTGGGCGCTTATCGGAGCGACGATCAAGAACTCGATTGGCGGAGCGTTCACGGCGCTCTCCTCGAGCGTGAGCGGGCTGTTTTCATCGATTTCCGCGCGGACAGTCGCGTTCGGAGCGACGCTGTCGAGCTTCAACCTGACCGCGACCGTCTCGAGCGCCTTCAGCACTCTCATGTCGTTGACCACACGCGCCTTCGGCTTTATCCGCGCGGGTTTGGCGGTGTTGTTTTCGCCGTTGACGGTGGGCTTGACGGCGGCGACGGTAGCGCTCGGAGCGGTGGTCACGACGGTGCAAAATCGATGGACGGAGCTGCAAACATTCTTTGGAGCGATAGGAGATCAGCTGTCGAACACGTTTACGACGGCGTTTGAGACGCTAAGCCCGGCGTTCGAGAGCATCTCGACGGCGTGGACGAACATGATGACGGCATTCGAGGGCAACGCGACGATCCAAGCGTTGATCGACGCGATCGGAGTGGGCTTGGTGAGCTCGGTGATGGCGGCGGTGCAAATAATTACGGGGCTGGTGACGGCGGTGACGCCGGTCTTTACGGCGATCATCGAAGCGGTGATCAATTTCGGCACGGAGTTGCTGAACTTATTCACGGCGATTTTTCAAGGCGACATCCCGGCGATCCTGAGCGCAATCCCGGGCATATTCGGGAGCGTATTTGAAGGAGCGCGAGCGGTGGCGTCGGCGGCGCTCAACGGGATATTGAGTTTGGTAGAAACGATAGCGAGCGCGATCTCATCGATCAGTTTCAGCGGCTTATCGAGCGCGGTATCGAATGCGCAAGCGGCGGCATATTCGAGTTCGACGATGGGTGGCTTGCAAGCGATTCAAGGGCATGCGACGGGCGGCATCTTTCCGAAGGGAGCGCATCTGACGTGGTTTGCGGAGGATAGTGCGGAGGCGGCGATCCCGTTGGACGGGTCGAAGCGGTCGGAGACGCTGTGGACGAAAGTAGGTCGTCTGATGGGCATCCTGCCCGCGGTGAAGGAGACGCCGAAGCCGGTGTCGATCGCGAGCGGCTCGAGAGTGAAACTGCCGTGGTGGTTGCCCGAGAAGTGGAAGCCGAAGGCGAAGAAGCCTGCACCGACAGCGGCGCCGCTGCCTGCGGGCGTGCCGATGCCCTTGGGCTATCCCGCGCCGCCTGCGATCGAGCCGATGAACGAGAAGATCAAGCCGCCGCAACCGTCGATCGGGCGCCGTCCGACACCGACATTCCCGCTCGGGCGCATGCCGATCCCCATGCCGTTTCCGATGACGCGATTTCCGAAGACCACGCCTCCGTTCGTAGGTCGGACGCCGAGGAAGGCAGACGAAAAGACGCTCGAAGAATCGCTGCAGGAAAATGAGAGATTATCGCGCGAGGAGACGACGTTGGAGCGCGAGACTTCGAGCGGCGGGATGACGGCAGCGGGGGACCTGCCGATCACGGTGAACATCACATTCAACGGGGCGGTGGATCGGGAGGAAACGAAGGCGGGAGTAATGGAAGGGTTGGAGGCAATGCTGGAGCGATTGCGTCACGAGCAAGCAAGGAGGGCGTATGCATAGGACGATGCAAGGAGACACGTTTGATGAGGTCGCGTATCGGGAGTACGGCACGACGGCGCAGACGGAGGCGCTGATGAATGCGAATCGGCACTTGATTGAGACGCAAGAATTTGAGGCGGGCGTA
>CAMKFB010000116.1 GCA_946411735.1 uncultured Selenomonadales bacterium
ATTCATCCCGCAAAATCGCTGCAGGATGTCGAGGACAAATTACGATTCATGACCCCGATTGCGACCAGCGTTATGAATCGTAATTTGTCCTCGACATCCTGCAGCGATTTTGCGGGCAATCCGACGAAGATCATCCCGATCGTTTGACCGTCGCCGCCCTTGATCGGAGCGTAGGCGCTGTCGTAATTCTCGCCGAGTACCTCCGCGCGCCCGGTATAGGGGTTGCCGCCCCTCAAAACCTCGTTGATAATCTGCTCGGAGGCGCTCGTCCCGAGACTGCGCTGCCCGCTCTTATCCTTGACGGTCGTCGCCACGCGCTTCTCGTTTTGAAAAATCGTCACGTGCCCTTCGCACACCGCACCAAGATAATCCACCACGTCGGCGTTGTCATTGATCTTCACCTCGCCCTTGTAAAGCTGACCGTTGCGGATTTGCCAATCGCCGGGATAACGGTACTCGACGATCTCGACGATCGATTTGATGTTCGAGCGCGCGCTCCGTTGCAGCGTGACATCGAGCCCTTCTTCCGCCGCCATGTAGCTCAAGATGCCCATGCAGTTGCACACCAGGATGATTAACGCGTTGAAGGTCAGCACCGCTTTCGTCTGTAACTTCATTGCCAAGACTCCAATCCTAAACGACTTTTCGAGCGATAAGCGCGTTCATGCAATGCCGATGGTGAACGCCGCCGCTGTTGCAGTCGAAGTAATTCTCCTTTATGAGCTCGTACTTCCAATCGGCAGCGTAATACGAAAAGAGCTCGGCGCTCTTCCAAAAAAATTCTTTGCCCTGCTCCCAATCCGGCGCGATGCGAATAAAACTTTTCTCGACAAACGTGTCGAGGACGTTGAGCCCGCCGATTTTTGTGGCATCTTGAATCGTTCGCATCACGTCCGCGCGCTCCGACGGTGGTATATACTGCAACGTGCCCGAGGAATAAATTATATCATATTTCCGATCGGGTTGGTACGTCAAGAGGTTGGCGCAAAAAAAATTTACCGGCACGCCGATCGATTGTGCCGCCGCGCGTCCCTTCCTCAGCCCTGCCTCGGCGATATCAAACGCGTCGACGAGATATCCGTTGCGCGCAAAAAATATGGCGGCTTGTCCTTCGCCGCAACCGATCTCCAAAACATTCACCTTGCGCGTCGGCGGCATTAACCCCAAAACTTCGCGGGCGATGCTTCGGATTTTCGAACCCCAATAATAGCCGTCGCACTTATAAAGTTCCTCGTATTGCGTGTGACGGAGATTGTCGGACCGGTAATTCAACAGTTCATCGACGCTGATCTCGAACAGAGCGGCGATCTTGGGCAGCATCGATATGTCGGGATAACTCTGCCCATTCTCCCATTTCGAGACCGCTTGCCGCGACACTGCCAATCGCTTTGCGAACACTTCTTGCGTCATTTTAGCTTTGAGCCTCATGCTTTTAAGAGAAAGCATGAGATCGGGGACGGTGACCTCCCCCCCAGTTGTCATTTCGACCTTCACTCCTTCGGATAATGTTGATAATAGTGATTGTAACGCCCGCATAAAAAAAAATAAAGCAACCTTCGGTTGCCAACGCGCGAATCGTGTAAATGACTTCGGACAAAAATTTTTATCTCAGTTTGTGGAGGTGCTCGACGGAATTTATCAACTCGATCGAGAAGCCGCCCTCGTCGACGCGGAAAATATTGACGGCGGTATTGAATTGCTTGATCGCCCACATCTTTTTGAGCGGCGCGTTGAGGACAGCGGCGATAATCGTCCTGAGCACTCCGCCGTGTGTGACGGCAGCGATCGTCTGATTATGATGCGCGCGGACGATCTCGTAGAGTCCTTCCATCGCTCGACCTTGGACGTCGGCAAATTTCTCCCCGCCCTCGGGCGTGAACTTATCGGGATCAAGGAAGAACGTCTTAAACTCTTTCGGATGTGCGATCGCCAATTCTTCAAAGCTGCGCCCCTCCCATTGACCGTAGCTCGCCTCGCGAAGTTTTTTCGTCACGTGCAGCTCGACGCCGAACTTGTCTCGAATGATCTCGGCGGTCGTGCGCGCCCGACTCAAATCGCTCGAGTAGACCGCGTCGACGTGCTCGACGGGGAAATGCGCCGCCAACAGATGCGCCTGATGCACGCCCTCCGGCGCCAGCGCCACGTCCGAATGTCCCTGAAACATTTTGCGCGCGTTCCATTCCGTTTCGCCGTGCCGTATTAATATCAATCTCGTCAACTAAATCAGCCCTTTCATCGATTCAATCAGCAACTCATTCTCCGCGCGGAGCCGGATTGCCGCTCGGACGTACCGCCCGTCGAGCCCACGAAAATTGTCGCAAGCCCTCACCAATATTTTTTTCGAGCGCAACCCTTCGACCACCGCCCGCGCCTCCTCCTCCGTCTCGAATCGCAACAAAATAAAATTCGCCGACGGATCGAATACCTTAATGCCGTCGATCGACTTAAGCCGCTCAAAAACATACCGACGCTCGACTTCGATCCAACGGCGCGTCCGCTTGAGATAATCTTGATCGTCGAGCGCGGCGACTCCCGCGATCTGCGCAAGGTAATTGACGTTCCAAACGTCCTTAGACCGCTCCAACCGATCGATCACATCGCGATCGGCGACCGCAAAGCCCAAGCGGAGCCCGGGGATCGCAAAGATTTTGGTCAGCGATTGCACCACGATCAAGCCGTCGCGCCGCCCGACGAATTTTTTTACGGAGTGCTCGTCGCCGACAAAATCCATAAAAGACTCGTCAACGATCACCGTCGCCGCCGTCGAGCTTATGATCTCCTCGACCGAGCGCAAGCGACCGTCGGGATTGTTGGGATTGCAGACGATCACGTTCTCGACAGGCGCCGAAAAATTTATCTCGAGCCCCGCCGCGCGCGCCGCCCGTTCGTATTCGCTGAACGTCGGCGAAGGTATAAAAATTTTCTTCGGCTCGAGCTGATTGAAGTAGACATAAAAAAACTCCGCTGCGCCGTTGAAGACCGCAATGTTCTCAACGTCGAGCGAATAGCGACGGGCAATCGCCGCCTTCAATGCCCGAGCGCCGGGATCGGGATAATGCGTGATGCCGTCGAGCGCCTTGAAAAGCTCCGCGCGGACGGTCGAGGGCAGACCGAGCGGATTGATGTTGGCGCTGAAGTCGAGCCAATCGGTCTGACGACCGGCGGCGTCGTAGACGAAGCCGCCGTGCTCATATCGATTCATCGTGAGGCTCCTTTGATAAAAGTTTTGCGGCAGGCAGGATTTGAAAGTTGCATATCGAAAATTGATCGAATCAAGAACGACGAGGTGATTGAATTGGCAAGTGAGAGTGCGCGCGCGGGCGCCGAGACCGCCGGCGATAAGAAGGGCATACTGCTCGAGTCCGGCACGAACGAATTTGAGATAGTCGAGTTCAGCATCGGGCACGTCAATTACGGGATCAACGTGGCGAAGGTGCGCGAGGTCATTCAACGCGCGCCGGTGACGGCGATGCCGCAAGTTCATCCGTACGTGGACGGGCTGTTCACGTTGCGCGGCAAGGCGATCCCGCTGGTGAATTTGCCGCGCTGCCTGAACGTGATGTCGACGGAGGAACCGAAGAACATCATCGTGACGGAGATCAATAAATTCTCGATCGGATTTTTGGTCGACAACGTATCGCGCATCCACCGCATCTCGTGGAAGGACATGGAGCCGGCGCCGGAGGTAGGCGATCAATCGCGCGTGGTCGGCATCCTGAAAATGACCGATCGCATCGTGCTGCTGCTTGATTTCGAGACAATCATAGCAGAAATAAACCCCGAGATCAATGCCAAGCTCACGACCGTCGAAGACAGTTCGCCGGATTCGCGGCAGTTGCGCGCGCAAGTGCATGTGGTGGTGGCGGAGGACTCGGCAATGCTGAGGGACTTGTTGGTGACGACGCTGCACGACTCGGGCTATCGGTTCGTGCGAGATTTCGGCAACGGTCAAGACGCGTGGGAGTATCTGCAAAACCTTGCGGCGAAGGACGGACCGATCGACAAGCACGTGGGGCTGATCGTGAGCGACGTTGAGATGCCGAAAATGGACGGGCATCGCCTCTTAAAGTTGGTGCGCGAGAACGAGCGGCTGAAGGAAGTACCGTTCGTGCTGTTCTCGTCGTTGATCAGCGAGGAGATGAAGATCAAGGGCGAACAGTTGGGCGCGAGCGGACAAATTTCGAAGCCGGAGATCAGTCAGCTGATCGGGCTGTTGGACACGCTGATTTTCGGC
>CAMKFB010000117.1 GCA_946411735.1 uncultured Selenomonadales bacterium
GGACGGATGTGTACGAAGTGGGCGTGGGCGTTCTCGGCGTCGGCGTCGGATATAATGCCGTTTATCTCAAGGGCGAAACGATTGTCAACGTCAAGGGCAGCAACGTCGAGGCGAAGACCGGCGACATGACCATCACCGCGCTCGACGACGCCAAGACCTATGTGCACAATGTCGGCGTCAACGTAGCGGTGCTCGGGGTGCCGGTGACGACGGGTAAGAGCATCAACGACAGCGCAACGACCGTTATGATCGAGAAGTACGAGATGAACAGCCCCGTCAACAGCGATTTGTCGGCTTCGGGCGCGCTCAACGTCAAAGCGCGCAGCGCCAACGATGCGTATGTGAGTGTTACGAGCGCGGGCGGCGGCGCCGCAACGATAGCGAATACGTTTTCGACGGTGCACGACAGCAATCCGGCGTCGGTGTTGGTGACGGATGCCGGTAATCGTTTCGAGGGCACAACGGTGAGTTTGACGGCGGAATCCGATCCCAAGATATACGCGTATGCGCCGAGTGTCTTCCCGCTGAACGCCCTGGGCATCACGCACATCAATACAACGGCAGAGCTCAAGGGTGGATCGGAGGTGGCGGTCGCCGCCGGCAACACCTTCGAGGCGCAAAACATCAATTACAATGCGACGACGGGTACGTCGAATGCCGACAGGACATCGGCGAAGGCGGAGATGTTCTCGATAAACGGCGGCGGCGTGTCGCTCGACACAGCCCCCAATATCGCTGACATCATCACCGACACGACAACGAGCGTCAAGGTCGGTAATCAGACCTATCATAACAGCCCGAACATCACCGTCGACAGCACTTCGCAACTCAATAAGGACGCGTACGCCAACGGATTTACGATTGGTCTGGCACTGTCGAGCGGTCGAGACAAGGCGCACATCAACTCGACCGATAAAGTTGTGGCGGAGATCGGCACCGATAACTCGCTCGAGAATAAAGCAGGCAGCTTGACCGTCAACGTCGTCAATAAAAACTTGACGGATTTGAAGGCGACGGGCGGCTCGGGCGGCGTGTTCGATATTGCTTCACAGTCGACCACCGATGCCACAAACGATATCAACGTGACGGCAAAGGTGGGCGGCAAGTGGAACGTCGACGGCGCGGTTGCGATCAATGCCACCTCCGACGACACCGTTCGCGGTTACGTTCGCCAAGGGCACGGCGGTCTTGCGGGCGGCTCGGGCGTCTATGCGGATGCCAAAATCAAAGGCACGACGAGTGCGACGGTGACCGATAACGCCGCGATCAACGCCGGCTCAATCTCCGTCAATGCGCTCAATAAATTCAAGACCGACGGCTATAAAGGCGAGGAAAGTTTCCTGCTGGCGGATTACTACGGCGCCGGCTTTTCGGTCGATCGCTTGACAACGGATGTCGTGATCGAGAAAAACGCGAACACCGATATCAACAGCGGCGCTTCGATCACCACCACGGGCGCGCAGACTTACACCGCCAAATCCGACGGCGACGTGATGAATAAGCTCAATGCGGCGGGCGGCGGCGCGATTGTCGGCATAAGCGCAGATGCCGATACGACTGTGACGACGCGCAATAAGGTGAATTTCGGCGAGAACACGACGGCGACGGCGACCGAAGAGAGCGCCTTCACCGTGACGGCGACCGATTTGCTCAACGTCGACAGTTCTTCGGCGGGTACCAACGGCGCCGGCGTGGGCTCTGTGCGCAACGAAACCGGCAACGACATCAACCGAACCAACACCATCAACGTCAAGGGCGCGCTGTCGACCAAGGGCACGGTCGATATGGAGGCGGGCGGCTCCAAGGACGCCTTCCTCGACAATTCGCGTCAGATTTACGTCAAGACCGTCACCGAATCCAATAATGTTTCTATCCTTGCAATCAGCACTCCGACCGCCGAATACAAGCTCGACGAGCAGAACTCGATCGACGTGAGCGGGTCGATCACGAGCGGTCACGATGTCAATCTCCGCGCGGACGGCGGCAAGTTTGAAGTCATTTACAGCAGCCGCAACAGCATGTACTCCGGTCTCGCGAAATTCAACGGCACGGGCGTCCCCGATCTGAGCAACGCTCAAGGCACCGCCGAGAAGGGCACCTACGCCACCAACCTCACCTCAAGCGATACCGTCAAGCGCAACAATTACATCAACGTCAACGGCACCGTGACCGCCGGCAACGACACCAAGGACGTCGACATCAACATCAGCGGCACCGTCATCCCCGACGATTATTACATAGCGGGCACGACCAACTCCGGCACGTTGAAGGTGACGACGACTGCCGATGAGCCCGTCGATTACAAAGAGGGCACGATCGATTACGCAAACGAACTTGCCACCCGTCGCGCAACGTTGATCGACCTCGTCAATCAATACGTCACGGGCGCCTCCGAAGCCTCCGACAACAACGCCGCCGTTGCGGGCTTCCTTGCCGAGATAGAGCGCGTCGAAGAGAAAATGCGCGAGCTGGGCTTGGTCGTGACCGAGGGCGAAGACAGCAACAATACCGTGCTGTCCGAGGGCGTCGATGTGCGCTACGTCGAGCTTGGCGACATCTCGATCGCGGGCGGCAACGTCAATCTCAATACGCCCGACGTCAAGGGCACAGGCAAACTCATCGCCAAGGGCGCGCCCAATCTCAACATCACCAACACCTCCAACGCTTACCTGCGCATCAACAATATCACGCTCGGCGGCGCAAGCGGCAACGTCAATCTCAAAGGGTATCCTGTGTTGGCGGGCGACCCGGGTATTGCCAAGAGCTTGACCTTGGAGACGGCGATGCTGTCGGGCGCGGGCAACGTCACCATCTATAACAATCCCGACATTGCCACCGTCAATCTGACGTCCAAAGAGAACACGAGTTTGACGGGAACCTACGATCCGCGCCCCGACCTCCGTTTGATGGGCTCGATTAACAACACCAACGGCGACGTGACCGTTCGTAATACGCGCGGCGACATCGACATCTCGAGCGAATACGAGCGCGACGCCGAGGGCAACATCACCAACACCGCCAATACCGCCAACATCAACGGTCTCAACATTTACATTGAGTCGAACGGCACCATCAATCAGGGTTATGTCGAGGGCTTGGTGAACGTCGGCGGCACGCCCGAGGACATTCTCCGCGCGGATGCCACAAGCGCTCAAAATACCGCCCGCAACGAGCTCAACAAGACCGCGGAGAAGGACAGCAAAACTTACATGGTCAAAGAGAACGCGGTCAACGGCGGCGACACCGGCAACGGTCGAATTGCGGGCAACAATATTTACCTTGCCGCGCTCGATATCAATATCAACGGCGTGTTGCAAGCGGGCTACGAGACGTACCGCACGACGGTCAGCGACGCGGATATCGAGAAGCTCAAGAGCGAGATTGCCGCCAACAATACCGCCGCGCTCGACCAACGCATGAAAGATTCGAGCGGGCGTTATGCCGTCAATGATGCCGGCGCCAAGTATGACAGCGTCAAGGGCTATTACGATTACGAGCTCCCCGTTTATTATGATACCGTCGCGGATAAACTCGTGATGGAGGATCTCGAGACCGGCGGCGGCAAAATTCATTTGAGCGGGCGAATAGCGTCGACGGGCAGCGGCAAGATTTTCGCCGCCAACGGCTACGCCACCATCAACATCAACAACAACACCGATCTCCCGCTCGAGGTCGGCAAGATCGTCAACAACGACCGTCAAGCCAAAATCACCATCGTCGACACCGCCGCCGACACTTGGACGGAGTATACCCCGGGTCAAATGCGCGTCATTCGCAATTACGCTCAAATGTTGAAGGAGCATTTCGCGGACGGCATGCTCTACGACACGGTCGAAACCACCGAGAACAATCTCAACGAGCTCAACCCCGACACCGGCACTTATTACACCGCCACTTATCAGCCGGCGACGGGCTTGCGCTACAATTGGACGCAAGGCGAAAGCACTCGCACCGACGAGATTTATCACCACGAAGAGGACGGATGGGGCATCTTCTTTTTAGACAAGATTTGCGGTTGGATTATCTCCGGCGCGGAGCGCAATCGCGTCGAGACTTGGGAGAAGGACAGCACGCCGCGCACCACAAGCGGCGCCAGCACTTTGGACACGGGCGGCTTCCTGACGGCGGACGGTTCGACCGACGACAACATGAACTTGAAAGCGGAATCGGTGCAGACTTCGCGCACGG
>CAMKFB010000118.1 GCA_946411735.1 uncultured Selenomonadales bacterium
CGTCACGAGCAGCGACAAGAAATTGCGCCGATAAAATTTCGTCACGAGCAGCGACAAGAAATTGCGCCGATAAAATTTTTCGGTGGCGGGGCGGTCGAAAACGCGCGGCAGCAGAAGATATCCCGTGAGGAAAAAAAATAAGTCGACGCCGAGCCGTCCGAGCGTGAAGACGAAGAACAGCGCGAAGCGCAGGCTCGATTGCATTTGGCTGAAGGCGTCGGGATTATGAAACGAAAAAACCAGCTCGACGACGTGATCGAAGACAATCAAAAAGATCGCCGCCGCGCGGATCGTATCCAACCCTTCAATCTTTGAGCCGCTCATTTCAGGGATAAAATTTTGCGCTCGACCTGCTTGACGGTGATGCGTTCGAGGCAATCATCGCCCTTGGGACAAACCCGCTTCCAACAAAATTTGCACGTCCGATCCACTTCGATTGCGTTCTTGATCTGACCGTAGGGACCGTTGCGATTGGCGTCCGTCGGTCCCATCAGCATTACCGTCCGCACACCCAACCCCGCCGCCAGATGCACCACGCCCGTGTCGCCGCCCAGCACCAGCCGAGCATTTTTTATGATGTGCGCGAGTTGCTTCCAATTGGTTTTGTCGACCAGATTGACCGGCGGAATTTCCGTCTGCTTGGCGATCGCTTGAGCGCGTTGCGCGTCGACCACGCCCGCTCCGACCATCACGGGGATCACGTTCAAGCCGTAAAACCAATCGGCAAGCTCCGCAAAATTTTCTTCGCTCCAACGCTTGTTCACCCAATTGGCTCCGATCGCAAACACCACGTACGGATTGTCGAAACGCGCGCCCTCATGCTCGAAAATCGCTTGAGCCTTGCGCGCCTCGTCGTCGGGAACTTCAATCGGAAATTTTACCTCATCGACGCGACAGCCGATCGCCCGCGCCGTGTCCAAATAGCGCTCGACGATGTGACCGTTGAAATTCTTGCCGACCACCGGCTTGCTCACTCGATCCGACATCTCCCGCATGTTGCACATCCCGAGTTTGATGTTGGAGCGCGCGAAGAAAGCGATCGCCGCCGACTTGAACAGCCCCTGCAGGTCGAGCACCGCATCATACCGTTCCTGCTGCAGCTCGTGTTTAAACGGGAAAAATCTTTTCGCAAAGCCTCGAAACGATTTGAATTCCTTCTTCTGAAACAAAATTATCCGATCGACGCACGGATTCATCGACAGCAGATCGAACGACGGCGGCTCCACCACCCACGTGATGTGCGCGTTCGGAAATGTTTCCTTGATGGCATAAGAAACCGGCAACGCGTGTATCACGTCGCCGATCGCACTCAATTTGACAATCAAAATGTTCCTGCGCTCGCGCTCCAATAAATTTCACTCCGATCTAAGTCGTTTGATGATGCCGGTGGTCGAGCGCCCCTCGACGAGCCTGATGAACTCGACGCGCCCCCCGTAGGATTGCACGATTTTCGCCTCCGGCAGCGTGCTCAGATCATAGTCGCCGCCCTTGACGTAGACGTCCGGCTTGACCTCGGCTATCAGCGCCTCCGCCGTCCGCTCGTCGAAGATCACCACATCATCAACCGCGCGCAGCCCCGATAATATCTCGGCTCGATCGGCTTGACCGTTGATCGGACGATCGGCGCCCTTTAGCATCTTCACCGACGAATCGGAATTGAGCCCGACTATCAGCACGTCGCCGAACTCCCGCGCCGCCGTCAGATATCGGACGTGACCGACGTGCAGCAGATCGAAACAGCCGTTGGTAAAGACGATCTTTTTATGCTCCGCGCGGAGTCGATCGCACGCGGCAGCTATATTTTTTCTCTCTATCAGCATAAATTTTCTCCGCTCACCTGTTCATCACGGTCTCGAGCTCCTCGAAACTGACCGTGCTCGTGCCCGGTTTGCGCACCGCAAGCCCCGCCGCATAATTCGAGATCCGCGCGGCATTGATCGGATTGATTTTGCCCGTCAACGCAAGAATGAACGCCGCCACGCACGTATCGCCCGCGCCCGACACGTCAAACACTTCGCTCTTGTCGCTGACCGGAATGTGATGCACCGCGCCCGAGCGCTCGAACAAACTCATGCCGTTTTCGCCGCGCGTGATCAGCACCGCCGAAGCATTGGTTTTTCTCAACAGCTCCGAGCCGCCCTCGATCAGAGCGCCCATCGAATCAATCTCACGTCCGACGAACGCGGCAAGCTCCATATCGTTCTGTTTGATATAGCCGACGCCGCCGAATCGACCGATGTCATAGCGCGAATCGACAATCGACGGGATTTTATTTTTTTGAGCGTAGTTAATCAGCCACTTCTTGACATTCTCCGTGATTGTGCCGCAACCGTAATCGCTCAGCACAATCCCTTCGACCTGCGGCAGGACGGCGTCGAGCTTGGCGATCAATTGCGTCTCGATCTTTTTTGCAAGCGGCTCTTTACTTTCGTTGTCGATGCGCACGACCTGCTGACTGACCGTCGCGCGACCGCCCGCGATCACTCTCACTTTCGAGATCGTCGGGCGCGACTCGTCCGTCACCAGCCCTTCGATGTGGACGCCGTACGCGTCGAGCAGCCCGCGAAGTTTTTCTGCATACTTGTCGTCGCCGAGCACACCCACTGCAAATACTTCTCCTCCGAGCGTCCGCGTGTTGGCGACCACATTCGCCGCGCCGCCCGGCACGATCCGCTCTCCGACCTGTTGAAGGATCAGGACGGGCGCCTCGCGCGATATCCTTCCGATTTGTCCGTTGAGATAAACATCCGCCACCATATCGCCGATCACCAGGATTTTTCGCCCCTGCATCTTTCGGATCGACGTCGTCAACTTCTGCAATACGTCACCCTCTAAAATTTATTTACCATGGCGTGAACTGCCAATGCGCCTCAAATTTGTCGCGCCGATCACGCCAGCGCAACACCACCTGCGAACAATGCAGGTCGTGATACCAATAATAGTCGACATCTTTCACCTTGCTCTGATCGGCGTCGAAGCTCAGCCCGACCACCACGCGATTTTTGTCGTCGAGCCGATAACTCAAGCCCGTCGTCCACTTCTTTGAGTAATCGTCGTTATCAAAGTCGAACAGCGAATTTTTCTTGGTCTCCTTGTTGTAATAATATCCGACATAGCCCGACGTCCGATCATCGAACATACGCGCCAACCGCGCCCCGTAGTTGAGTCCGTTGACCGTCGAATCGTCGGCGCTCTCCTTCGTGATCGTGTAGCTCGTGCCGATATCGAACGCCCATCGATGATAAAAAATCGTGTCGCGCGACAATCCGATTTCATACTTTTGATGTGTGCTCGAGACCGAATTGGACTTCCAATGTCCGATCTCGTAGCTGAAACCGTAGCTCGCCGGCAGATGATCGAAGTGCCGACCGTAATGCAGGATCAGCGACGGCTCCTTTTGAATCCAAACGTTGTCGTCGTCGTCGTAAAATCCGTAGACGAGTTCCGCGCCCGCATCTCGATTGCCGTAATGAATCTCGGTATTGCTCCGAATGCCGCGCTTATCCTCGATATGCAAATTCGTCACGCTCTCGAAATGGTCGGCGATCGGTCGAGTAAAGCTCTGTTCGATGTAGGCGCCGTAATCCTTATTGTAGCCGACGCGCGGAAAATCCATGCGCTCCTCGCCGTCGAACTCCTTCTCATCGTATTTCTTCGTGCCGACGACCGTATTCTTGATCCAGAATTTGAGATTATACATCTTGATGACCTGATTGGGCCAAATCTCCATCTTTTGAGCGCTCACATGATAATCCGGTTGAGCGGCGCCGCATTTGGTCTGAGTGGCGTCGTAAGCGACGATGTGATCGGGATAAAACTCGAAACGCTTGCCGCTGATGTAATACTCGCCCGCCTTGCCGTGCGCGCTGCCCATCGTGCCGGTCGAGGTGCCGTAGTTGTAAAACGTGCGGAAGCCGTTGAGCGTGACGCGCGGCTGACCGTCGACGACCTGAAGCATGTGCGCGCGCCCTTGGATGCTGACAACCTTCTCGATAACGTTGCCGGTCGCCTTATCGGTCTGAAAGCGGCGTCCCTCGAGCTGAAGAATGTCGACATGCCCCGCCGCAACGAACTCGCCGGTCTCGGTGTGATATACAAGATCATCGCCCTCGAAAATCGCCGGCACCTGCTCGGTCTCGAGATCGGGATGCGGGAGAGTCTCTTTCGCGGACGCAACG
>CAMKFB010000119.1 GCA_946411735.1 uncultured Selenomonadales bacterium
CGCAAGATGTACTGGCTGACGGAGGACGGATTCAACCTGCTGGCCATGGGCTTCACCGGTCGCAAAGCTCTCAAATTCAAACTCGCTTTCCTCGCCGAGTTCAATCGCTTGCGCGATTCTCTCAAAAATATACATGCCGATAAATTCCACGCTCTCTGCCATCAGACCTATCAGGACGCTCTACCCTTCTACCACCAATTCACCAACGCCGTCAAAGCCCTCATCGAATATGCCGTCACTCACGGCGCCAGCCGCTCCGACATCGACCCACGTTACTATAAATTCGTCAACGCTCGCGTCAATCGTGCCCTCGGGCTCGATAACGGCCTCAGACCTTTCGCTAACCCCACTACCTCCGTCCACTCCTCCAATATCAATAAGCTCATCCGCCGCACCATTCGCCGCGGCATCGACGCGCGCGAACACTTCGCCATCATCTTCAATGACGTTCTCGACGCCATTGATAAGTACTCCGACGATAACATTGACCACGACGAGCGCAAGCGCAATAACGACTTCGCACACGCTCATAAGAACGACACACGCGCCGATCGCAAGGCGCTCGAGCCCGCACAACAAGCTCTCCTCAATTACCTCCGCGGCGATCCCTCTTACGACTTCGAAGAGGAGGACGCTTGAGCCATGGTTACCGCAAAACGACCCTTCTTCGAGCTCAAAAATTACACCTTCTACCCCAATCCCGCCATTCGCAGCCGCTTCGGCGCTCTCTCCGTCACCGAACTCGGCGATAAGTTCCTCCCGCGTATCCCCGCTCGCAAAATGAACCATATCCTCTGCAGACTCGGCTTCCAAAACAAAGCCATCGCCGGCAGCTACGCTCTCACCGATAAGGGCACGCGCTTCGGCGTTCAGTTCCAAGTAAAACCCGGCGCAGAAATCCTCCCCACCATCGTTTGGAGCCCCGACATCATCCCCGTCCTCAAAAATTTTCTCGAAGGAGGAATAATCGTATGAACCCGCAGTTCATCGAGACCTGCTACCACATCCTCGACAACCTCGACAAGGAAGCCGACCCCGGGCGCTTCTATCTCCGCGCCGGCTTCCTCGAAGTCCGTAAGGCTTTCGCCGACGCTCGCAACGCTCTCAAAAAGACGCGCAACGTCGTCGACGCCGTCGCTTGCGATCAAGCCGAGCACATCATCCTCGGCGCCAACAGCCCCTTCTCTCAATACATCAAACAATACATCAGCGATTTCGACGACGTTCCACAGCCCGGGCACATGCCAATCAAAGGGCGTAACCAAATCCAATTCCCAAACGGCTGCTTCATGCACGTCGCCGTCGCCGCTATACAGTTCGCTCTCAATAAAATCGCCATCGCTCGCTGCTTCCTCAAAAATTTCGATTTCCCCGCGTCCTACGTCATCCTCGACGTACACCTCGCGAAGCACACACTCCGCGACGACGCTACGATCGACGACGCCTTCGATCTCATCGACGACGCCGTTCGCTGCGCCAATCTCGACGACTTCCTCTTCTCCAACGTTCAAATCCTCGACCATTACAACGACCTTCACTCCGTCTTCAAAGTCAACGGCACCGATCAATTCTTCTTCACTCAATCGCTCGTCGACACAATATCCGCCGTCATCGAGCAGTGCCGCGCCGCCCCCTTGCTCGTTTGGTTCCAAGATTGAAAGGAGTTGTGCTTATGTTCATCGCCACCAAAAATCAGACCCTCAACATCATCTTCAACCTCATGCTCGCCGATCTCCGCTACGCTAAAAACTGCGTCAAGCGCGCCGAGCACAAAACCGTTCGCGACGAC
This sequence comes from uncultured Selenomonadales bacterium, assembly GCA_946411735.1. Classification (GTDB taxonomy): domain Bacteria; phylum Bacillota; class Negativicutes; order Selenomonadales; family Selenomonadaceae; genus Quinella. The sequence continues at coordinate 1,790 of CAMKFB010000119.1, forward strand.
TTCACCGACGTCGTCGACATCTACAACGATATGCTGCAGCGCTCCAACGTCTCTGTCGCCTGCGATATGGACGACGAGTATAAAGAGCGCATCTGCGCCGAGAATTACGCCGAAGCGCGCAGCGCTTACAACGGAGCCGAGTTGCAGCGCAAGTTCTTCGCGCTCGACGGCATCAAATTCTTCGTCGACATCTCCACCGATCAGCAGCCCATCAAGCTCGAGACCACTTACCCCGAAACCGTTTGCAAGAAAATCATGACCGCTTTCCGCGTCCCGGAGTATACCCACATCCAAGTAAGACTCCTCGAGCGCCGCCAACACTTCATCAACGGTTGCACCGCCGAAACCATCTTCAGCGCCGCCACCACAGAGGAGTTCAACGATCGACTCCTCCAAGCCGATCCGGCGCGCTATCTCGACAACGCTCTCGCCGCCGCTTACGAACCCATGATACTCAAATTCGCGCGCCGTCAGACACGGCTCGACCTTTTAGGGAGGAATTGACATGAGCAGTAATCTCAAAACCGTTTGCAATCGCTGCCTCCGCGCTTTCGATCGCACCATTCGCTCCGTTCTCAAAATCAGGCAGGACCGCTCCATCAAGCGCTACCACTACAACCAAGCCAAGGTTTTCCTTCGCGAATTCCCCGTCTACCGCAGCATCATCGTCGCCATTCGCGAACTCGAGCCCGGTCGCAATCTCAAGCTCAACGTCGACTCCGACGCCGCTCACATCCTCACCGATCACGAGCTCGCCTTTCGGCTCTCGCCCGAACCTTTCCCCTTCACTCCTTGGTTCTTCAAGGATCACTTCCTCGTCGTGCACGCCTGCCACTTGCGCAAAATCTTGGACACCGTCACTGACCTCTTGTTCTCCAAGTACCGCCACATCAAGCCGCGTAAGGCTAACGACGACCTCCCGTTCTGATCGTTGACATCAAGGGCTCCGAGTGACAGGCGGAGCCTTTGCGTGAGCGATCAAGCGCTCAAATCCATTGAAAGGAGGTGATTATATGAGCCGTACCATTCTCGTTTACGGTCAATCCGGCGCAGGCAAGACCACGTCCTGCCGCAATCTCGACCCCGCATCCACCTACTTCATCGATTGCGACGGCAAGGGCTTGAGTTGGCGCGGTTGGCGCAAGCAGTTCTGCGCCGATAACCATAACTATTTCCGCACCGACGAGCTCGATCCCGCCCGCCGCAACTCCGTCCCCTTCATTCTCAAAACCATCGCTACCGACGACCGTTGCAAGCACATTAAAACCGTCGTCGTCGACGGCATCAGCACCTTGATGGTCACGGACGAGTTTCGCCGCCGCAAGGAGAAGGGCTTTGACAAGTATCAGGACCTTGCCGCTTGCATATTCGAGACCGTAAAGCACGCCGCCGATTTCCGCGACGATCTCACCGTCGTATTCATCGGTCACGTCGACATCGAGCGCGATCAGAACGGCAACGAGGTTTTCTCCCAAGTCCGCACCAGCGGGCAGAAGCTCAAGCGCATCGTTCTCGAGAGTCTCTTTACGACCGTGCTCTACGCAAAGAACGACGCCAATCAGTTCTTCTTCGAGACGCAGCCCGTTCGATCCACTGCTAAATCGCCCGTCGACGCTCTGCCGCCCACTATGCCCAACGATATCGCTCAGGTCATCAAATTGCTTCAGGATTACGAGGAGGGATAACTTTGAACCTGCCCAACAATTTCGCCGAAGTCAAGGAGTCCGCCAAGCTCGGCGGCCGCCCCACCCCCGGCGCTTACGTCTGCAAGGTCATGCGCGTGCAGGATTCCGTCTCCAAGAGCGGTCGCCCCATGCTCGTCATCGATCTCGACATCCTCGGCGGCCCATTCGACCGCTTCTTCTCTCACGACAACGATTCCCGCGCAGAACGCAATCTCGAGCCCAAGTGGCTCCGCTACTATCAGGTCTACGACGGCCGCGCACTCGGCATCTTCAAAAAAATGCTCCGCGATTTCGATCGCTCCAACGAGTCGTTCATCGCGCCCGCACAGGGCGGCTTCTTCAACGAACGCTCGCTCGAGGGCTTGCAGATCGGAGCGCTGTGCGACGGCGAAGAGTATGCCTACAACGACAAAACATTGCTGGACCTCCGACCCGCGCAACTTTACTCCGTCGAAGAAATCCTCGGCGGTAAAATCCCCAAGCCCCGCATTCGCGGCGTCGACGGAACCTGGCGCGATGCCGATGCTCCGCCGCCCAAGCCGCGCGATCAGAACGGCAA
>CAMKFB010000120.1 GCA_946411735.1 uncultured Selenomonadales bacterium
AAGGCTATGCGGTTGTCGACGGCGCGATCAAGTACACGGCGGCTTCGGCGGCGACTGATCTGTTCACGTTGAGCGGGGTCAAGACGACCGACGGGATTACGGTCAAGGACGGCACCGTCACATTGACCGCAGCCAATCTTGACAGCAATGCAGTTTCAATCGAAGGCGAAGGATATACATTGGCGCTGACGAACAACATCTCGGTTTCCTCGACAACCAACGCTCATTTCGATGGCTTCACTTATAAGTCGTCCTCGAACACTGCTGGCTATACACTCTCGAGCGATGGCAAGACCGTCAAGTACGCCGCCGCTGTCGCGCCCACCGATCTCTTTACGCTGTCGGGCATCATCGTCAATAACGGCACCGTCACACTGACCACCGCAAACCTCGACGGCACAAACGTCTCGATCACAGGCAGCGGTTATAAACTGGCGCTGGCAAGAACCGTTGCCGTTTCCGAATCCATTGACGCGCATTTCGACGGCAACACTTATAAATCGTCCTCGAATACCGCCGGCTATGCACTCTCGAGCGACGGCAAGTCAATCGAATACACCGCCGACGTCGAGCCTACCGATCTGTTCACCGTCGAGGCATCATCGATACCGTCGGCATCACCATCACCGCCGACGGCAACCTTGCCTTCGATGTCACGCCCGACTTCCACATCACCGGCATCGCCGCCGGCGCTCCTTACACCATCAACGGCGAGCAACATACTTGGATCGATATCGACGGCAACGCCTCCGACGTCGAGTTCAATCTCTGGACGAGCGTCGCGGGCGGCTTCGCCTTCAACGACGCCATCACCGTCACCGGCATCGACTCCTACGACGATGTCAAGGTGGTCAACGGCGGGCTCAACTTCACCGACCCCAACGTAGCCTCCGACCAAAATATTCATATCGCCGGCACCGCCAACGTCAGTGTCAACGGCTCCGCGCGGAGCTTGATCGACGGCGACTTCGATGCTTCCAACGGTCTCGAGCTTGCGCACACCCCGCAGACTCTCGCCTCGATCCTCTTCGACGGAACGAACTTCATTTTCTACGACGCCGATAATCATACGATCGATCCCGCCGACAATAACGAACTGTTCGGTTTTGCGACAACCGAAGGCGGGCTGCTGGTCGGCGACGGCTCGGTCGAAGTCAGCGTGAGCAACGGTACGTTGGCGCTGTTCAATAACGATTCGATTGCCGGCATGCTCAACGACGGCGACGCTTGGAGCGGCGGCTCAATCATCGTCGACGCCAACGAGAAAGACGCTTGGATATTCGACGGCAGTGTGATTAAACTGTCGACGGAGGAGAACGAACTCGGCGGCTTTACTCCGACGAGCGACACATCAATCGTCATCGACGGCAACTCGATCACGATCAGCGGCACGAAAATTGATCTCGATGCACTGACGATAGATGGTGAAGAAGTCGGCGGTTGGCAGGCGAAGGCGACGCACAACGTCGACGGTTACATTCTGTCGAATGACGGCAACGGCTGGAGCTACGGCGATTATTCGTGGTCGACGGTCGAAGGCGGCGTGATGTTCGACGACAGCGGTTTGACCTTCACGTTCAAGGGCGGCAATCTCAATGTCGATGAGCTCAATCGGGCGGTCGACAACGGCGTGATCCCGACGGCGGATAACGTTACGATCGATGTGGTCGATCCGGCAGTGCTGCATGTGTTCGGCAATGTGTCGCGAGTGAACGGCGTTGAAATAACGGACGTTGACGGCAATCCGCTCAACGGCTCCGAGCTCGATTTGTGGATGACGGTCGAGGGCGGCGTGGCTTACGACGACAAGCTGACGGTGCGCGGCGCGACGGAGGATCAGATTAAATATGCGGTCGAAGGCAACGGCGTGACGATTGACGGCGTTGACGAGGACGCTCTTGAGAATATACGTCTTGCATTCAGCGGCAATGTGCCCGCCGTGGTGAACATTAACGGCAAGGAATATGAGCTGGCGGGTTCGGCGAGGATTTGGCGATTGTGCTGTCCGGTGATGATACCGACGCCGATAGCGACGCAGATGCCGATGCCGACAGCGATGCCGATAGCGACGCGGATTCCGATGCTGACGCCGATTCTGATGCAGATGCAGATGCCGACGCAGACTCTGATGCGGACTCCGACGCCGACGCCGATTCCGATGCTGACGCCGATTCCGATGCCGACAGCGATTCCGATGCCGACAGCGATTCCGATGCCGACAGCGATTCCGATGCTGACGCAGATGTCAATGCAGACGCTGATGCGATACTTCTTCGGCTCCTTCGGACGACACTTCCTCGGCTCCCTCGGATGACACAAGCTCGAGCGCGCCGACCGATAACACAACGCAAGCCGACACGATCCGCAACATCGTCGACCCCGCCAACTACAACTCGATCACCGCAAAAACCACCGCCACCGTCAACGAGGACGGCTCCGTCACCAAGACTGTCGACACCAACGACCTTGCCGACAATGACGGTCTCATCCTCGACGACAATTCCGACCCCGATGCCACGACCGTCATCGACCTCACCAACACTGAGAGCACGGTTCTCGTCAAGCTCGGCAACGGCAATCAAATCGTCAAGCTCAACAAGGGCTCCGTCGCTTCCATCGATAAGAACTCGACCGGTACGAAGGAGATTACTGCCGACGCCGGCGGCTCGACAATCGTCGACGAGTCCGACAATGATGCCGTGACCATCACCGGCAGCGCCGGCAATGATTCAATTTATTCCTCCGGCAAGGGGCTCATCGACGTGAGCGCGGGCGGCACCGACGACATTTACGCTTACAACGGAGCCAATATAACCGGCTATGACGCGCAGACCGGCTCGAAAATGTACGTCGACGTCGATGACATATTCAACTCGATTTTTGACGGCGAAATTATTTTCGGCAACGGCTCATTCAGCGTTGCGGGAGCCGAACAACCAGTCGTGACGGATAAAGATGCGGGCGATATCGGCTCGATGCTCAACAACATTGCCAACCGTCGGGGCGAATCGAGTCGAGTGCTGAGCACGTACACTCACGGCGGCACTGCCGACGGCTCGAATTCGGATCAAGCGTTGATCATCGTCGGCAATGCCAACAATTATGCCGACGGCGAGGCACAGCTCATCGGCTCGTCGAACAACGACTCGTTCATTGGCGGCGCCAACGATAACATCGTGACGGGCTCGGGCACCAACGACGTGTATTTCAAGAACACCAACGCCGACGGCGCGAAGCTCGATCAGACCGTCGACAACGCGACCAAGACCGTCAACAACCTCGGTCACTACAATCCGGTATTGAACCTTATCCGAATAACTACTCAAGCGTTGGGCGAGCTGACCGCGCGGTTTATCGACGGGCGGCTGGTTACGAAGTTCGGCAACACCACCAACAAATTCTTGCCCGACAGTTCGAGCGATCTTACGGCGCTCAAAGCCGTTGACGACGAGGTGACGAAGGTGCTCGACATTCCCATCGACGATATCAGTTTGAAGCCCTCCGCGATCGATGATGTGTCGATGCACGATGACAATTTGCTGCCGATCGACGGTTCGGCGGCGTTCGATCCGCGCAACAACAGTCTTTTGAAGGTCGAGCGTGCCGATAAAAAATACAATCGGAAGTAATCTTCCAATGCTCGATCCGACAATGAGCGAATGAATTTGAGCGGTGTCCGTGCCAAGCGGATACCGCTTTTTTATCTCCTCCAAAAATTTTTTTGAAAAAGCGCTTGACAAAAGGAATTTTGGTTGTTATCATGCGCAAGTCGTTTGAAACGACGCGCGTTCTTTGAAATCTA
>CAMKFB010000121.1 GCA_946411735.1 uncultured Selenomonadales bacterium
CGGTCACCGATTACGAGACCCAAATCAAGGAGGAGTATGCGCAATACGAGTCCGGCAAGACCGCCTATGAAAACCTCAAGAAGGTGGCGACGGAGGAATATGCCGAATACGAGAAGATCAAGGGCGGCTACAACGATTATCGCAATGAGGTGGACGCGAGCTTTACGAAATATCTCGACGAGACCGAGCGCATTCGCAATCAGCTCGAGACGGATTATTCGACGATGCAAAATTATCGGGCGCGTGCGGATGCGTATCGCGCGGATCCGAAGAACAACAAACCGTTGACCAACGGTCAGATGAAACGGTTGGCGACGTACGAGGCGAAATTCGTGGGCTGCGAAAGCGCCAACGATTATTACATGCTCAACGCCCGCACCTTGATCAAGAATGAGGATTATCAGAAATTCATCGGCTATACCGACATTGACGCTTACATGTTGTCGACGCGCCAAGGGCAGCTGATGAATAAGTACGGCGATTATGAGAGTGTCGATAAGTATTTGGAGAAGACCGACGGCTATGCCAAGGAGCAAAAGTTTGGCGCGTACGCGAGCGCGGAGGCGTATCTTAAAAACGACGCTCGGTATAAAGAGTTGGTCGAGGCGCGCGATAACCCGCAGTTCCAAAGCACGTTGGAAGATTTGTTGGCGCAAAAGGCAATCAAACGCGAGGCGGCAACCTATCAGTTCAAGGCAAAGCATGTCTACATCGATAACAAACGCATTAAATGATTTATCATCGAAAGGGTTGAGCACTAATGAGTTTGCTTCGCAAGTTCAGGCGGCATCTGCCGTCGCAGGACTCCGTGAGGAAAATTCTCCTGGGCTTGACGGCATTCAGCTTGTTCACCTCCTCCGCTCAAGCATCGGAGATTACCGATAAGGACGGCAATTCGCTGATCGACGGAAACGCCGTCCACGACCTCTACGCGCAAGAAATCGACGGCAACCTCGCGCGCAGCGTCTACGACAAGTTCTCCCTCTCCGAGAATGAGATCGCCAACATGCACTTCAACAAAAAAGACGAAAGCGTCCACGCGCTCGATCTCGTCAACTTCGTCAATAATAAGGTCGACATCAACGGCACGGTCAATGCCATCCGCGACGGTGCGATCGACGGCAATCTCTACTTCTTGTCCCCCGAAGGCATTGCGGTCGGTGCAAGCGGTGTGATTAATGCCGGCTCCTTCAACGCTTACTCCATGTACAGCTCCGATTACGAAAATATTCGCGACGGCGATATGAAAGACCTCCGCACGCAGCTCGCCACCAACATCAACGGCGGCTATGTCGAGCACTCCGATAAAGCGGTCGAGATCAACGGCGTCATCAACGCGCGAGATTCCATCACCCTTCGCAGCCAAAAGATTGACATCGGCGAAGGCGCTCAACTCAAGGCGCGCACCGACATCGACTTCACAAATCTGGTCAACGCGGGCTCGACCGTCAACACGCTCGACAATATCAATATGACCGTCGATCCCTCGGGCACGGGCGACATCCTCATTTCCGTCACCGCCGGCGACAACGCCAACGACAGCTTCCTGGGATCCGTCAGCGGCGCGTCGATCACCATCTGGCCCGGCAAGAAGACCACTACCATCGAGCCCACCATCAATATGAACGGCGCCATCGACGCTACAGGCTCCGTCGAACTCGCCGCCAACGCCACCACCACATTCACTGAGGGCGCCGTCCTAAACCTCATCGGCACCATCAAGGGCTCCATCCTCAATCAGGTCGGGCTCGACCTCGACGCCGATTGGATCAATAAGACCAACAACGCCAAGATCAATGTCGGCAGCGGCGGCTCAATCAACGCCGGCGGCAATATCTCCTTCACCTCCAACGCCACGACTGACGCTCAAATGATCAACGAGACGCCCGAATTTCGGCAGTCGACCGCGATCTCCAATCTGGTTCCCACCATCGCCTTCATTTATTCGCGAATCGATAACAATGCGGTCGTCGACGTCAAGGGCAATCTCGACGCGGCGGGCAATGTGAGCGCCAACGCCAACGCCAACGCCAAGCTCTACTCAAAAGCCGTCTCCGCCACTTCCACCGCCGCCGGCGAAGATGCTTCCACCTCTGTCCTCTACACGGCGATCAGCGTCGCCAACGTCAACAACAAAGCCGAGATTTCTTTCAATAAAGTCACGGCGGGCGGTGATATCATCGCCAACGCCACCGGCAATTATCACGTCGACAACAACGCAAGCTCCGTCATCCCCGACGCCTCGTTCCTGTCGACCGCCATCGGCATCAATCAGGGCGACAGCAACGCTATCGTCAACTTGAACGGCGATATCAATGCGGGCGGCAAGCTTGACGTCGACGCCAACAATAAGGATGTGTTCAGCCGCCTCTCCGTCAAGAATGACGTCGGCGATCCCAATTTCTTCAACGAAGGCAAGATCGCCAACCTCGTTCAGACTCTTAATGGCAAAAACAGCAGTATTTCCACAAGCATTTTCTCGGGCATCAGCAATTGGATCGGCGCCACAAAATTCCTCAAAACTCACTCCTTCAACATCATGCCCGGGGAGTCCATCGCCTCCAAACTTTTTACCGGCGAATATTTCAAAGCGGGCATGTCGGTCGGCGTGATCTCGAATAACCACGACGCGAAGGTCAACGTCGCCGAGAATGCCAAGATCAACTCCGCCGCCGATCTTTCGCTCGACGCTCAACTAAACACCGCCGCCCTTCACGCCGATGCCGTCAACGTCCTCAATAATCAGAAGGGAGACTCGTCGACCGCTGTGGGCGTAAGCGGCGCGGTCAATGTGGTCAACGTCGATAACACCGCCAACGTCATTGTCGGTAAGAACGCCGAGCTCACCGGCGCCAACGTCGCCGTCAACTCGAGTGCCAAGGCGGATTACAATCAATTTTACGCCGAGATGAGTTACATCAAAGAGGCGTGGATGAATTTCGTCAATGTCTGCAAAAAGTTCGGCGCCGCTTTCGCCGCCGCTCCCGATGTCGAAAACTCCATCAATGAGCTCGGCACCATCACCGACAAGGCGCAGTACGCTCAGAAGCTCGCCGAAATCCAAGACAAGATCACTCAAAACTTCAACAGCAACCAAGGCGAAAAGCGCGTCATCAATATTGTCGTCAACGGCGATTACGCTTATACCCAAATCAAGCGGGCACTCAACATCACGCTCGGCGTGCTCGATCCCGCCAACTACGTCAATTTCTATGCGCGCTCGTCGATACAGGACGGCAAAGAAGGTAACTCCGCCTCGACCGCCGACATCTCAGGCGCCGTCCAAGTGATCGGCGTCGACGACAACGCGCTGACTTTGCTCGGCGAAGGCGTCAAAATCAACGGCACCACCAAAGCCGACATCACCTCCAACGCCTCAACGGACATCGTCGAGCTGACGGGTCAAGGCGGAAAATATCTTGCTGCCAACGATATGGGGGCGGGCGCGGGCGTGGGCGCCTCCGTCGTCGTCACCGGTATCGACACTTATGCGACGACCGTCGTCGGCAAAAATAATCAATTGACCGCGCCAACTCTCAACGTCACCGCAGACAACAACGTCGATCAGATTGGCATCATCTACGGCGCGGGCGTGGCGGGTAAAGTCGGCGTGAGCGGCATGGTCAATATGATGTACGGCGATTCCTTTGCGATTGCCTCCATCGACGATCAAACGACGATCAACGCTCCGACCGCGCTCAACGTCAAATCCGATAACGAAACCGATATCACTG
>CAMKFB010000122.1 GCA_946411735.1 uncultured Selenomonadales bacterium
CAGCTCCTTCGCCAGCCGCATCACTCGTTCATTCGACAGCACTCGCGGCATCAGCACGTCCGTCAAGAAACTCTGCGTGACCGATTCGCCGTCCTTGAGCGCCGTCTCTACGTCGATGCCCGCGTTTTGAACGCCCATCGTCGCTACGAACGGGTATATAATTCGACTGTATACGTAATTCGCCAGCCCTTCCGTTTCGATTGCTCCGAAGATGTTCTCGATCGGATCGCGCTGCGCCGCTATGTCCGCCGTCAACCGCTCCTTCAACAGAGTGATTACCGACTCGTTGAGCACATCCGACATCACCAATCCGAAGTTCGTCGTCAAATATTCGTCGAGCACCGCCAACACGTCATCCGCCGTCGGATTCGTCAGCTTCGACAGCGTCTCGCGAAATTCCTCGTTCCGCGCGGAGATCGCTTGACGGAAGCCCGTCAGGTTGATGTGCAAGCCCTCATTGTCGGTCACCACGTTTGCGTAGAATATCGGCAACAGCAAGTCGCGCAACCGCTCCTCCAACACATCTTGGTCGTACACGTCCATAAGGTTCAGCGTCGAGACATTATCACCCGCCCGCGTCACATTGCCGCTGTCGCCAATGATCGAGGCGCCGTCCGCACTCACCGTGTACTCGTGATCCACGTAATCGCAGTTGACCATCGAGCCCACCGTAAATTTATCCCCCGCCGCCATGCCCGTTATCGACTTGATCGATTTGTACGCGTTGTCGAGCGGAGCGCCCTCGACTATTTCCACCGTCACTCGACCGTCCGTCGCAAAATGCAGCGCGTTGAAGAAGCCCTCCCCGCTGTAATTGTTCACCGTCGCATTCCCGTCGAACACAAAGAATTGTCCCGCCGCGTCGATGCTGTCAATCACGCTGTCATAGCTGATGCCGTGCACCGTGTACGTGCCAACCAGCGGGCTGTTGAGCACGAACTCCGTAAACTCGTAATCGGCGGCAATCGAGCTGCCAACCACCGTCGCGTCCGACAAATAATCTTCGGGCAAGTAGACACCGTTGACCGCAAACGAGCCGTCGCCCGCGTACAACGTCGCTCGATCGTTGAGCGCATAAAAGTCAGCGTCGCCACCCGCCGTCGTGAAGTCGCCGTTGACCGCCGTAAACTTGATAAGGTCGGCGCCGTTCTGCAGCAGGAAATCTACGCGCTCATCGCCCGAGTTGATTAAATCAATCTCCGCGTCGTTCTGTGTGATGTGCACGCCCGTGATTCCGAAGTCGAAGCGGAAATCACGCATATCGCCCGAGTTGAGCAGCACATCCGACACGCTGTCGAAGCCCGTCGCAAAGCCCTCCACCTCCAGCGAACTGTTCTCGTTGAAGGCAATAAACTCCCGCGCCGCGCTCCCAAGCGAGATGTGATCAACGCCCGCGCCGCCGTCCACCGTAACGCCCGCGCCGCTGTTATTGAGCTGCTCGTTGAAAGCGGTGCCCTCGAACAGAATGTTGTCGACCGTGTTCTCGACCAATAAGCCCGCCCAATCGCTTTCGCCCGTCAAAGTATCATCAGCCGTCAGCTCAAATGCACCGCCGTTGACCGTGTACGACCCCGCTTTCGAGACCTGCAGTCCTACGCCTTGGCGCAAACCCGTTATCTCGTTGCCCTTCACCACCACCGACGTCCACGCCGTCGATGCCGAAGGCAACGTGAACAGCCCGAATGTCACGCCGTCTATCGTCGAGCCGTCCGACGCCGTCACAGAGACGTCTTCAAACCCTGTCAGCGGCTTCACTCCGCCCAGATTGTTCGCCGACGACGCCGACGTGATTTCGCCGTTCCTCATTCGAAGGATCGCATCTCCGCCATATCGACGACCGTTCAATATCATTTCCGTGTCAACCCAAAATTCGCCGCTCGTCACCGTCGAGACGTCCACCGTCGCGCGCTCCACGCCCACAAAGAAGTTGTCGCCGCTCATCGTCGCTCGACTGTCTATCAGCGATACCGAAATTTCGTTGCCCGTTATCGTCGCCGCGCCGTTCGTCAGCTCTATGTCCGAGCGATTCCCGCTCGACAGCAGCCGACCGCCCGTCACCGTCAACAGATTATCGTCGCCTTCAATCTCGACATCGATCGCGCCGCTCAGCGTGCCGTTCGAACTCTCCGCGCGGATTGTGTCAGAGCCCGCGCCAAGGTAAAAGTTGTTGTCGCCCTCAAGCTCCAGAAAGTTCAAGCCCGTGCCCGCGTCAATGTAGTTGTCGTCGCCGCGCACCGTCAACACGTCATCGTCGGACGCCTCCGGCGTGTCATCCTCCGACGGCTGATAGCCCACGTAGAGCTCATTCGCGTCGCCCTCTATCAAAAGCGTGTCGTTGCCGTCGCCCAAATGCACGTAGCTGTCGCTCGTGTGCAACGACACTTGGTCGGCGCCGTCGCCCGACGTTATCTCGTTCCTCTCGTCGAAGGGAATGTACGCTTGCGCCACATCATTCAAATCGTAGTAGAGCGCGCGCACCGTGTTGCCGCCGCTGCCCAATGCTATCACATTGTCGCTGCCGATGTGCGAAACTTGATTGTTGCCGTCGCCCGCGCGGAGCGTCGACCCCATGCACGCCACGCTCAACGTGTTCGCGCCGTCGCCCGCCACCGCGCTGTTGTCGCCGTCCAACAACCAAAAAGTGTTCGCGCCGTCGCCCGCCACCACCGTGTTGTTCTCATTCAAGAAATACACTACATTGTTGCCCGCGCCCACATCAACGCGGTTGCTCGAACCGAAAAGATCAACGCGGTTGTTCGAGCCGTCAAAGTCAATGCGGTTGTTCGAGCCGTAAACTTCGAGTGAGTCATCGCCACCGCCGCTTCGGAGCGTAACGTCGTCCGCGCGCACCGTGAAATATTCCGATTCGGAGGTGCCCTCTATCGATGCCCCGCGCACCGTCAATTCGTAATCCATCAGTCTTCCTCCTTAATCGTCAGGTCTTTTATCTTCACGTTGTCGATGTAGAAGCCCTTCGCGTCCACATTGTACGCCGCCGCCGCATAGTTCACCGCCGCTTGCGTCAACAGCTCCTCCGCCGTGTGCGCATACTCCTTTGTGGTGATGTTGTCGCGCTCCGCTTTCAGCGCCGCATATTGAGCATCCGTCGCAAGGTACTCATCCGCATTCGCATACGCTCCGTATTTTTGCTCGAGAGCATAGCCCGCGGTCGTTGCCAAATACGCCTCCGCGCTGTCGCAGTTCTCGTATTTCGACACCAATTGCCCGTTATGCGTCGTCGCCAGATATGCGTCGAAGTCGTTATAGCCGATAAACGCTTGGTACTCGGGATTCGTCACCAGCTCCGACGCGTGGCGGATATAATAATCCTCCCATCCGTCGCAACCCGCGTATTTCGCCTGCAGTGAATTGTACGTCGATTCCTCGTATTTCCTCAGCGCGTTGGCGTCCTTCTTCGCCTGCAATTTCAACATTTGAGCGTATTCAGCCTGCAGATTCAAGCGGATGGAGTTCGTCTCCGTCAAATATCCGTCGAAGGTTTCATAGAGCGCGGAGGCATAATCGTCGTAGGTCGACAAGACCTCTTTGTACTCGGCGTATTCGTTCGCCGTCGTCGCCTTGAGCGCCTCGTATGCCTCTTTGCCCGATTCGTACGTCGCATACTCCGACTTCACTTGCGTCGCGTAATCAGCCACCGCCGTATTCAACTTCGTCAAGTATTCGCCGGGGTAATCCGCAGTCGGC
>CAMKFB010000123.1 GCA_946411735.1 uncultured Selenomonadales bacterium
TCGCTAAGGCCATCGCCGTCGACGCACCGTTCGCCGGCAAAGTCATCACCGGCATCGTCGACCGCGAGCGCGACGCACTCTGGTTCGATAACACCTTCGTCTCCGTCATCCCCGAAACCCTCTGCTTCAACACCGGCTTCACCGACAGCAACGGCGAGGAGATCTTCGAGGGCGATTACATCCGCGGTCGCTTCGACGACTTCAACGAGCTCGTCTTCTTCGATCAGGAGCGCGGCGCCTTCTACCTGTCCCACATCGAAAACCTCCCGCAGGTCGAGTACAACGGCGAGGACGAAGTTCGCTACTGCGACTACCCCAACGCCACCGTACTCCGCCGCTTGACCGCACAGCGCGCCGCTCACTCCACCATCGTCAATCCGAGCATGCTCGAGACGATTGCCGCGCCCGTCGACACCGCGCCGCTCGTCGACACCATTCCCGAAATCGACTCCGACGCCTTCGACACCATCCCCGTCGATCCCGATGCCGGAGACGATATCAGCGTCGATTGGGGTAAGCGCGTCGACGAGGCGACCGGCGAGTACTGAGCCATGAACATCGCGTTTAGCGTCGACACCAATCCCTATCCGCAGCCCCGTCCACGGTTCGGGCGCGGCACCGTCTACGAACCTGAACGCGTCAAAGTTTACAAGCATCTGTTGAAAATTGCGGGACGTCAAGCCATGGGCGGGCGTCCCATTTTTTCAACACCCGTCACCGTCTCGGTCGTCATACGCCGCCGTTTCGCCATCGACTCAAGGCAATTCGGCGACATTGATAACCATCTCAAAGCCGTTTTCGACGCACTTAACGGCGTCTGCTATACCGACGACAAGCTTATCTTCGCCGTCGGCGCCACCAAAATTCAATCCGCCCGCCAAGGCGTTGACATCGCCATTTCCGACGGGCGTCCATAACGAAAGGAGTTTCTTATGTTCCCTGACCACATTCTCAACGACATCCGCGCGCGTTGGCGCGACGTTTTCACCGCCGATCAGCACGGCGGCATCATCTGCCCCCTCTGCAACAGCGGCTCGGGTGAGCACGGCACCGGCATCTCCGAAGTGCCCGACTCCAACGGTCTGCTCAAGTGCTTTGCGTGCGGCTGGAGCGGCGATATCTTCCACCTCTACGCCGAAGCCAATCACCTCGACGTCCGCGCCGACTTCCCGACCATCGTCAAGCAGCTCGCCGATCGGCTCGGCATCATACTCCCCGACGAGCCGCACGTCAAACTCAAACCGAAGGCGGCTCGGGTTGTCGACCAAGCCGACTTCAACACCGTTCTTCTTCACGCAGAAAAGATTGCCAACGGTCAGCGCGATTTCGCCTCCGTGCTCGCGCGCGAATTGCACGACTCGCTCGGCATCGCCGACGCCGAACCCTTCATCAACCTTCTAACGCAATCCTCCGACGCCGATCCTTTACTTCTTTTCCGCCGCCAAATCGCTCAAGCCGACTTCCTCGTTGCGGGCGAAGGCGGGCTCTTCTATCGCTTGACGCCCGCCGGCGAACTTGATTTGGTAGAGGATCAGTCCGCGCGGAGCAAGGTCGCCGAGGAGCCGCCCGTTGAGAAAAAGCACCGCCGCCGCAAGGTCGCCGTCAAGCCCGCCGTCGAGCCCTCCGACGATTGCCTTGAGCAAACCGATTACCTCAAGCGCCGCGGCATCTCCGTCGATACCGCCCGCCACTTCAAACTCTCCTTCGTCAAGCATTACAAGCACTCCCCCAAAATGCTGCCCATCGACGCCATCATCATTCCGTTGCTGCCGTCGGACGCCTACATCGCGCGCGACACCAATCCCGACGTCGATCCAAAATTCAAGTCCCTCAACAGCAAGGGGCATAAGCAGGCGCTCTTCAACGCCAACGCTTTGCTCGAGTTCGACTCCGTTTTCGTTTTCGAGGGCATTCTTGACGCGCTCTCCGCCTTCGAAGTCGGCTTCCATAACGTCGTCTCCGTCAACGGTGTCGGCAACGCGCGCCTCCTCAAAAACGCCCTGTCGGAGGACAACGTTAAGACCAAGCGCCTGATTTTCGCGCTCGACAACGACGACGCCGGCGCCAAGGCTCTGCCCAAATTTTTCAAGGTTGCCTCCGATCTCGGGCTGATTGCGCTCGACGGACGGAGCGTGTCGGGCGACTGCAAGGACGCCAACGACCTTCTCCGCGCCGATCGTGACGCGCTTGCCGATAACTGCCGCGCCCTGCTCGAGCGCCTTGAGTCCCTGCCCGAGCCCCGCGATCGCGTCTTTGCTCGCGACACGCCCGCCGCGCTCCCGGGATGCCCTTACGACTTCGATATCCCGCCGGGGTGGTTTATCGACTCCGACGGCGTTTGCGACGCCAAGGGCAACGAGGCGTCCCTTACGCCCGTTTTTCCCGTCAAGCGCCTCTTCAATCATTTCACCAAGAATACTCGCTACGTCCTGGCGTTCTTCGACGGCACGTGGCGCGAATTGCCCGTCGACGCAGAGATGATCGCCGATCCCTCCAAAGCCGTCAAGCTCGCCGACCACGGCATTCAAACCTTCGCCGGCGCCGCCAAGCTCCTCGTCTCCTTCTTCAACTACTTCATCAAACTCAACTTCGATCGCCTCCCCGTCGTCACAGAGTATTCTCAGCCCGGGTGGCATAACGACTTCGCCGATTTCGTCTTGCCCGCTTACAAGGATTACTACGCTCCCGCCCTCGACGCCGCTTACGGCACCCGCGGCGACCTCAAAATGTGGTGCGCCATGGCCAAACTCCTTCGTTTCTCCAAGCACCGCCCTGACCTTAACCGTGACGACGCCATTACCAAATCCCTCATGCCGCGCGTTTTCATCGCCGCATCCTTCGCCGCTCCTCTTATGGCCGTTCTCAAGGTCAGAACCTTCACCACCTACGTTTGGGGCAATTCCCTCGCCGGTAAGACCGCCGCCGCCAAATTCGCCGTCTCCGCTTGGGGCAATCCCGATAAAATGCGCGCATCCTTCCGCGCCACCGCCAACGGCATCGAATCTGTCGCCGCGCGCTCCAACGGCATTCCCATGCTCATCGACGAGCGTCAGGTTGCCGAAGCCAAGCTCGACCTTAACAAGCTGACCTACGAGCTTTCCGACGAAGGCGGCAAAACGCGCATGGATCGGTTCGGCAATCAGCGCCCGAAGAAGACTTGGCGCATGACCGTACTTGCCACGGGCGAAGACAAATTGATCTCCCGAGCCGCCGCCACAGGCGCTCACAACCGCGTTCTCGAGCTCCATCTTGACTTCGACGAAAAACTTTTCGAGCATATGCAATTCCCCGCCAATGTTCACCACTTCGTCGACGAGCACTTCGGACTCGCGGGGCGCGCCTTCATCGATCGCTTGGCTCCTCACGCGCAGCTCGGCTTCAAGGGCATCATCGATACTTTCGATCGCTTCCATCGTCACTTCGCCAAATTCGCCAAGGTCTACTCCTCCGAGCACATCCGCTACATCGCCCTCCTCTGCACCGCCGATTATTATCTGTCGATGTGGCTGCTGATCGTCAACGACCTCGGCAAGGAGACGTATTACGACCACGATCGTGCCTGGGCGGAGGCGCT
>CAMKFB010000124.1 GCA_946411735.1 uncultured Selenomonadales bacterium
GGATTTTGCCGTTACCGGTGGAGGCGATTTGCCCGCTGAGGAAAATGGTGCCGCCGCCGGTCTCGATATCGCCGGTCTTGAGGCGCCCGTCGGCGTAAGTGACGGGGATGTAGTAATCGTAATAGCCCTTGTCGGGGTTATAAACGGCGCCCGTCTTGCCGACGTACTTGCCGTTTTTGATATCGGAGGGATTGATTTGAGCGATGTAAGAATCGAAGCCCGCCTGGATGATGCCGTTGACGTTGATATCGAGCGCGGCGATGTAGATGTTATTGCCGGAGATGCGCCCGTCATTGGAGCTGAAGCTGACGTCGTTGGCGACGGTCATTTCGTAAGAGGATTTTTCGGCGGTCTTATCGAGTTTAGAGGCGGCGGTGGCTTGAGCGTCAGCGGTTTCCTTGGCGAACCAATCTGCGGGCGGGTCGCCGCCGATGTTGATGAGTGTCTCGACGTAGCCCTGATTGAGGTCGCCGTTGGCGTCGATGAAGACGTTGCGCCCGTTGATGGTGGCAACCTTTTCGGCGATGAGCCTGCCGCTTGTGTCCTTGACGTACTCGGCAGCGATGTCGATATCGCCGTGGCGATTGGTGATTTGAATATCGCCGTAGGGGCTGTTGATGGCGCCGGTCAAGCGGAGGTCGGGGACGGGAATATAAGGCTCCTTCACGGTGGGGTCGTCCTTGGAGGAGATGGTGAGCGCGGAGTTATCGGGGTCGTTGAGGATGGTGAGCAGCCCCGCGCCGGCGGAGGCAGTGGCATTGACGGTGAGGGACTTGGCGATGCCGGAATCGCCTGCGAGCGCGGGCTTGCCGTTGAGATTGACGTTACCGTCCTGCGTGCCGAGGGTGATATCGGTGATACGGAGGTAAGCGTTGGATCGATTGGTGATGGTGACGGGGGGAGCGGAAGCGGCGGTAAGAATGCCGTTGCCCTTGACTTCGGGGGTAATAAGGTTAAGGTTGCCGCCGGAGGTGGAGATGTTGCCGAGCTCGACGTAACTGATGAAGGAGCCGTCGACCTTAACGGATTCGTTATTGCCTTCGGAGACGATGAGGTTAAGCCTGCGGAGCTTATCGAGGAGGCGGTCGCGCTCATTGACGAAGCCGGCGAGTGCGGCGGTATTATTGGCGGCATCGACTTCGCCGGTGGAGTACTGATTGATGAGATTATTGAGAGTGACGAGGCGATCGCCGAGCTCCTGAGCGTACTGTTGGTCGCCGACGGTGTAATCGACATCGACGTTGGAGGTGACGGTGAGCGCGCCGCTGTTATCGGTGCCGGCGATGTTATACTTGGAGGGCACGACGATGCCGGCGATATCGACGGTGATGCCCTTGACGGAGGAGCCGGCGGTGACGTTGCCGTTGACGATGATATTATCGACAGTGTCGAGGTCGGTGTTGACGGAGTTGGCGGAGCGAGCGAAGTTGACGTTGCCGCTGTCGGCGCGGAGGGTGATATCGGCGCCGGCGTTGATATTGCCGTCGACGGTAATGGAGTTGCGCTCGACCAAGGAATAATAAGCGTTATCGGCGACGGCATTGACGGCGATTTGACGTGCGTCGTCGAAGAAAGTGTCGTTGGTGCCGCCCGCCTCGACGTTGATGATGCCCGCGGCATCGACGGTGCCCTTGACATCGACGAGATTATTTCGATCGAGGGAGATATTGGTGTTGCCGCCGACGGCGGTTGTGTCGAGAGTAAGGAGGTCGACGGCTTTGAGAGTGATGTTATCGGAGGATGTGATGTTGCCTGCGATGCGGATTTGGTTATCGACGGCGATGTTGGAGTTGGCGTCGGCGCCGGTGGAGGAATTGACGAGGCTGCCGTTGGAAGTGGCGTTGAGTGCTTGGGCGCCCGAGGTGGTGATGGCTCCGTCGAGGTTGACGGCGTTTTTGAGATTGATGTTGAGGTCGGCGTTGGAGTCGAGTGTATTATCGACGTTGAAGTTGCTCCGCGCGGAGGCGTCGAAGGACTTGGCGATGATTATGGCGTCGTTGTCGATAGCGGCGGTGGTATTGCCGACGAGAGCATTATTGACGGCGCTGACGGAGACGTTATCGGTGACGAGCCACGAGCCGCCGACATTGGCGCTGACATTGGCGTTGGAGCTGGAGGAATTTTGAGCACTGACGGTGAGTTTTTCGATGGCTTGTTGGATATCGCCGCTGCCGATCGAGGCGGTGACGCCATCGTTGGCGATATTGGATTTGGCGTCGACGGTGATGGCGGGGCTGGCGCTGTAAGATTGACTGCCGACGTTGACGGTAGTATTGTTGTCGACGGAATTGGCGACGTTGGCGGCGTTGGACGTGGCGATGAAATTGACGGTGGTTGCGTCGAAGGAGTTATCGCCGCCGACATTGACGTTGTTGCCGCCGCCGAGGTTGACGGTCGAAGCGCTGATGGCGGGGCTGTAATCGCCGGCGACGCTGATGTTGGAGCCCTTGAAAGAATGGCTGCCGTCCTTGACGGTGATGCCGACGTTGGTGTTATCGACGGCGTTGTTGACGGTGGTCGTGCCGTTGACATTGACGGCGGGGGTTAAAGAAGCGTTGATGATGATATCGCCCGAGGCGTTGAGGGTATCGGCGATGCCCGCGAGTGATTCGACGAGGACGCGAGTGTTGGAGGTGTTGTTGGATTTGGCGACGGAGGAACTGACGCCGACGGCGGGGGTTAAAGGAGCGGAGTTGTTGAGCGTGACGGCGAGGTTATCCTCCGCGCGGATGTTGAGATTGCCGTTGGTGGCGGTGACGGATGAGCCGCGCAAGCTGACGGTGGTATCGCCCGAGCGTTTGACGGAGTTATAGCCGATGCCGAATTCGGCGACGCCCGCGCCCGCGTGATTGACGGTGGAGCTGATATTGCCCGATTGTTCCGCGCGGATATCGACGGAGGCAGCGCTGATGTTGGAGTGGTCGATGGCGACTTTAGAGTTATGATTGACGGCGATGACGGTAGCGCCGACGTTGGATTGACTGCCGTTGACGAGGTTGGCGTTGATTTGCTCGACGGAATTGACGGTGATGTTGCCGTCGGCGTTGAGCGTGGAATCGGCGATGTAGGCAGTGGCGCCGCCCGTCGAAGCGGTAGTCGTGTAGTTGCCGTCGTTGATGAGTTTTCGAGCGTAAGCGCTGTCGAGCGCGCTGACGTCGGCGTTAACGGCAATCGCCTGCAGGCTGATGTTGGAGCTGTCGTCGTTGGAGGTATCGAGTGTGGTGGTTGATTCGGCGCGGATGATGATATCGCCGTTGCCCGATGGATCGGCGGTCATTTGGAGGTTTTCGAGGGTGTTGACGGTATCGCCCGCATTGACGAGCGTGGTGAAGTCGATATCGGTCTTGGCGTTAAGTGTTGCGCCGTTGACGGTGATGTTTTGTCCGACCAAAGAGATATTGTTACGAGCATTGATGGTGCCGTTGATGTCGATGGAGCCGCCGTCGGACTGAGCGTTGAAGGAGCCGGCGTTAATGACGCCGCTCTTACCGATGGCGATGCCCTCGGGCGAGAGGAAGAAGA
>CAMKFB010000125.1 GCA_946411735.1 uncultured Selenomonadales bacterium
CAAACAGATGCGCCAACATCGTCACCAATGACGGCACTTACATTGAAGTGTGGTCGCCTCGGAGCATCGGAATCAAGAACTTCCGTTTCGCCGACGGTTCAATGATGCGCTACGTCACTGCCGATAACGCTTGGCAGCGATACAACGAATCCGAAGACAGTTGGCAAACGTTCACCGAGGTGAACGGCATGCCGATCGGGATTGAAGTGTGGGGTGATACCGCGTATATCTATTCGGATTTTGTCGGCGATTTCCGCCTTGAGGATTTGGATAACAACTCGATCACAAATATCAGCGCCGCGAATACAAATGACAACGTCATCGGCAGAGTTTTGATCGGCGACGAGCAGAACAATGTGATCTACGCAAACGATTACGGCTCGTCGATATGGGGCGGCTCGGGCATTGATACTGTGTTTGGCGGAGCCGGCACCGATACCTTTGTTGCGGGACGCGACGAGGGCACGGTTTATATCGGCGACGTCTCGGATGATGATATCGTTTATCTGCACAACATTTCCTATAGCGACATCTCGGACGGCGATGTAGATTTGCGCGCCTCGTCGGAAGCGGTGGCGGTAACGATCAACGGAGCCGAATCGCCAATTGCGATGGCCATCAAGACGGAAGATGCGACGACGACGAACATTCGATTCTCCGACGGTCTCACCGTTCAACACGTATATGCTGAGGAGGGATCGGAAGAAGCCGGTACCTGGTTGACGTTATGGCCGGGGCTGTCGAAAAGCAACGGCACGGTGTATGTCTCTGCAGAATTTGACGGCGACATTTGGTTGAGCGGCGTCGATTGGGAGGGCGATGACAGATCCGGCTGGTCGGATAAGACTGCGATAAATATCGACGCAACCGATAATCCGATTGGCGGGCGAATGTTGGCGGGCAATGCTCTGGATAACGTGCTCCGTGCGGGCACGGGCGGATCGACACTCTGGGGCGGCAACGGCGGCAATGACGAACTTCACGGCGGCAAGGGCAACGATACTTTCATCGCCGGGCAAGGCGAGGGCAACCTCGACATTTGGGACTGCGAGGATAATGATCTCGTATATTTGTGGAATATCAACCTTGAGGATATCTCCGATTTGTCCCTCTGGAACGGCAGCAGCTATAGATCTTTGGATGTGACGACGAACGACGGCACCAAAATTGAAATCTGGAGCGATAAGGAATCGGTGACGACGACCGCGGTGCAGCTCGCCGACAATTCCCGGTGGCGTTACAATCATTCCGAAGGCGTTTGGTCGTCCGTTTGACGTTCGAGCTCCGCGCGGAAAAATTGTTTGACGTTGAAAAAATTTTTGGGGCTGATAAAATTTCTTCAGCCCTTATTTTTTTTCGAGGTGATCATTTTTGGCTAAACACATCATGCTGATGGGCACCGCCTCCCACGTCGGCAAGAGCATCATCACCGCCGCCCTCTGTCGATATTTCTTCCGCGCGGGGCTCAACGTCTGTCCTTTCAAGGCGCAAAACATGGCGCTCAATTCCTACGTCACCACCGACGGGCTCGAGATGGGGCGCGCCCAAGTCGCTCAAGCCGAAGCCGCCATGCTCGCTCCGATCGTAGATATGAATCCCGTCTTGCTCAAGCCGACGGGCAATTCCACTTCGCAAGTCATAATCAACGGGCGCGCGGTCGGAGTGATGAGCGCCGCCGAATATCACACCGGCTACGCGTTGAAGGCGTTCGATGCCGTCAAAGCCGCGCTCGCTCGTCTCGATCAAGCCTTCGATCTGTTGGTGATCGAGGGCGCCGGCTCCCCCGCCGAGGTCAACCTCAAGGATCACGACATCGTCAACATGCGCGTCGCCAAATATCTCAACGCCCCCGTCCTTCTGATTGCCGATATCGATCGCGGCGGGTCGTTGGCGGCGCGGGTCGGCACGCTTGAGCTGCTCGAGCCCGATGAGCGCGCACTCGTCAAGGGACTCGTCATCAACAAATTTCGCGGCGACATCAATCTCTTCACGCCCGCCGTCGAGTTCCTTGAGAAGAAAACGAATAAGCCGGTGCTCGGCGTGATCCCGTACATCGACCGCCTTGACATCGACGACGAGGACTCCGTCTCGCTCGACGATAAAGCCGCCGTCGCCAACGCCGACATTTCGATCGCCGTCATTCGCCTGCCCAAGATATCAAACTTCACCGATTTCGACAGCCTTGCCGGCGAGCCCGACGTCAAACTTTCATACGTCTCGACGGTCGGGGAGCTTGACGGCGCCGACGTGATCGTTTTGCCCGGCAGTAAAAATTCTTCCAACGATCTGATGTGGCTCCGTGCGGAGCGGCTCGATAATGAGATCAAACGGCGCGCGCGCGAGGGCACGGCGATCATCGGCATATGCGGCGGCTATCAGATGCTCGGCTCAAAAATCTTCGATCCGTATCACACCGAATCGGCGGTCGAGGAGATCGACGGGCTCGGGCTGCTGCCGCTGACGACCACATTCGCGATCGAAAAACTCACGCGGCAGGTGACGCTCGATCGAGTGCGGATCGAATTTTTGAATGAAGTGATCGAAGGTCGCGCACTCGAGGGCTATGAAATTCATGCGGGAGAAACTCAACCTTCGGAGGCGGCGCTGATGATGTCGGCGGGCAATGTGTTCGGGACGTACGTACACGGGATTTTCGACAACGATCAATTTCGTCGCCGGATGCTCAACGCCGTTCGTCGCAATAAAAAATTGCCGCCGCTCCTCAGCACGAGAAATCGTCGCGCCGAAAAGCAGGCGGCTTATGATCGATTGGCGCGCATCGTCGGCGGCGCGCTCAACATGAAGCAACTCTATTCAATAATGAGTTAGGAATTATTTTTTCAACCGCGCGGAGCAGAGCCGTCATCGAGTGCTCGAACGTCAGCCCGCCCTGAAGATATGCTGCGTACGGTTCGCGCAACGGTCCGTCCGCGCTCAGCTCGATCGACGCGCCCTGCACGAACGTCCCCGCCGCCATGATCACTTGATCCTCATAGCCCGGCATGTCCCACGGCTCCGGCGCCGCGTAGGAATCCACCGGCGAGTTCGCTTGGATCGCTCGACAAAATTCTATCAGCCGCGCCGCGCTCCCGAGCTCAATCGCTTGAATGATATCTCCGCGCGGAGCCGACGATGACGGGCTCGTTCGATAGCCCAATCGCTCAAACAAGCTCGCCGCGAAGATCGCCGACTTCAACGCTTGAGCTGTCACGTGCGGCGCCATGAATAATCCTTGATACAAAAGCCGACCGTCGCAAAGCGTCGCGCCAAGCTCATCGCCCATGCCCGGCGCCGTCAATCGATACGACGCCTCCTCGACGAGAGCACCGCGCCCCACTATATAACCGCCCGTCGGAGCCAGCCCGCCGCCGATATTTTTTATAAGGCTGCCGGCAATTATATCCGCGCCGACTTCGATCGGCTCGCGCTCCTCAA
>CAMKFB010000126.1 GCA_946411735.1 uncultured Selenomonadales bacterium
CGGCATCAGCGACAAGCTCACTTTCGCTTTCGATTACGATTCCTATACCCGCTCGGGCAATGACGTCATCGTCCCGATCGGCGACGGCTCAATCACTTTCAAGAGCGCTTATCGAGATTCGCGCTTCTTCCGTCTGCTGCGCGGCACCGACGGCGATGATCTTCTCACCAACGATAAAGTGTATTTCTCGATCGACGGCGGCAAGGGCAATGATACCCTCGTCAATCCCGGCAACGATGTCACGCTCAATGGCGGCGCGGGCGATGATGTCATCAGTCTCAACGGCGGGCTGACGTACATCGATTACACCTCGGGCAATGATACCGTCTACGGCTTCAACGAGTGGACGGGGCAATTGGCGTTCAGATATGACAGCCTCGAGGAAGCGGGCAATGATGTGATCGTCCGCGTCGGCGACGGCTCCATCACGCTCAAGGATACCACTCGCGCCCAAGTTCTGTTCGTCATGCGCGGCACCGATGACGCCGATTTCATCAGAAACAGTTCGCGCGTCAAGTATATCGTAAGCGGCGCCGGCGACGACACCATCATAAATGAGGCCGGCAGTTCGACCATCGACGGCGGCGACGATAATGATTCAATCGTCAGCTACAGCGAACGCTCAAGGTACGTGTTGATTCGCGGCGGCGAAGGCAATGATTCAATCGGAGTCGGCGGCGGTTACTCGACCGTCGAGGGCGGCGGCGGCGACGATTTCATCAACAACGGCGGTTATGCCAACGCGGTCGACGGCGGCAAGGGCAATGATGTGATCGAAAACGAAGGCGATCAATCGACGCTCCGCGGCGGCGCCGATAACGATTCGATGTCCAACAACGCTCAGTACTCGACGCTCGACGGCGACGAAGGCAATGACGCGCTCACAAACAGCGGTTGGTATTCGATGCTCCGCGGCGGGGCGGGCAATGATACGCTCATCAATCGCGACGGCAAAGCCACCTTCGACGGCGGCGACGGCAATGATGTCATCAGTCTCGTCGGCGGGCGCGCGGTCGTTCAATATTCGGGCGGCAACGATTCAATCTACGGCTATGACGAGTATACCACGCTCGCCTTCAATTACGATTCCGTCAGTCGAGCGGGCAGTGATGTCATTATGAGGATCGGCAGCGGCTCCGTCACGTTCAAAAACCTCAGCAGCTCGATGCTCGATCAACTGGCGCCCGTTGCCGCCTCCGACGCAGGCGATACCATATACAACGAGCGCAGCTTCCAAAACATCCTCGGCGGTGCAGGGAACGATTCCATTCATCAATTCTTCGGCACGAGCGTCACCATCGACGGCGCCGGCGGCAACGATACCATCATCAACGACGAGGGAGGAAACGCCTCGATCCTCGGCGGCGACGGCGACGATTACATCAACTCCAACGAATATGCGACAATCGACGGCGGCAACGGCAATGATACCATCATCAACAAAGGAGACTCGTCGATCAACGGCGGCGCGGGCAATGATCTCATCGTCGATAACAACACATCCTCGTATCCTGCCACCATTGCGGGCGGCGCGGGCAATGATACCGTTTCGCTCAAGAGCGGCAGAGCACGGCTCGAGTACGCCAACGGCGACGGCAACGATGTTATTTTCGGCTTCACCGATCTCACGACGCTCGGCTTCAATTACGACGCCGGCAACCGGTCGGGCAATGATGTGGTGCTCACCGTCGGCAACGGATCGATCACGCTCAAGGACACGCCGATTTGTCTGCTGACCGGCAAAATTGAGGGCAAGCCCGTACACTCCGATAATATTGTCAACAAGTCGTCGAACAAGTACATCACCACCTACTCGGGCGGCGATACCATCACCAATAAGGGCTCGAACGTCTACATCAACGCCGGCGACGATCGTGACGTGATTGCCAACAGCGGCGGCGGCTCGGTGTCGATTTTCGGCGGCAGCGGCAATGATACCATCGCCAACACCGGCACCAATGCTACCATCAACGGCGGGCTCGGTAACGATCGCATCAATATCTCGGGCGGCTCGGTCGTCTTGCAATTCGCCGACGGCGACGGCAACGATACCGTCACGGGCTTCAACGATAAATCCACGCTTGACTTCAACCTCGACGGCATCAGACAGTCGGGCTCGAATGTGATCGCAACGGTCGGGCGCGGCTCCATCACTTTCGTAAACACTCCCATCGAGCGCGTTTATCCGAAGGTCAACGGCTCAAACGCCAATGATTTGCTCGTCAACGAAAAGAACTTCGCGCTGATCAACGGCGGCAACGGCAATGATACCATCGTCAACTCCGCCGACAAGGTCACGCTCGACGGCGGCGCCGGCAATGATGTCATTTCGCTCGACGGAGGCTCCGCGCGGATCAATTACACCTCGGGCAATGACACCGTCTACGGCTTCAGCCAAAACGCCACGCTCGGCTTCGACTATGATTCGGCGGTGCAGTCGGGCGCGGATGTGATTCTCAAAAAAGGCGGCGGCTCGATCACGCTCAAAGAGACTGCCGTCGATCCCTTCATTCCGATCGTCACCATCGACGGCGGTAACGTCATTACTCTCAACGGTTCCGCGCGCGTC
Organism: uncultured Selenomonadales bacterium; assembly: GCA_946411735.1. Classification (GTDB taxonomy): domain Bacteria; phylum Bacillota; class Negativicutes; order Selenomonadales; family Selenomonadaceae; genus Quinella. The sequence continues at coordinate 2,570 of CAMKFB010000126.1, forward strand.
GAATACTCGGGCGGCGACGGCACCGTTTACGGCTACGGCTCAAATGCCACGCTCAACTTCGATTACGATTCGATCGCTCAATCGGGCAACGATGTAATCCTCGGCGTCGGCGACGGATCGATCACGCTCAAGGATGTTTCGATCGACGCGTTCAAGTCGACCGTCTCGGGCTCCGACGGCAACGATCGCATTGTCAATGATAAACCGCTCGTCTATATCGACGGCGGCGCGGGCAATGATTCCATCGTCAACACCGGCGACAACGTGACGATTGTCGGCGGCACAGGCAATGATGTGATCTCCCTCGGCGGCGGCTCCGCGCTCGTTCGATACAGCATCGGCAACGATACCGTCTTCGGGCTCGACGACAACGCCACGCTCGACTTCACCTTCGGCGCCTTTGAGCGCAACGGCAGCAATGTCCTTATGACGGTCGACGGCGGGCAGCTCACTTTCGTCGATACCTCGATCGCGCGCTTTATCGGCGGCGCGGTCGGCTCCAACGACGACGATTCGATCGTCAACGCCGACGATGATAAATACCTCGACGGCAGAGCGGGCAATGATACGCTCACAAACAGCGGAGCCAATGCCACGGTCGAGGGCGGCGCGGGCGATGATCTCATCAGTCTC
>CAMKFB010000127.1 GCA_946411735.1 uncultured Selenomonadales bacterium
GGCCCCCAAGAAATTTTTTTGCCGATTTGCTTGAGACGGCTGCCCCCCCCCCCCCGTGTATAATTTCACACCGTGGAGGGCATGATGGAAAAAATTTTTAAGAGGGCGAAGGGAGGAAAAATCATGCGGAAAAAATTTTTGTTGATGATGGCGGCGCTGACGATCGCGACGGCGCCGATCGCCGCAGCGCAGGAAGTCACCGTCGAGGGAGTCGGGCGCGATCAAGACAGCGCTACTCGGGACGCCGTTCGGATCGCCGTCGAGCAGGTCGCCGGAACGTACCTCAATGCCGATACGCTCGTCAAAGACCTCGCCGTCGAGATCGACGAGATTTATAAAAAATCGCAGGGCTTCGTCAAGAGCATCAAACTCATCAATCAGACGCAAACCGCCGAAGGTTATCGCGTCCGCGCGCTCATCGACGTCGATACCGATCCAAACGGCAAGCTGATGAATGAGCTCGCTATGATTTACAGGCTCAACGACCCGCGCATCGCCGTCATCGTCTTTCAGGATGACGCACTCACCGGCGGCGTCAAGCGCAACGGCACCGCTATGACCGCGATGAGCAGTAAGCTCCTGTCGATGGGTTTCTCGCACGTCGTCGACGCCGAACAGGTGATCCGCCTCAACGACGCTTATCTGCTCAACGAGATTTACGGCAATCGCGAGCCGCTCAGTTCGATCGTCGAAAAGGACACCGCCATTGATTATGTCGTGCTCGGTCGGCTCGAGGGCTACGTCAATGCAACGCAGGTTCCCAACGCTCGAGAGGGCGGGATGATCTCGACGGGAATGAACGGCGCCCGCGCCAACCTCACCTGCCGCGTGATCAAATACGACACCGGCACCTTGATCGGCACATTTCAGACCGAAGGCAGCGGGCTTGACGGCGTCGATCAACGCGCCACGGAGATCGCGATCAAACAAGCCTCGACGTCGGCGGCGGAGGAGTTGAGCAAAACCTTCCGTCGATTCGGCGCCGTCGCCACCGATAAAATTCAATTCATCGTCATGACCGGCGACTATGACGCGCTCGATCAACTCCGCCGCGATCTGCTCAACACCGACGGCGTTGCCAACGCTCACATCAGAGAGTATCGCAACGGCAAGGCGGTCATCGACGTCGAGTCTTCTCACAAGTCGAATGTTCTCGTGCAATTGCTCCGCCAACACTCGAGCCTCAGCATCTTCATCACCGGCGTGAGCGACGGCACGGTTCAGATATCAATCGGTTGATCGATCAAAGGAGGAATGGGTATGAGGAAAATCTTTTTGACGGCGCTGCTGCTGCCGCTGTTGATGTGGTCGACGGCGACGGGCGTCCGCGCGGAGCAGGCGGGAAGGTCGGTGTTGGCGGTGCTGCCCTTCACCAACCAGTCTCAACATCTGCAGGGCATGCAGTACTACGATGCGATGGAGATGTCGGCGTATCTCATCGACGCACTCAAGGACGTGAAGCAATTCCGCGTGCTCGAGATCGATCAGATGGCGGGCGTGGTCAACGTGCAGGCTTATAACGCGGGGCAGTTGACGGGCACGTCGGGCGCGATGAATGCCGGGACGATGTTGAAGGCGCAATACGTCGTCATAGGCGCCATCTTGGGCGAGGGCACCAAGGCGTCGGAGCTCACTTACGACAACAGCGTGCTCGGCTCGGCGGGCGGCAAAAAGTATAAGGTCGAGACGAGCGTTGCGGTCCGCATCGTCGATGTGTCGACCGGCGAGATTATGTATTCGGCGATCGGCAGGGGCAAATCGGAGAGCACCGGCAGCGAAATTTCCTTCAATCAGCGCCACAAAACCAAGGTGACGACCGAAGTCGACGAGTACGGCAACGAAATCGTAACCGATGAGACGCCCGAGCCGACGATGCACACGATAAGGATCGGCAGCGCGGAGGTCAGCAGCACTCAATTCGTCAACGCCGTCTTGAATGCGCTCGACAATGCGGTTTTCGACAAGGAGCGCGGCTTGGTCGCCAAGATCGAGGGCACGAGCAAGAGGAGCAGAAGCAGACGATGAATAAGAAAATATTTTTGGCAGGGGCGCTGGCGCTGTCGATGTTGACGGGCGCGGCGCACGCGGAGCAGCCGGCGGCGCAAGAATATCGTCGGCTTTTAAGCTCGGGGCATTTTTATCTGGAGTATCGCGACGAAAATCTGTCGAAGGCGGTCAAAGAGTACGACTCGAAACAAATTCGAGTGCTGGCGGCGTTCGACAACAAGCGGATGGAGCGGTCGAATTACGTGACGCCGACGTGGGTGAAGGCGTGCAATCCGCTCGGAGCGCTGTTCGGCAATCGTGCAAGTCGATATCCGACGGTGCTGCATAAGGACGGCAAGTACTATCAATTTCTCGAAAATGATAAGGCGATCGAGCTCGACGAGGACAAGTTGGGCGACGAGAATTTGAATCCGCGCGAGGGCTGGAACGGCGTACGGCGGAAGTTGGCGTTGCCGATCGAGCTGTCGGTGTTTTATCCCGATGATCCGTATTCGAGCATCTCGTCCGCGCTTGGCACGCCCACATTCGTCGACAGTTACAAGAAAACGATCGACAAGGACGAGTATGATTGCGATCGATATGTGGCGGAGATTAAGAGTTTGAGCGGCGACGAGTCGGCTCAACTTGTTTACGAGATGATTTACGATCAAGGGCGGCTGATCGAGGCGCATTTGTCGATGGAGCGCGACGGGATCGAATATCCGATCAACACGATAACGATCAAGACGTTGGCGGCGGAGGCGCCGAGGGGCGGCAAGTTCAAAATCGGCAGGCGGACGCAATTGAAATCGGCGGGCGTGGGCGATTACAACGATCTGCTCGAGCAGCGCGTTGATGTCGGGACGATGGAGGAACTGTGATGAAAAAATTTATCTCGGCGCTCATTTTGACGGCGGCGTTGAGCGTCGGCATCAATCCCGCCTCCGCCGACAGCCTTGACGCTTACCGTCAGATGATAAAGAGCAACAATTACACGATTCGCTATCGGAATTTGACGCCGGCGGCGCGCGTCACGAATCGGGATCGCATGGAGCTGTTCGGCTCGAGCGGCGTGGCGATCGGCAAGAATGAGTATC
>CAMKFB010000128.1 GCA_946411735.1 uncultured Selenomonadales bacterium
ATGGTGCCATTCGACTCGATGTAAATGTTGAGACCGTTGATGTTGGCGGTGTTGGCGCTGTTGGTGATGTTGCCCTCGGCGTCGCGCTCGTATTCGCTCGAGATGTCGACGTCACCGTGAGTATTCGTAATGCGGACGTCGCCGTTGGTGTTGTCGATCGAGCCCTTCAATCGGAGATCGGGGCGCGGATCGTAGGTTCCCGTCAAGCTCGGGTCATCTTTTGAGGTCAGATTGACGGTGGCAATGTCGGGGTTATTATAAATCGTAATGTTGCCCGCCCCCGAAAGAAGCGCCGTCTCAAAGGTCAAGCTCGCGGCAACACCGGGGTCGCCCGCCAACACCGGATGCCCTTGCAGATTGACGTTGCCGCTTGCTCCGCCGAGCGTGATATTGTTGATGCGCAGGTAAGCGTTGGAGGTGTTGGTGATGGTCAGATTGGGCGCGCCCTTGGCGATGAGCTTGCCCGTGCCCTTGACGGAAGGAGTGTTGAGATTGACATTGCCGCCCGCGATCGAGATGTCGCCAAGCTCGACGTAACAAACATCGACGCCCTCGGTCAGCACCGTCTTGTTGCCGCCTTTGCCCTCGGTCACGACCAAGCCCAGCTCGCGCATTTTCTCTTCGACGCGCTCTATCTCGGCAAGGAAGCCTGCAAGGGCAGCGGTGTTTTCTTCGGAGCCCGTGGCATATTGATTGACGAGATCGATGAGGTTGGCGCGGCGCGTCGCAAGCTCGTTGGCGTAATCGAGCGTGCCCTCGGAGTAATCGACGGGGTTGGCGGCGGTCGTTGTCACCGTCAACGTGCCGCTGCCGGTCGTGCCGGCGATATAATAATTGTCGGGAATGACTTTGCCTTTGATCTCAATCTCGACATCCTTGACCGCGTTGCCCGCCGTGATGCTGCCGTTGACATTAATGTAGTTGTTGGTCTTGACCGCGTCGCTCGAGGTAAGATTGGTGGCGTAGGTGCCCTTCTCGGCGGTGCCTTGAGCGTTGGTCAGAGCGGGGACGCCCTCGCCGGTGTATTTCTCCAAGTTCGTGTATAAGCCCGTGCGGCTGCTGTAAATGACTTCAAACTTGCCGCCGTCCGCGCGGAGATTGACGTCGTGCCCGCTCGTGATCGATCCGCTCACATCGATCGAGTTCTGCTCGTCGAGTTTGTACTCGGCGGTCGGGCTGCTGATCTGCAGGAACGTATAGTTATTCGACTCGGTGACCGTTTTGATGTAAATCTGACGGCTGTTGTCGAAGAAGGCATCCTTCGAGCCGCCCGCTTCGAAGTCGAAGTTGCCTGCCGTCGACAGCGCACCCTTGACGTTGATGGAGTTGGTGCGATTGATGTTGTTGGTGGTTTCGTTGCGCATCACCGCCGCCACGCCGCCGTTGGTGCCCACCGAGGAGCTGTCGACGTTTAGCAGATCGGTGGCGGTTACGGTGAAGAGGCTTTCATCGGTCGCCGTCGCCGTCGAGTTCTCGCCGAAGTTTATCTTGTTGCGCGTCGTAACGGTGGTGTCTGCATCAGCGCTTATGCTGTTGGTCAAGCCGCCGCCCGCCGCGTTGAGCTTGTTCATGACATTGCCGTCGGATTTTGCGGTGTAAGTCTGCGCGCCTGTCGTTGTGATCGACGCGCCGGTGTTTATGTCGGTGTACGCGTTCTTTTCGATCACAACATCCGTCGTCAAGCGATCGCCGGTGATTGCGCCGCCGTAGTAATCCGCCAGCAGGAAACTTTCCTCGCCTTTATAGCCGTCGGTCTTAAAATTGTTGAGCGCGTTGACGGAGATTGAGCCGGCATTGATCGACGCGTTGTCGGCAATCGTCGCCGTGGTCGTGCCTTTGATGTTTGCATCCGCATAGCCGCCCGAGCCGCCCGCAAGACCGCCATGTCCCTGTCGGACATAGCCGCGAACAAGATCGTCGGAGGTGGCATTGACGTTGAGCGCGCCGTCGACGTTCCAAGTGCCGCCTACCTTTGCCGTCACGTTGATATCGTTTGTGGCATCGGTGGTCGACTGTGAAGCAATATCGAACACGCCGCCCGAGCCGCCCGTCGCCTTCAAATCCGTCAAGTTTTTATTGACGACGTTGACGGTCAAGCTGCCTGCTTTATTCTCGAGCGAGTTATCGGTGCCGATCTCCGCCACAACTTTATCGGTCGAGTTGATGTGCGCCTTGTCTCGACCGCTCGACAGCGCCAGACCAATTGTAAATCCGTTGGCGTACGCGTCCTTATTGAGCTGCGAAGTGCTGTCGACGGTGATGTTCGGGCTGTTTTTATAGGTCTGATTACCGACCTTGACGCTGGTCGTCGTGTCGGTGATGATGTCGGCGATGTTGGGCGCAAATTCGAGCGTGGCGCCGCCGCCGTTTATCGAGAACATCTCCGCCTTTGCCGATGTCCTGTTTGTATCCGCCGTGCCAGTTGTCGCCGCATAATTGATGTTTTGAGCCTCGAAAGTGTTGCCGGCGGCGACCGCTACTTCCGCTCCGCCCTTGATTTCCGCCGTTGTATTGATGTGCGTGACGCCCAAGGCGTTCAACGGGAAGACACTCGGCGCATACGCGTATACCTTCGGATCGGATTCCGCCGTCAAACTCACCGTCGTGCCTACGAACCGATTGCTCGCGTCCGTCACCAACACAGACGCCGGATTGTTATCGTGCGCCGTCGAAAACGTATTCGCTATTGTGGCGCCGACTCCGCCCGCGCTCGTCACACTCACATATGCATCGTTGGCGCTGCGCGCTTTGACGTTGAGCGACTCCTTCGCCGTAAGATCGCTGTTGAGCACGCCGTTAAGCTCGTTCTTCTCTATCAAAACGGTGGTGGCGCTGTCGTTGATGCTCTTGCCCGTCGTCACCGGCACCGCCAGCACGGCTACGTTAACCCCGACATTGTGCACATAAGTCTTGGCGTTGTCGAGCGCGTTGATATTCGTGTTGCCTGTCGTCGACTCGACGTTGCTGCCTTTAACGTTGACGATCGTTTCGCCTTTGAGATAAACGGCGTTATATCCGACGCCGACGCCGAGAACGCCCACGCCCACTTCGTACACATCCGTCC
>CAMKFB010000129.1 GCA_946411735.1 uncultured Selenomonadales bacterium
TCAACGTCAAATCTACCGACGATCTCTATAACGGCGCCTATTCGGGCGGAGCCGCCATCAATTGGAGTAAGAAAAGTACCCTGGACGCAAGCGGCACGGTCGGCGGCGCGGCTGCCGTCAACAAGGGCGATCGCCGCGTCGACGCGCTCATCGCCAATTCCATCGTCAATACCGACAACGGCGCTCTCTCTATCAGCACTGCCAAAGACGGCGTCGATGTCGCTGCCGCCCTCGGGCTCGCCGTCACCGCAAAAGAAGGCAACCAAAATATCAACATTTCTGCCGGAGTCGGTGTCAATCTCTCCGATAACGATGTGCGCGCAATGCTCGTCAACAGCGATACGGGCTCGGTCGACCGCACCTTCGATAACTTCAACATTCACGCCGCATCCAATGATGTGCAGGTCGCAGGCGGCGCTGATGTTGCCATCGCTCGTAAGAACACGGGATTTGATGACGCAAAACTCACCACCGTGACCGCCTCCGTCATGGTCTCCCAAATCGATAACGACCTGCAGGCGGGCGTCTTCGGCGGGCATCATCACGCTCAAAACGTCGACATCTCCACCGTCAAATCCGACGTCATTGTTGACGCTGCTCTTTCCTTCGGTCTTGCCAACAACGTCGAAGAAGCCCACGTCAACGCCACGGCTTATGCCGTCAGCGGCACCGCCGTCAGCGGTCAGTTGACTTCGACATCCGATGCCTTCATCGACAGCGCCACTCTCAACGCCAACTCCATCAATCTGTTGAACGATCAAAAGGCGAACGATAATTCCAAGCGTCAAACGCTCGTCGACAGCGGGCTTGACATCACCGGCGAAAGTTATATGGGCGAACAGGCGAAGGAAAATGTTGATCCCGCCAATGCCGACGGCGCGGTGATAGTCGGAGCGGCGCTCGGCGTGCAAGTTGCTAACGCCGACGGTCAATTTCGTAATGCTCAATCCGTTGGCGCCTCCATCGCCGTCAACAAAGTCAACGTCGACGACAACGTTTCCATCAACAACGCCACCGTCAATGCCCCCACGCTCATCGCTTCCTCCAACGATAAACTCCGTCTCGTCAACGTCGCTGCCGGTGCCGCAGGTTCTCTCATCGATTCAGATAAAGCCTTCTCCCAGAGCGCCGATGCGGTCGGCTCGGTCGGTTGGAATGTCGGCTCCATCAATAACGCCGTCAACGTCAAGGGCTCGACCATCAACGCCGCCGACATCGACATCCACTCCGCCAACGATTCTCAAGCCGTCAACGTTGCAGGCGAAGTCTCCGTTGACGTCGGAGGCGCTCATTCCGTCGGGCTTGCTATTGCATCCAATTCTCTTAACAACACCGTTCAATCCAATATCGAAAAGGTCACCATCAACGGACTCGAGAGCGCAACCAATTCAATCGACGTCGATGCCGTCAACCGCTCGAAGGTGGTCGAGGTCGCTGCCGCCGTCAACGTCTCCACCAATGCCTCGGTTTATAACGGCAACGTTGCCATCAACAAAGGCTCCAACTCCACCAAGGCGCTCGCCGACAAGCTCACGACCGTCAACGCCGACGCCATAAACTTCACCGCCGACGACACCGCCACAAAAACTACCGTCGCGGGCATGGTCAACGTCACCGACGTCGATGAGATAGCCGCCGCCGTTGCTTTTTCCCAAATCGGCTCCTCCTCTAACAAAGAAATTCTCGAGGCATCGATCGCCAACTCCAACATCGGCGCGCGTCAAGGCGCCAACATCTCCCTCAACACCAAAGACGCGTCCACGATTTCAACCACCGCCGCCGGCGTCGGCATCTCCTACGGCAAAACGGACACCTTTAAATTCACTGCGCAAGGAGCGGGCGCGGCGTCATACATCACAAAGGATGTGGACGCGGGGCTCAAAAACTCCGTCATCACGGGCGCGCCCAATCTCAGCGTCAACGCTCAATCCGACGGCTCGGCGACGACGGTTGCCGCCATCGTCTCAGGCTCCAATAAAGATTCCATCTCTGCGACGATCGGCGTTGCGGTCAACGACATCAATCAGGACACCGATGCGTTCTTTACCAACGATGCGCTCAACGATACGCAATCGGTTCTCGACAACGTTGACATCCGCGCCGCTTCCAAACAGAACGTCACCGGCGGCGTGGGCTCGGGCGGCGTTGAAATCACCAACACCGCAATCTTCACGGGCGCGGGCTCGGGCTCTCACAATTACGTCGGCTCAAAAACCAACGCCACTGTCACCAACCTCAACGCTCAAACCGCCAAAAACTTCGGCGTGGTTGCGCAGTCCGACGATATTCTTGCCAATTACGCCGGCACGCTCGAGATCGCGGGCGGCAAGGTCGGGCTCGGCGTCTCCGCTTCCAATAATAAAATCGACGGCGATACTTCCGCCAAGATCACAGGCTCGACGCTTAGCGTTGCCGGCTCCGACGAGGAATCCGATCTGATTGCGGTCAACCACGGGCTTAACGACGGCGTTCTCATCACAAAAGCGGTCAGCTCCAACACCGGGTCGGCGAGCGGGCTTGCCGATGGTCGCTCGAGTGAAAATCTTTCGGGCATTGTTGTCGACGCAAGTTCGACGCACGGCTTGAGCTCCGTCCTTGCCTCCGCCGCCGTTCAATTCGGTGAAGACGGCGGCAGCGGTGCAGGCTCTTTGAATTTCGTCAACATCGGCGGCAAGACGGAGGCTGCTTTCGACAACTCCACAAACAGCGCGGTTGACGGCAAGGCGGGCTCGGTCAATGTGGGCGCTTACGATTACACCAATAAGGGCGGCTTTATCGGAGGAGCGGCGGGCGCGGGCAACGTGGCGGCGGGCGTCTCGATTGCCGTCGCCAACGTCGATCGCACCATCAATGCCTCCGTCAACAATACCGCCGACAATCCTCTCAACATCGACGCTCACGACTTCAACGTAAACGCCGTCAGCCGCCAGGGGCTTTCCGATTTCATGCTCAACGCCGCCGCCGCTGTCGACATCGATGGAGAATTTGCGCTTCAAACCGCCGACAATGTCGCATCCAACGTCAACACCTCGA
>CAMKFB010000130.1 GCA_946411735.1 uncultured Selenomonadales bacterium
CAGGTCCATGACCTCTTGCACGCTCGACTCGGCAAGCATCGCGCAGCCCGTCTGTCGCGCCGCCATCACGTCTTGGTGATCGCCGAAGATGTTGAGCGTCGAGGTCGCCAACGCACGCGCGCTCACGTGAAACACGCCCGGCAACATCTCGCCCGCAATTTTGTACAGATTCGGAATCATCAGCAGAAAACCTTGCGACGCGGTGTAAGTCGTCGTCAACGCCCCCGCTTGGAGGGAGCCGTGCACCGTGCCGGCGGCTCCGCCTTCCGATTGCAGCTCGATCAGCCGCACCTTTTGACCGAAAATGTTTTTGGCGCCGCGCGCCGCCATCTCGTCCACATTTTCGGCCATCGGCGAAGACGGCGTGATCGGATAGATCGCCGCGACCTCGGTGAACGCATAACTCACGTAAGCGGCGGCCTGATTGCCGTCCATGGTCTTCATTTTTTTACTCATGCAGTTTCGTAAGGCTCCTCTCGATTGAAAATCCAAGAAATTATATCACCCGTTGCTGTTGATCGCAAACAGTTTATTGCCTGTCGCGTTCGTCCGCCTGCACCTCGTCCTTCCAAGCGTCGTCGACCTTGCCGCTCGAGCGCATTGCCGTCACCGCATCGCCGAACGCTTCATACATCAAATTGCTCCCGCGCGAATCCTTTTTATAATTCGCCGCGCGACTCCGATCGATCCCCATGCGCTCTGCCACCGCCGCCGAGTCAATGTCCGCGCCAAGGAACAAAAACTCCCAGCCCGCTTCCTTCCGCTCGTCTATCAACTTCTTCACGGCGGCGTAATTATACTCCGCGCTTGCATTCTCCATCCCGTCGGTCGTGATGCAAAAGATCGTCTTCGACGGACGCTCCGACTCCCGCGCCGAACTTTGGATCGTCTTGATCCGATTGATCGTCTCGCCGACCGCGTCCAGCAACGCCGTCGTGCCGCTCACATTATACTCCGCTTGCGTGATGTGCTCGACGCTCCCGAGCGGTACTCGATCGTGGAGAATCTCTACCTTATCATTGAACAGTACCGTCGTCAAAAACGCCTCGCCCGTCGCCGCCTTTTGCTTGTCGAGCATCGCGTTGAAGCCGCCGATCGTGTCGGACTCCATCCCGCCCATCGACCCGCTCTTGTCGAGGATGAACACGATCTCCGTCAATTTCTGATCGGAAAATTTTTGTCCGAAGGCGCGCTCGTAGCCGACCTCGAAACACCGCCTCATAAAATTTCTCTCGACGGCATTCTCGATCGCATCGATCGGATTTTTTTGTCGCGAAGAGTTATACGCCCTCTCGCCGTCGGTGAAGAACGTTTGCTCCGTCGAGCGCGACATTCCCTTCGGAATCTTTTTGCCGATCGGGAAAATGTATTGCGTCCAACTCCGCGCGGAGCCGTCATCTTTCTTGATCGCTATCGAGTACTCGTCGAGAAAATAATCCAGCCCGTTGTATCGAGCTATATAAATGTAATTCTTGTCGAGCGGCTTGACGAACGTCGGTGCCTTCTCGACCGGCGACTCCGGCGGCTCCGGCAGCTCGTACGCCGCCGATGCCGTCAAGCAAAAAAATGCGGCAAGCATTATGCTTACCGTGATCAGCTTTGCAATTTTAGTAATCATTTGAGCGCGCCTCTTTTCTTCTTGATTAGCAGGTGGGGATGTTCAAACCGATTGCCGATTACCTTGACGCCTTGAGAGACGAGATTGCCGAGCAGCCGCGGCAGCCTTTCTTTGCCGCATCTGACGACGAAAGCGCCGTTTAGATGCTCGACCACTCCAACCCTGGCAGGTTCGCCGAACGTAATGATGTCGTCCTCATAAATGTCGACGGAGGCCGTGTCGCGGTAGCCGGTGAATTGACCAATCGTTTTTGAATCGACGCGATAGCCCTCATAGCCGTTCTCGTAGACAAAAATGTGCGCTTGAGGTCCGGGATCGCCGTAGGTCCCGCGCTTCAAGTAGAAACCGTAAATCCAAACCTGTTTAATTTCGCCGCTGAAAATCTGGAACCTCTTCAGCCCGCGAAATTTTATTTCTCTTTCAGCCATCTTTAACACACGCCCTCCATTGTTGATTACTTCTGATCGACGACGATCGCTAATCGCTGAGAGATAGAAATACAATTTGCATTCACGGCTGATAAGCATATCGCAAGACCGTGATTTAGTCAATATGAAAATTTCTTCGACGACGCATGACGGCTTGATACGACGCCCGTCAACGCGGCTGTCGACGGTTGGAGCGCGGCATTTGACAGCGGCGGCTCTTCGACGGCGACAGTTTTGATCTCGAGGATTGAATCGAGCGGATCGCTTATCGGCTCGACGGTCGGATCATCGACGAACCAATAATCGTCGGTCGACGGCGTAAGTTGAGCGCTCGACGCATTTGTCGCCGCCTTTGCGAGCGTGGCGTTGGATTTATTGAATTTGTAGGCGGCGCTCGAGCCGTTGATATCGAGGGTAATCTGTTTATCAACGGCGTTCTCGACGGTGAGCGAGCCGCGCCCGACGTTGAGGATCACATTCTTGCCGCTGACGCTCGTACTCTTGACGGTGCCACCGATTTTGATCACATCGTTCTCGGCGCAGCCGGTGACGATATCCTTGCCGTCGTTATAGATGAACGTGTCGATGCCGGCGCCACCGATCAACTTGTCGGCTCCGAGCCCGCCGTCGAGCGTGCCGCCTGCCGAGCCCGCTCGGAGCGTATTCGCCGCCGCATTGCCGATGATGTTGACGGTGCCGCCAACCGCCGTCGCGTTGACTTCCTTGACGGTCGCGGCGTAATTCGACAGATCGATCGTGCCGCTGAACGGCTCCTTCACGGTTAGCTTCGTCTTTTTGCTGTCGAGTGAGACGCCTTCGGGCAAAGGAATATTATAGGCGCCGATCGTATGACCGTCACCGTCAACGATCGTAATCTGACCTTCGGGCTTGTCGAAAGTGATTG
>CAMKFB010000131.1 GCA_946411735.1 uncultured Selenomonadales bacterium
TGGTGGTCGAGGTGTTGACGTTGGATGCGACATTGTCGGCGGTTTGAAGCGCAAAGTCTCCGTCGATGTCGACAGCGACGGCGGCGCTGAGCATGAAATCCGAGAGCCCCTGGCGGCTGACGGCGTTTACGTTGAAGTCGTGAGCGTCGATGTTGAGCGGATTGTCGGCGGTATTGTTGACAGAGGCATTGATGGTGCGATCGACGTTGGCGACCGCGACCGAGACGCCTGCCGCCACGTTGCCCGCGCCCGCCGCTCCTCCGATAAACCCGCCCTTATTGGAGTAATCGTATGCGCCCACATTGACCGAGCCCGCCTTGCCGTTTAGCGCCGCGTTGGTGGAGTTGTCGAAAGCAGCCTCCGTCTTGCCGCCGATGTTGACGAAGTTCAAAGAGCCTGCACCGCTGCCGCCGTCTTTACCGAATTGAACGGAGGCGGAGGCAAGCAGAGAGTTCAAGCCATGCGTAGAACTTGCGTCGACGACAATGCCCGAAAGGTTTTCGCTCGAGCGACCATCGGCAAGCCCGCCCGCAGAGCCTGTGTGGGAGCTGACCGCCTTGGTTATGAGTGCGCCTTCTTTGAGCCCGTGATTGACTTTAATCAGATCGGCGTCCTCGTCGGAGCCCGCAACGCTCAAGGTCGAGCCGGTGATCTTGGCGGAAGTGTCGCCGTCGATTTTATTATTGGAAGCGGAGACGCCGAGACCGACCGTGCCGCCCGATATCTCGAGCGTGCCCGCATAATTGGCAAGAATGTCGTCGGACTGCGCAACCACGCCGAAGTTTTTGGCGGCTTGAGCGTTGAGGTTGGTGACGGTGGCGTTGGTTTTGGAGCCGATGTGGTTATGAGAGCCCGAGCCCGCGCCCGTGAAGATCGATTGGTTGGTGATGGAGATGCCGCCGCTGCCCACGCCGCCGGTGAGTTTCTGCTTTGAAGCGGCGCGAATGTCGGCATTTCCGAGTTCGCTGACGGTGGAGTTGAGCGCATCGTTTTTGAAGAAGGCGTTGGTATTTTGGTTGATGTCGTTGACGGCGACGCCGACTGACGTGGTGATAAAGTTTTGCATGGAGCCGGCAACAATGGCGCCGACTGTGGTGACGGCGCTGTTGGAGTTGGCGTCGATGTCGAGATTGGGAGCGCCTGTGATGACGGAGTTATTGAGCCCCGCGTCAACGTCCTTTGTAATGTATGATGCCGCGCCCGCGCCTTGGAGGGTAAGTTTCCTGTTTTTGGTTCCGTAGGTAATGCCGATGCCGGCAGCGGTGGTGGTGATGGTGGAATCGTCTTTGGTGTTGAGAGAGATGCTGCCGCCCGAGCGCGCACCGATGTTGGAGTTCTTGATGGACGCCTCGAGAATCTCATGGTTTTCGGATGAGCCGATTTGAGAGAAGGCAACGGCGGAGGCGATGTTAGCGCCGACAGAGACGTTGACGTGACCTGCGACGGTGGTCTTGGTGGCAGTGTCGTCGGCGGTGAAGTTTATGGAATCGGCGTTGGTGGTTGTGAGGTTGTCGGCGAGCGCCTTGGTGGAGTTGGAGCCTTTGTTGATGGCGACGTTGCCGTTGAGAACCTTGCTGATGGTGGATATGTTGACGGCGGCGGCGACCTCGACGACTTTCGAGCGATTGACGGCGTCAACGTCGATGGAGTTGGCAACACCGTCGAGCCCGTTGATGGTCGTTTTTTCGACGGAGGATTGAACGGTGTTGTTAAGAGAGTTGGAGGCAAGCGCAAGACCGACGCTGACTGCATCGCCGGCGGAAATTTCGCCTGCAACGTTGACGGCTTGAGAATCGTTGGCGGATTTGATGTCGACGGTCGAGGAGTTGATGGTAGAGTCCGAAACTTTGACGGCATTGTTGACAGCGCCGACATTCCAACCGACCGAGCCGACGATGTTCATACCGCCTTGCATACCCGGTTTGTAGTCGGCTTGTTGGATGAGCTCAATTCGAAAGGGGCGTTTCTTGTCATCCTGATCGTCATCCTGCTTTTCACCCTGCTTTTCACCCTGCTGGTCTTCAGTTGTCGGTTTTCCATTGGAATAAGAGCCGGCGACGCCCGCAGAGACGTTGACGAGACGGAGCTTGTCGTTGGAGGAGGCGATGACGATGGGCGAATTGACAGTGGCGTTATTGATGGAAACTGTGTCCTCGATGTTGACGTTATTGATGGCGACGGAGGCGCCGACGGGACGAGAGCTATCGGGTACCGACGCAGTGTAAGCGACTTGAACGCCGACCGCCGCTCCTACAACCACGGAGCCGTCGGCGTTGGCGGGATCGACGTTTTCTTTAGCTTGCTCGCCCATATAACCTTCACCGGTGATATCGAGCCCGCTGTCGATAAGCGTTTGACGCTTGGAATTATCGTTGGCCTTCTGGTCGTTTAGCAGATTGACGCTCGAGGCGTTGAGCGTCGCGCTGTCGATGAAGGCGTCGGAGGATGAAGTCAATCGCCCGAGAGTAATGGTACCGCCGAAGGAATACGGATTGGTAGTATGGGGGATGCCTTCACTGCCTCCAGGGGAGCTGGCAAGGCTTAGCGAAAGCGCGGCGTCGACTATGACGTCGGACTTGACGGTGGAGATATCGGCGTTAGTGGCGTAATGGTGACCGCCGAAGAGACCTGCTTGGAGATCGTTGTCGAGCCCGGAGAGCATGACGGAGGCAGTGGCTGACACAGATTGACCGCCGCTGCCGAGAGCGAGAGAAATATTGGCGCCGCCTGCGACCTGCACATCATTGGATTTGGCGTGGATGTTTAGATTATCGAAGGCGCGCTCGACGGAGCCTGTATCGCTGTTGACGATCATGGCGCGAACGTCGTTATCGGCGAGGTTGACGCCGACGCCCGCCGCGGTGGTAGTGTTCGAGGTTCCTTGAGCGTTTGACACGGCAAGCCCG
>CAMKFB010000132.1 GCA_946411735.1 uncultured Selenomonadales bacterium
CGTCGGCTCCAAACTATCAGCAGCCGATGAATCAACCGTCGCAAGGTCAACAGCCGTCGGCTCCAAACTATCAGCAGCCGATGAATCAACCGTCGCAAGGTCAACAGCCGTCGACTCCGAACTATCAGCAACCGATGAATCAGCCGTCGTCCGGTGATTTCTTCGCGCGTCAACAGCAGCTCCGCGCGGATATGCAGGATGCGAAAGCCTTCCTCCTCAAACAGCCCATGCAGAATACGCCGCAAACTATGGACACGCTCAAAAATCTGGCGCAATTCCTGATGCGCGGTCAGACGCCGCTCACCGATCGCGAGTCCGCGCTGCTTCAGAACTTCGTCAACAACAATCAGCCGATGATGTCCGAGGGCGAGGCGCGTCACCTTCAAAACCTCCTCCGACTTTGTCAGCAAAACGTCCCCGTCACTGTTCAACAGGCCGCCGTCCAACAGCGCCTGCCCGATCTGCCGCGGCTGTGGGCGTTCATGCAGCTTTGCGATATGGCGGCGCTCACATCAAAACTGTCGGCGAAGGCATTCAAGCGCGCCGGTCGAGACGTCACCGAGTTCGCCAATGCAATGCGCCACGCAATGGGCGGCGATAACTCCTCCTCGACCGTCCAAGGCAATCGCTCGTTCCAAATGATGATGCCGCTCTATATGGGCGACAACGAAAATTCTTATCCGACCTACCTGCACGTCTACGACGAGAACACGCGCGATAAGGAAACCGGCGAGCAACGCAAGGAGACGTGGGTGCGGATATGCGTGCTGACCGACAATATAGGCGCGGTCGAGCTGACGTTCCGCGTCTACGACGAAAATCAGCTCGATATGCGTTTCTACTTCTCTCAAAAGGAGACCGCCAACGAGTTTCGCGGTTATGTCAACGAGTTGCGCGGTTCGTTGAAGGATTTGACGCTCAACATCGGCGAGGTTCGAATCGGGAGCGTCGGCGAGAAAATGATGTGATCCGAGGTGACTCAACATGGAAATGTCTTACGAAGAAAAAAAAGCCGCCGCACTCAAGTACGACGTTGAAAAGGATCGGGCGCCGCGCTTGATCGCCAAGGGGCGCGGGCATGTCGCCGAGCACATATTGGCGACGGCGCAAAAAAATGCGATCCCCGTGTACAAAAATAAGACGCTGATCAATATGTTGATGGCGCTCGAGATCGATCGGGAGATACCGCCGGAGCTGTATAAAGCGATCGCCGAAGTGATGGCGTACGTCTATCGAATGGATAAGGCGAAGGCGCACACGCTCAGATGAGCTCCGCGCGGATCGGCACGAGCAGTTCTTCGCCGAGAATGTGAGTGAAGCACGCCGCCGTCAATTCCGTCAGCCCCGACAAAATTTCTTCGACCTCCGACGGTTCCGCCATCAGATGAATCGTCACGTCCGCCGCATAGTCCGTCCCGCCAACGGCGATTTTTTTTTGTCGCAGCCAATTCTCCACCGTCGCCAACAAGCCGTACTCGATCGTCACGTCGAACTTGAGCATCGGAGTCATCGTCACCACCTCCGACGCGCTCAATCCAAGCGCCGCGCTGTGCGAATACGCTCTGATCAAGCCGCCCGCTCCCAATTTGATCCCGCCGAAATATCGCGTCACCACGATGATCACATCAGTCAGCGCGTTCTTCTTGATCACCTCGAGGATCGGATTGCCCGCCGTGCCGCCCGGCTCGCCGTCGTCATTCGACTTATGCTTTTCGACGGCAACACCGATTATCCACGCCGAACAGTTATGCGTCGCGTCGAAGTATTTTTTCTTGAGCGATTGAAGAAACTCCCGCGCCTCCTCCTCCGACTCCGCCCGTCGAACGTGCGCAATGAATTTCGACCGATTGATCTCGTAATTCGCCTCGTAAGTTTTGCCCGCGCCCACCGTCTTGTATTTTTTCAATCGAAACACCTCAATTCGCCGTCGAAAAATAATCCCGCAACGCCGATATCTCCGTCGCCGTGAACAAGCCCACCGGCGCCTCCCGTATCATTATCTCTTGAAAGCGCCGACTCACGGCGTTACGATTTTCGATTATGACTGCCTCGGGGTTGGCGGCAATTTTCGTCGATGAGATCGTCAGCACCTGCGCGTCGACGTAGAGTTGCGTCTTGCGGATCACCTGCGCCACCAACTCACTGCACTCGGCGTTGAGTTCCGCCGGCGGCTTGAGCGTGTGAATTTGTATCTGCTCGAGCAAAACCTCGCGCTCCAGCTCCGTCAGCCGCTCGAATGTGGTCGCCAAATCAGACTTATCCTCCTTGTAGCCGTCGACGATCGAGTGATACAGCTGCCAATTGCGGTCGAGCTGCTCGATGTCCTTCTGATAGCTCGAGTACCAATCGATGAAAAATTTTTCCTGTCGCAAGAGATCGTCGCGTTGCGTCGCGTCTATTGAGTCGTCGGATTTAGCCTGCAGCCCGAAAATCGCGCCCGTGCAAAACATCAGCACCATCGACGCACAGAAGTAGAAAAAGACTTTGCGATTGGGCAAAAATTTGTAGAGCACCACGATCGAAATCAGCGCCGCCGCCAACCAAATTGTCTCCAACATTCGATCGCCCCCTTCCGATTGTTGACATTATGATTTATTATTGGATCAAAGTCAATGAGGAGTGATTTGCATGTCGAAGAAGAAGAAGAGTGTGATCGCTTCGCTCGATCTGAAAAATTATAAGCCGAAGTACGTTGACCCGTATGGTGACGGGACGGCGCGCCCCGTCGGCGGCGAAGAATTGACTGCCGAAGAGTCGCCCGCGCCTCCACCGCCGTCCGCGCCTCCCGAACCGTCTCCTCCCGAAAAAATAAGGCCCCCCCCCCCCCCCCCCCCGCCCCCGCCCGCCCCCCCCCCACCCCCCG
>CAMKFB010000133.1 GCA_946411735.1 uncultured Selenomonadales bacterium
AAATTTTTTTCATGGGTGGGCGGGTGGGATAAAAAAATTTTTTCCCGTCGCTCAAAAGATTTACTTGGCGACTGCCTCAACAATGGCTTCGGCGATCTTGTTGAGCGGGCGAATCTCATCGGCCAGCCCCGCATCGACCACCGCCTTCGGCATCCCGTACACCACGCAACTGCTTTCGTCCTGCGCTATGCTGTAGCCGCCTTTGGCCTTGATCTTCTTCATTCCCTCGCAACCGTCCGAGCCCATGCCCGTCATTATCACCGACACAAGATCGCTGCCGAATTGCGCCACCGAATCGAACAGCACGTTGACTGCCGGTCGATGATTGCCCACCGGAGGCTCCTGACTGAGCACGATTTTTTTGCCCGCGCCCGGCGTCGGTTGCACTCTCATATGATAATTACCCGGCGCGATGTATACCTGTCCGGGTTTGATGATTTCATCGTTCTCCGCTTCCTTGACGCCGATCGCCGAGATCGAGTCGAGTCGCTCCGCCAGAGATTTCGTAAAGCCCGCCGGCATGTGTTGCACGATCACCACGCCGCACGGCAGATTGCCCGGCAGCCTCGTCACGACCGATTGCAGCGCTTGAGGTCCGCCCGTCGAGGTTCCGATTGCCACCAACTTTTTCGATGCCGACAAGCTCGGCGCCACCGTTTTCATCATCGACGGAGGCGGCACCGGCGTCGGCGCCATCGGAATGACTTTGACCGTCGGCTTTTGACCCAATTTCAGCCCCGTCCGCCGTTGTACTTCGATCCGTTTCATCTTCGGCGGCTCCGCGGGCGTCGGCGCCAACGGGCGCGGCGTGTAAGTCAGCGGCTTGACGTCGAGCGTCGAAACGGTTCGTCCGACACGCGCCGTCGCCGCCGCTCGACACTTAGCCAATATCTCATCCTGTACCGGTTCGATTCTCGAGATCGGTCCGCCCGCCTTGCTGATGAAGTCGACCGCGCCGAGCGCAAGCGCCTTGATCGTTTCCTCGGTGCCGCGTTGCGTCAAGCTGCTGAACATCACCACCGGCAGCGGATTTTCTTCCATGATTATCGCCAATGCCTCGAGTCCGTCCATCACGGGCATGTTCACGTCGAGCGTCAAGACGTCGGGCTTGAGTTTCTTGACTTTCTCAACCGTGTCGCGCCCGTTGCTCGCCGTGCCTGCCACCTCAAAATCCTCCTGCATGTTGAACAGGTCCGACAGCACCCTTCTCATGAATGCGGAGTCATCAGCGATTAAGACTCGTATCATCCGGCTCATCCTTTCTTGTCGACACTCCTTCACTGTCGACGTCGACTTTAGAAAACTTCTTTTGAATTATTCGCCTGCCGCTCGAAAGTTCCTTCAACACGCCAAAATTTATCTTGAAAACAGCCGCTTGAGGAATCCGCGCCAGCCGCGTTTCACTCGAATCGTTTGATCGGTGAGCAGATGATTGGCAAGCGCGATGATGCACCTCGACGCCGGCGACGTGGGCTGATCGACGATGAAAGGCATCTGTTTTTGGACGGCATCACGCACGCATCGATCCTCGAACACATAGCCCGCGCAATCGATCGGCACGGTGATCGGAATCTCGAGGAAGCGCTGAGCCGCCTCGCGGAGCTTGCGCGTGACGTCTTCGCTCTCTTCGATGTCGTCAATCCGATTAACGATGACGCGAATATCGCGCTTCTTGGAATTTCGACAGTACATCTTGATCACGGCGAAGGCATCACTGATCGAAGTCGGCTCGTTGGTCGTGACGAGAAGAGTTTCGTCGGCGGCAACAATGAAGTCGAGCACCTGTCGACCGAGTCCCGCGCCGGTGTCGATCAGGATGATGTCGGCAAGTTTGTCGGCGGCGGCCAGTTTGCGGTGGAGGATTTTTTGTTCCTTGCGCGTAAAGTTGAGCGCCCGCTCGATGCCGCTCGAGCCGCTGACATAATTGATCCCGAACGTCGAGTCGATTATTATATCGCGCAGCTCCACTCCGTCCTCGAGCAGATCGAGCATGTTTCGATGTGAGACGCTGCCGAGTATCAGATCGACGTTGGCCATGCCGATATCGGCGTCGATCAGCAGCGTGCGCTTATTCATGAGTTGGAGTGCGATTGCGAGATTGACGGCGATGTTTGTTTTGCCGACGCCGCCCTTGCCGCTGGTGATCGTGATTACGCGCGTGGAGTGCTTTTTGCCGAACATCTGCGACGGGTCTAACGGCTGATCGTTTTGATCGTCGAGTTGCTCCGCTTTCGCCGCTGCCTTTCGCGCCTTCCTTCTGAGGCTCGCCGCTTGATCCTCCAACATAAATTCTCCCTTCCTGCGAAATATTTTCGAGAGATTATAGCATTGCATCGATACACTTTCAACGAAAAAAGGACTGCTTGCACAGCCCTTTCGACGGCTCCGCGCGGAGCGCTCAGATGAGTTTTTGGACGGTGGCGGTGATGCGCCGCGCAACATCAATGTTGTTCATGACGTAGAGGTGAACGCCGTCGATGCCGTTGGCGAGCAGATCGACGATCTGATTGAGCGCGTAGACGATGCCGGCTTCCTTGAGCGCGTCGTTATTGTCGCCGTACTTGTCGAGGATGCGACGGAACTTGATCGGGAGGTTGGCGCCGCAAAGATTGACAAGTAC
>CAMKFB010000134.1 GCA_946411735.1 uncultured Selenomonadales bacterium
CGTCGCTGTCGGCATCGGAGTCGCTGTCGGCATCGGAGTCGCTGTCGGCATCGGAATCGCTGTCAGCATCGGAATCGCTGTCTGCATCGGCATCGGCGTCGCCTTCGCTGTCTGTTGTGCCGTCGAGCGCTTCACCGTTGACGAAGAGCGTAAAGCCGTTGTTAATGACGTTGGCGGCGTCGCCTTCAAAGCTCGAGATGTTGGCGTCGCCCGTCAAATACCACTTGCTGTTCTCGTCGAGCGTGACGTTGACGGTGCCGACGGTCGAAGAAACTTCCGTGCCGCTTGCATTGGTGATCTCGCCGCTGACGGCGCCGGTCAAGGTTGAGCCGGTCA
Source organism: uncultured Selenomonadales bacterium (assembly GCA_946411735.1). Lineage (GTDB taxonomy): Bacteria > Bacillota > Negativicutes > Selenomonadales > Selenomonadaceae > Quinella. The sequence continues at coordinate 337 of CAMKFB010000134.1, forward strand.
ACGTCATGGTGAGCGTCGAGTCGCTGTCGACGAGGATATCGCCTTCCAATTGCTGATTGCTTGCGCTCAAGGTCGCCACATTCGATGCGCCGCTCCAACCGTCGTCGCACACCGACAGCAGCACGCCGTCCTCGGAGGAATTATTGATCGTCACGTCCGAAAGGCTGATCAAGGCGCTGGTATTGGTAACGTGGAAGACATGCCCCGATTGACTGTTGAGCACGCCGCCCGTCATTGAGAAGGACGATTGCCCGCTGTCAGCGTCGCCGCTCATCGACTGATAGATCATAATCGTGTCGAGGAAAGTGGCTTGCCCGTTGGTGCGGGTGTTATTGGCAGTGAGAGTGCAATTGGTGAGCGCAACGGAGTTTTGCCCTTCGATGCAAACGCCCTCGGACAAATTCGACGTGAGAGTGGCATCGCTGACTTGGATCGCCGCCGTCGAATAAATAGCGGGGGAGCCGAGCCCGTTGGAGGTATAGGTGCCGCCCTCAACGGTGACGTCGCCGCCGCCGCGATCGGAGCGGATGGGCGCGGACGAGCCGCCATCGGTTGTAATGTCAAGGTTGCGCGCAACGGTCTTGCCGCCGCCGGTGGTCATAATGCCGCCCGAGTTGCTGCCGGTCGTAGTGATCGTCATGTTGGAGACGTAGACGGTGGTGCCGTCGCCCGCCGCGCCGTTGGTGCCGCCGTTGCCGCCGTAGGAGAAAACGCCGTTGGCGCCCGTGGCGGTAGTGCTGACGGTGCCGCCGTCGATGGTGGAGGAGCCGCCGCCCTTGGCAAGGATGCCGGAGTTGGTGCCGTAGAAATTACTGTTGTCGCCGCCGTCGGAGTCGCCGCTCTTGGTGACGGTGGCGTTGGTAATCACAACATTGTCGGTGGTGTTGATCAACAGCGCGTTCTGATCGGCGGTCGAGGAGGTATAGGTCTGATCGGCTTGAGAGTCGGCGGAGGTGATCTCGGTTGCGCCCGACCACGTTATATCGGAGCTGCTCGAGCCGCCGCCTTCACCGCCGCCGCCATCGGGAGGAGCGCCCGTCATGTCGCCGCCGCCATCGGGAGGAGCGCCTGTCATATCGCCGCCGCCATCGGGAGGAGCGCCTGTCACATCGCCGCCGCCATCGGGAGGAGCGCCTGTCATATCGCCGCCGCCGTCGGGGGGCGAATCGGTCTGATCGCCACCGTCAGCATCGGCATCACTATCGGCATCCGAATCGCTATCCTCGACGGTCGTATCTTCTTCCGTCGAAGTGGTGTCTTCTTCCGTCGAAGTGGTATCCTCTTCTTCCGTCGAAGTGTCCTCTTCTTCGCTCGTGGTGTCGTCGGCGGTGCCTTCGCTGTCGGTGGTGCCGTCAAGGGCGGTGCCGTTGACGAACAGGGTGAAGCCGTTGTTAATGACGTTGGCGGCGTCGCCGTTGAAGCTGGAGACGTTGGCGTCGCCGGTCAAATACCATTTGCTGTCGGCGTCGAGCGTGACATCGACGGTGCCGACGGTCGAGCTGACGGTCGAGCCGCTTGCGTTGGTGATGTCGCCGCCGATCGCGCCGGTCAAAGTCGAGCCGGTCAACGTCATGGTGAGCGTTGAGTCGCTGCCGACAAGGATATCGCCTTCCAATTGCTGATTGCTTGCGCTCAAGGTCGCCACATTCGACGCGCCGCTCCAACCGTCGTCGCACACCGACAGCAACACGCCGTCCTCGGAGGAATTATTGATCGTCACGCCCGAAAGGCTGATCAAGGCGCTGGTGTTGGTAACGTGGAAGACGTGACCGCTTTGACTGTTGAGCACGCCGCCCGTCATGGAGAAGGACGATTGCCCGCTGTCGGCGTCACCGCTCATCGACTGATAGATCATAATCGTGTCGAGGAAAGTGGCTTGCCCGTTGGTCTGCGTGTTATTGGCAGTCAAGGTGCAATTGGTGAGCGCAACGGAGTTTTGTCCTTCGATGCAAACGCCCTCGGACAAATTCGACGTGAGATTGGCGTCGCTGACTTGGATGTCGGCGGTGGAGTAAATGGCGGGGGAGCCGAGCCCGTTGGAGGTGTAGGAGCCGCCCTCGACGGTGACATCGCCGCCGCCGCGATCGGTTCGGATCGGCGCGGAGGATTGCCCTTGAGTGGTGATGTCGAGGTTGCGCGCAACGGTTTTGCCGCCGCCGGTGGTCATAATGCCGCCGGAGTTGCCGCCGGTTGTGGTGATGGTCATGTTGGAGACGTAGACGGTGGTGCCGTCGCCCGCCGCGCCGTTGGTGCCGC
>CAMKFB010000135.1 GCA_946411735.1 uncultured Selenomonadales bacterium
AGACGAAGCCGCTGAACCATGGCGGTTACTCGGTGTCGCTGCCGGTGGCGACGCCCGAATCGTCGGGATTGGCGAAAAAGGTGTCGGTGTTATATTGTGTGGAGTGCCAATAACGCTCGTATCCCGAGTCGCCCTCGGGCGCATAAGCCAGAAAGACGCGCCAGAAAAAATTATTGCCGCCGACATTCCAGAGCAATTGAACGACGGTGCCGGCTTCCGCCAAGGTTGTGGCAACCGCGTTGCCGCCGAAAACGAGCATATAGGAAGTGGCGCTGTGATTGCGAAAATAGGCAGGAGCGTGGTGGAAAGAACTGTTAATGCGATTGAACCTGTAGGCGCCGGGGATGAAGATGTGATTGAGATCGGTTTCTGCAGTGTTGATGAATTGAAAGGCCTGCGCGTAAGAGTCAATGGTGTCGAGCTTGACCTTGTCGATCGCGGACATAAGCCCCGCCTTGTCGAAGGTGGCGATGTCGTAAGTGGTGTCGGCGATGGAGAAGGTAGAAGTTTCGCCGGTGCCGCGCGTGAAGGTCAAGCCGTGATTGTCATTGGTGGCTTTGACGCCGATGATGTAATCTCGAATGGCGTTACGAGTGTTGGTGTTAGCGGAGTCGTAAGTGGCGTAAGTGGCGGCGACGGCGTTTTTAGCGTCGGTGACGACGTCGGATTTAGTGATGTAGGTGTCGATGATGACATTGCCGTTGGAATCCTGGGTGGCCTTTACGGCGTTGAAGGCATTGGTAGCGTTGACGACGGTGTCGGTTTTCTTGTAATAGGTGGTGGAGATTTTCTTGCCGTCGCCGTCGTTGGTGGCCTTGGTGGCGCTGACGGCGTTGGCGTTGATGCCGAGGTAAACCTTGGAAAGGTTGCCGATCGCGGAGGCGATTGTATTATTGTTGAATTCTGCAAGGTTGTAGTTTAAGAAGTCGCTCAAGCCGCTGACGAGCGACACGTGCGAAGGCAGAAGAAGATCGTTGTTCTCGACGGAGAACTTGGACACTTGAAGAGCCATGTTAAAACCTCCTAGTCATCAAAGGAATGGAAAGAGATATCGCCGAGCTCGCCTGTGATGCCGTCGGTGCGAATGTAAACGGTGCCGCGGGGCACGAACTCGACGCGGAAAATGGGGTTGGATACGGATGAGCCGTTGGCGAAAGTGAGCTTGACGGCGGGGTCGGTGAAATTCTGAGTGGTCTCGAGCCAAACGTAATTGTAGGGATCGGCGGGTGCGGTCTTTTGAACGACGATGGCCTTGACGTTTTGAAGGTGCGGCTGAATGGCGGCGCGAAGAGCGCCAACGTAATCGACGAGCTGCATGACGGCGTCCTTGAGGAAATTGGTCCGGTTGGTGAGCGCCTGAGCTTGAGCATTGGCAACGCCGTCGCGCCCGCCGAGTACTTTGTCGGCGGTGTAAACGTTGTCGCCCGCCTCGATGCAGTAAATGTCGTCGACCCACTCGGAAATGTTTTCGAGAGTGGTGACGGGTCGATCCTTATTGGTGACCTTGTGCACGCCGCGCCCGATGTACGCTTCGTAATTCATGTGCTCACCGCCTTAGAAATGAAGAGTGTAAGTGCCGTCGATGACCATGTCGACGTCCTTGCCGATGACGCGTGCGCGCACCAGCCGCGTGATCATAATGTTGTCGTCGGCGAAAAGCCCGAACTCGCGAATGTTCATCCCGTCTGGGGGCTCGGTCTCGGTGAGCGTCCACTTGAAAACGGCGTCGGCGCCGGCGACGGTGGCGCTGTCGATATTTTTTAAGAAGGGCTCGGTAAGAGCGTCGTCCGACAATTTGGGGACGGAGCCGGCGGTGCCGAAGCCGATTTTGGTGACGGGCGTGGCAGATTTGCCGGCAATCAATTGCGCAAGGCGTTGGCGCCCGCCGTCGACGACAAGGTTGTGCTCAACGACGTGCTCAACGAGAATGCCCTTGCGATAAATGTCCATCTCGAGCACGCCCGAAACGCGCTCGCGATCCTGCAGTTCGATTTTCATATCATTACCTCCCAATCTGCGCCGGGCACGATGTACTCGGCAAGAGTATATCCGCACCGGGCGCATTTAATTTCGACGGTGACCAATTGTGGATCGGAGATGAGGAAACGTTCTTCGCCAAGGCGGATCGACGAGTACCACCAATCGTAATCGGAGGCGCCGCAAGTGCAATGCTCCTGAAAGGAGTCGGCGAGTTCGGCTTGAAGAAGGGCCCAACGTTGACGGTCGTCGTCGTCGGAGATGAAAATGTTGTCGGTCGCGAGAGTTGAGCCGTAATCGGCGAAGCCGTCGTAATCGAGAACGCCGTCGTAGCGGAAAATTTGAGTGAGTTGCGCAGTGGCGTCGTCGAAGGGCGCGATGCTGTCGAGCGCGGAGAGTCGGACGTCGGCGCGAAGTTGGTCGTCGATGACGGAGCGATCGGCGGCGGCAAGTGTGACGGAGACGGGATTGCCCTCGGAAACGACGACGTCATCAACGGCGCTCACGCTCGATTTGAGCGCATATTCTTCGTCGACGATAAAAGTATCGTGCCATGTGCTCATCGACGCGTGTAGGGCATTGCAGTCGCTTACAGAGGCATTGTCGGCGATCG